>NZBG01000001.1 GCA_002687795.1 Candidatus Woesearchaeota archaeon
TATAATCAAAAATGGTAGAAAAAACTTACGGAGGAAAGGGAGTAGCTGTGGACTACAACTTGGGCTAAAGCCCAAGGTATCCTTTAGATGTAATGAAACAAAATATCCAAAAAAGGCTTGCTGCCCAGATACTTAAATGCTCAACCAAAAGGGTAAAGCTGGATAAAGAAAGGCTGGAAGATATAAAGAAAGCAATCACGAAAGCTAATGTCAAATCTCTTATCAAAGAAAAAGCAATCAAAAGAAAGCCTGTAAAAGGCATATCAAAGTCCAGGGTAAGGAAAAATAAAGCGCAAAAACGAAAAGGCAGGCAAAGGGGTTATGGCTCAAGGAAAGGAACAAAGAATATAAGATTAGGCAAGAAAAGAAGATGGGTAAACCTGGTCAGGGCGCAAAGGAAACTGCTTAAAGATATAAAGGAAAGAGGCTTAATAAGCAAACAATCTTACAGAGGGCTTTACTTAAGAGTCAATAGCGGGTTTTTCAGAAACAGGAGGCATATAAAGCTCTATATCGGAGAGCAGAACTTGCTGGAAAAGAAGAAATGAAAAAAACATACAACGTAAAATACAGGAGAAAAAGGCAGGGAAAAACAGATTACAATAATAGATTGAGGCTGTTATCATCTCATAAGCTAAGATTGGTAGTAAGAGCATCATTAAAGAACATAAGCCTGCAAGTAGTAAAATATAACTCAGAAGGCGACATGGTTCTGTTATCCGTTTCCTCAAAACAGCTGCAGAAACAGTTTGGCTGGAACAAAAGCAAGGGGAACAGGGCTGCAGCATACTTAACAGGCAGCCTGCTTGGGAAGAAAGCCAAAGAAAAAAGCCTTACTGATATGATCCTGGACATGGGAAACTATCCTAATGTCAAAAACTCAAGGGTATATGCAGCGCTCAAGGGCGTGGTAGATGCCGGGATATCTATCCCTCACTCAAAAGAAATATTCCCTTCAGAAGAGCTCATCAAAGGAAACTGCAAGGATGAATTTGATAATACTAAGAAAAGGATTATAGAGGTCAAGCAAAATGGTAAAGAGTGAAGAAAAGGAACTTTCGAATGAAAGTGAAAAAAGTATGGAAACAAAAGAAAAATCTTCTATACAAGAAAATAAAGATTCCAAACATCCATCCGGGGTTTCTGAGAAAGTGAAGGCTCCTCAAAAAGAAGAAAAAGCAGAGGAAAAAGAAACCATAAAGGCTGAAGAGGAAAATAAATACAAAAAAAGATTTGCAGGTAAAGGTGGAAGGAATAGACGAAACACAAGGCAGTCAGGCAGGCCTGCACCGGTTTTTGATAAAGAAAAATGGGCGCCAAGGACAGCTTTAGGCAAAAAGGTTAAGCTTGACGAAATAAAGAATATTGATGAAATCTTAGATAAAGGCCTGAAGTTCATAGAGCCCGAGATAATGGATTGTTTCTTTCCTGGCTCAGAGGCAGAGCTTTTATTAGTTGGCCAGTCAAAAGGAAAGTTTGGAGGCGGCCAGAAAAGAGTGTTTAAACAAACCCAAAAGAAAACAAGGGAAGGAAACAAGCCGAAGTTTGCGACCATTGCGACAATAGGAAATAAAGACGGGTATGTAGGCATTGGATATGGCAAGAGCAAAGAAACAGTGCCTGCCAGAGAAAAGGCAATAAGGGAAGCTAAACTAAGTCTTATTAAGATAAGAAGAGGATGCGGCAGCTGGGAATGCAGCTGCAAGACGGCTCATAGCATACCCTTCAAGGTGAAGGGTAAGTGCGGCTCTGTTATACTCACATTAATGCCAGCCCCAAAAGGAACAGGGCTTTGCGTAAGCGATGAATGCAAAAAGCTGTTAAGCCTGGCAGGGGTAGAGGATGTTTGGTCAAGTGTTAAAGGTAAAACAACAACAAAGACAAACATGATAAATGCATGTTTCAGCGCGCTTAAGCAGCTGATGAATATAAAAATCAAGCCAAAGGATATAGAAAACCTTGGCATCATTGAAGGCAACGCAAACAAATAAAATGGATAATGACAACAAAAGCGCAGAAATAAAAGCTGAAGGCAAAGCAGAAGCCAAGCAGCCGGAAGAAAAGGCTGCTCCGCCTAAAGATGATCCTAATAAAAAGATAGCTGTAATAAGGATAAGAGGGCTTGTTAACATAAGAAAAACTATAAATAATTCACTTGAAATACTTCGGCTTTACAGGAGAAACTATTGTGTTGTACTGCCTAACACTCCTAATATAATTGGCATGGTCAAAAAGGCAAAGGATTACATAACCTGGGGAGAGCTTAATGATGAAACCTATAAGCTGCTTGTAGAAAAAAGGGGAGAGGAATATAAGGGCAGAGAGGCTGACAACAAGAAAAAAATAAATTACAAAAACAGGTATTTTGTTTATAATAATAAGAAGTATAAGAAATGTTTCAGGCTTAGCCCTCCAAGAGGCGGCTTTGAAAGAAAAGGCACTAAAAAGGCTTTCTCTCAGGGCGGCGCATTAGGTTACAGGGCTGAGAAGATAAACTTGCTCATAAAGAAGATGCTTTAAAATGACAATCATCAAGCGTAAAAAAAACACAAGGCAGCGCGGCTCAAAAACCCATGGCTGGGGCTCAATGAAAAAGCACAGGGGAGCTGGCAGCAGTGGCGGCAGAGGAAAAGCCGGCTCAGGCAAAAGAGGCGATGCCACAAAGCCAAGAATATGGAAAGACAAGAAATACTTAGGAAGGTATGGCTTTAAAACCCCCGGCTCAAAAACAAAAACCAGGACAATAAACCTCCTTGATATTGAGCTGAGGTTTGACAATCTTCTTTCCATGAAAAAAATTGCAGAGAAAGAAGGCATATTTAATATAAACCTAAAAGAGATGGGTTATGATAAGCTATTAGGCAAAGGCAAGGTCACAAAAAAATATAATATCAATGTTAATAGTGCATCAGCAAAGGCCGTTGACAAAGTTGGAAAGGCTGGCGGGAAAGTTATTATACCAGAACAAAAGAAAGCAGTTCCAGAGCCAAAGCCAGAGCCAAAACCTGAGCCAAAGCCAGAACCTAAACAATCCGCTTGAAAATGAGCTTTTTCAGAAAACTTATACTAAACCTGCCTGAGGTTGCATCCCCCACGCAGAAAAGGCTTTCTTTCAAAGAAAAGCTCAAATGGACTGTTCTTGTATTAGTGCTGTTCTTCATTCTTGGAATGATTCCATTATTCGGGCTGGGTCCAAACGCTTTGCAGCAATTTGAATACTTATCTATCATCTTAGGAGCTAAATTCGGCTCAATCATATCCCTGGGTATCGGGCCCATAGTAACCGCATCAATTGTATTGCAGCTATTGAACGGCTCAGGCATTGTAAAATTTGACTTAAACTCGCATGAAGGAAAACAGAACTTCCAGGGAATCCAGAAGCTCTTGGCAATATTCTTCATTATCTTTGAAGCTGCCATATATGTCTTCATGGGCGGGCTTGCACCTGCATCCCAATATGCCGGCACACCATACTTTTTCCAATTCCAGCTAATCCTCATATTCCAGCTGTTCCTAGGCGGCATGCTAATCTTATTCATGGACGAAATAATCTCCAAATGGGGCTTTGGCTCAGGAATATCATTGTTTATTGTAGCAGGCGTTTCAGAACAGATATTCATAAGGGCATTCTCGCCATTGCCATCACCAGCTAACCCAGGCATTGCAACAGGCGCAATACCCGCCTTATTCCAGAGCCTAGCAGCAGGAGACCCAAGAACAGCAGGCTTAATGCTCGCGGGGGTTATTGCAACCGCCTTGGTCTTTGTAATAGCTGTCTATGCACAGGCAATGAAGGTGGAAATCCCATTAAGCTTTGGAAGAATAAGAGGCCATGGTGTCAGATGGCCTTTAAGCTTTATTTATACATCAAATATTCCGGTTATATTAGTGGCAGCGTTAATGGCAAACATACAGTTATGGGCGCGTTTACTGCAAAACTGGGGGCATCCATTTTTAGGAACATTTGTAGGCAACACACCTGTATCAGGCATTGTGAGCTGGCTATATTCACCTGACCTTGTTGGCAGGATAATCAAAGGCAGCTTTTTATGGTCAGACCTGGGCCATTCATTGGTTTACATTCTCATAATGATGCTGGGAGCTATGATGTTCTCCATCTTTTGGGTTCAGACAGCAGGCATGGATGCCAAATCACAGGCAAAACAGATGCTCAACTCAGGCCTTCAGATACCAGGCTTCAGGAGGGATGAAAGAATCCTTGAAAGATTATTGAACAGGTATATATGGCCTCTTGCAATCATGGGTGCATTAACAGTTGGCTTCTTAGCAGCAATGGCTGACTTATCTGGCGCACTTAGTAGTGGGACAGGAATACTTCTATCAGTTATGATTATCTATAAGCTTTATGAAGAAATTGCGCAGCAGCATATGATGGACATGCATCCAATGATGAGAAAGTTTATGGAGACATGATGATTTCTTAACTGATAGTTCTCCTGGACAATACAAAAGCTTAAAAACAAGCCTTATTTCCAAACCATAAAAAGAGGTGTAAAGCCTCTGTTATTCTCAGAGGAAATAAAGATTATGGAGGGATAAAAAATGATAGTAGATATATCAGACACAGCTGAAGAAATGTCTCTAAAAGGAAGAAGTCTTATTCTAGGTGAACTTGAAAATGATCCTGACTTAGCATTAGGCGGTGCAACAGGTAATACACCCAAGATGTTGTATGCTTTCACTAGCAGGATCTGTTGATCTCTCTGGAAGAGAAATTTGGTTTTTAGATAGGTATTTTGGTAAAGACTCGTATTATGTCTATGCAGTCAACGCTTTTCATAACGCTTTTCCTGAAGGAAAAGGCATTCCTGTAGACAAAATACATGTGCCTCAAGGTATTTTCTATCACAATGGAACAATTGTTCACTCTGATACGCTTGATAGAATATTTGAAGAAAATCCGGGTGATTATAGTATGTTAGGACCTGAAGTATTTATCCTACCCAATGCAGAACATCCTGTTCTACAAGGGATTGAGGCTTCAACCAGAGACTATGAAGCGAATTTACCAAGTGAAAGACTGCAAATTCTTGGCATAGGCGTAGAAGGCCATATAGGTTTTAATGAGGAGGGAACACTAGAAGACAGTGTTACTCATCTTGGAGTACTGGCTCCTTCAACCATTGAAGCAAATGCAGATGATTTCAATGATGGCATTAAAACAAGGTACTATGTTACCCTGGGAACAGCATCAATAATGGAGGGACACACAGCTGTTTTATTAGCAAATGGAGGAAAGAAAATTGAAGCTGTTTATGGGCTGCTTCATGGGAATAATTCGGCTTCAGTTTTAAGAAACCATCCCAATGTGTATGTATTCTTGACAAGAGATACATTAGGATTGTGCGATCTAGATGAGTTAAAAAAAGATGAACGTATTGAAATACGCCAATAATAAGGATAAGATAAAGCTTGCAAATCCAAAGAAAGCTTTTAGAAACAGAGTTTCTAAACCTTTTGGGAAGTTTCCCAAAAGTTTAAATAAACCTATAAACAATATTCTGGTTATGTCAAAAATCCTCTGCATTAAAGTGCATGGTTAGGATACTTTCAGTAAATTTTTATGATTTTTAATTATTCTTCTGATAATACTCATGCAGCATATCAAGCATTTCCCTTATAATAGAACTATTATCAATTTCACCATCTTCATGAAGGCCTCTGGATATTAATTGAATAGAATTTTCAACAACCATTTTCTCGGTTTGCGAAAATTGGTGCTCCTTTCCCTTTTTCTTTGGTTGAGAACTCCAATCCCTTAACTGGGCAAGCTTTTCATAATCTTCTTTATCTTTTAGCTTAGTTTTTAATATATCAGTCCATATATCCTGCGCCTCAGGCACAGAATACATTTTCATAAAGAATTCTTCTGATGGGTCACATAGCTCACCCCAAAGAGTGCCATAAACAGGCATTACCTCCTGATTCATCCAATGAGCAAACTCATTGTCATACTTTGCCCTGATCTCTGACTCAACCGTTCTCTTATCATTTGCAAAAACAGCGCCATGCCCAGGTATTATGTAATCAGACAAGCCTTCTATTCTTTCCATGCTTCTCCTTGCCTGGGCTATCTGTTCATCATCATACCCATTGCCATAATAAACATGGCCCATCCTAAAATATGCTTCATCAATAACAGCATCCCCAGCAATAACAAAATCCTTAGATAACCTTTCGAAAACCAATGATTTATGCTCTGGTGTATGGCCAGGGGTATCAATCACATTCACCCCTTTTATTATTTCGTCTCCTTCTTTAACATGTCTAGCATAGACAATATCAGCACCAGCAAACTCAAAAAGATAAGCTTTATTAATATGGTCTGTATGGTTATGGGTCAGGAATACAAGGTCAATATCATCAAAATCAAGCCTATGCACCCTAAGAAAGCCTCTTAATATCATCTCATTGCATTTCTTATTATAATCGCTAGTATCATTGAACTTCTCAAATCCAGTGTCAACAATAAGCTTTTTCTCGCCATCAGTAACATATGCAACAGTCGAGCCGCCAAAAAACCTCTTATGCAGCTCAGGAATTGGGCTTTCATACATACTAGAACCGCTAACCAATATATCTATAGAATCTTTAGTAAACTTTCTTGCTGGTTGCGGTTTATCTAATTTAGTTACCGTTACACTAAAAGGAGCAACCAATGTATTTCCAGGTTTTATTATCTGATAATCAACCGCCATCTTGCTTTCCATAGGGAAAACAAACAGCTTATTTAAGCTTTACGTTCCTTAACTACTATTTAGGACTTAAAGATTATGTGGGGGTTGAAGTATAATAGAATTTATTAAAGAAACCTTTCAGAAACAGAGTTTCTAAACTCTTTGGGAAGTTTCCCAAAAGTTTAAATAAAATAAAACTGATTAGGTTAGTTATGCTCGAAAACTGGAAAAAAGAGGTTGCAAGAGACTGCATTGCACTAGGCTCAATACCCTTCTACTTTATTGTTATCATAAGGGCAATCATCGGGAAATATAATGTTTTTGTTTATCAATTACTGATAGCTCTGGCTGTTCTGGTTATTTTGGGTTTTCTGATAAAAAGATCTGACATGCACATAGCAAGATGCTTTGCATTATGGGCTTTTACTTCATTGTTCTATCAGGATAACTTGTACACAGCATTTGCATTCCTGCTTTGGATTGCTGTGCTGGTATCCTCATATTACCTTAAGGTCAAGAAAAGCATGATTGTTAAAGGAACAGTGTTAGGTATTGCCAGCTCAGGAGCTGGCTATTATCTTGCTGGGCTGGTTTAAAAACAATAAAAAGAGGTGATAAACATGAGCATAGGCGAATGGTATAATTCAATGCTGAAAAAGCTGAACTGGACTGATATAGGCTTTGTAAAGCTAAGCGTTGCCGGCTTCATTTTAATGCTGGCAAAACTATGGACGCCATTGTTAAGCTTGGAATGGTACTGGTATGGGCTGATAGGAGCATTAGCTGGAGCAAAGGTCTGCTGGAAAGCGTTTGTGAAGTAAATTGCTCCAGAGAAAGAAGGATGTTTTCATATAAACTTAATCAAAACTAATAAAATATCCAAACCTCTCTTTCCATGCATACTCTATGGCAGAGACAATATCATGCTTGAAGGAATCCCCAATCCCTGATGCCACCAGTATATGGAATCTTTCTCCTGTGTTTGTAGGCTCTTTTGAAGAGCAGGATATATAAGGCTGGAGCTCAAACAAACCAAGAAAATTATTATCCGCAATATTCTCAGCAATCTTTCTTGCTAGATACCTGTTTCCTCTATATTCTATACAACTCCCATTAACTGCTGGATAAAAACCCCTGACATTCCTGCCTAAAGAAAAAACAATCGCAACATCATTGCCCAGGCTCATCTCTTTTATGATATCAACAAGCTTTGTGCCTATAAAATTAGTTGGCGTCCCCTCGGATAAGCTCTGCTCAATCATATTCACTGGAATCCTTTGCAGACTTAAAAAGTTTTCTGGATAATCCTGCTAAAACTTACTCTTTTAACATCCTTTGCTTCTTTCTATGCAGATACTTTCTTATCCTATGTGACTTTTGATAATAAACTAAATCTTCTTTTGCATCTTTTACTTTTTTCCCCTCATAAACTACAGCATACAGTTGGTCTAGGATAGGAAGATGACGATTTTTCTCTGTTGTTAAATCATACATAGACCTGATGATTCTTAAACCTTCAACACAATCATGCTTCATCTTCCTTTTAGCAGTTTTAAAGCCATACTTTGCCATAAGCCTTCCAAACCTTCCGTTCCTTCCAAACTTGTAAGTAACTTCCAGGTCAGGATAGCCTGCAGGTGTATTGTCGTATACTTCAGGATTTAGCTTAAGATGCTTAAGAATTCTTTTTATATCCTTGCCGCAGAGATAGAAAAAGTTTGCAACTGCATTGCCTTTAAAACCTAAGCCAATACAAGCTCCAAGCGCCATAGCATAGGCTTGTTTAAGAATTCCGCAGTATTCAACAGATTTAACATCATCGCTTCTATGTAGCTGTAGGCAAGGATTATATTCCAGCTTGGAAAACAGGCTTGAATCTACTTTATCTGAATCAAATGCAATCACTGAGCAAGCAGGCTGTGTTTCAGTGCTTTTATTAAAGAAATCTCTTGCCCTTTTTACAAGGCTTTTATCAAAATTTGAAGCAATCTCACTGGCAATGTTCGGCCCTGATAATACTGCATAAGGCCTATCCGGCATGACCTCTTCAAGAGCATATGAAATTGGCTTATCATCTATAACACCTTTTGAAGCGTTCACAAACACCTTAAAATCAAGTTCTTTGAGCGAGAGCAGGTAGTCTTTGAGATGTTTTGATGGAATAGTTGAGATAACGATATCAGATCCGACAATATCTTCAAGATTGTCTGAGACAGAAACGTTTTCTGGAACTTTAACCTGGCGGAAGCCTCTCTTTGGAATATGCCTATGCTTGCTTACATAATCTGCTAAAGAACTGTGATGAGTCCTGCTCTCAGGATGTATCCAGAGGTTTATATCAACATTATCATCATTAAGATATTTGTTCCCATAGAGAACAGCAAGAGTGGTGCCCCATCTGCCTCCTCCCAGAACTGATATTTTCATTGTATATTTGGGATTATTGGATGGTTTTTAAAAGTTGTTGTGGTGTGGATAAAAACCCATAACATTTATAAACCCCCTAACATTTCTAAGGTCTATAACCCGTTATACTACTCTTAGAGTAGGAGGGACATTAAATGGATAAGAAACTAATACTAGACACATTAGAAAAAGCTAAGAAAGAAAGCAAGAAGCGCAACTTCAAGCAATCTGTTGATCTTGTTCTTAATATCAAAGGCTTAAACTTAAAGAAACCAGATAATCAGTTAGATTTCTATATCACTCTGCACCAGGACAGAGGCCAGGAAAACAAGGTCTGCGCGCTTGTCCCTGATGAGCTGGAAGCAAAGCTTAAAGACAGCTGCGACACTGTCATAGCAGAAAAAGACTTTGAAAAAACAGCAAAAGATAAAAAGCTTATAAAGAAAATAGCAGGAGAGCATGAATACTTTGTTGCAATCGCCACAATCATGCCAAAAGTTGCTATGCATTTCGGTAAAGTTCTCGGGCCCAGGGGAAAGATGCCCAACCCAAAGATAGGCTGCGTGCTTCCGCCAACAGCAGACATAAAGCCTTTATATGAGAAGCTCCAGAAAACCTTAAGGATAACCATCAGAGCAAGCTCCCATGTATTATGCAAAGTGGGCAAAGAAGATGATGATGCTGAAAAGATATATGATAACATAATGACTATATACAACGGTGTGGTATCACACCTTCCAAACGACAAGCAGAACATAAAGAACGCATGCCTAAAGCTTACAATGGGCAAGGCTTTTAAGATAGAAAAAACAGAGAAGAAGCAGGCAAAATAAAATGGCGCATGTAGCAGAATACAAAAAGAAGATTGTAAAGAACTGTGTTGACAAGATAACAGAATACCCTATAATCGGCGCTGTAAACTTAGAAGGCCTGCCAGCCCAGCAGCTGCAAAAAATCAGGGAACAGATAAGGGACATTATAGTCATCATAATGAGCAGAAAAAGGCTGATGAAAATTGCGATTGAGCAGTCAAAAGGAACAAAAAAGAACATTGATGCGCTGCTAAAGCACTTTGAAGGCATGCCTGCCATGGTATTCACAAAAGAAAACCCTTTCAAACTATTCAAGATATTATCAAAAAACAAGAGCAGCGCTCCTGCAAAGGCAGGGCAGACAGCTCCTAAAGATATAATAATCCAGCCAGGCGCAACACCGTTTGCTCCAGGGCCGGTCATCAGCGAGCTAAGCTCAGTTGGCCTTAAAGTAGGCGTTGAGAATGGAAAAGTTGCAGTAAAAGAGGAATGCACGCTTGTGAAAAGCGGTGAAGTTATCAGTGAAGAAATGGCTAATGTTCTTACAAAGCTGGGCGAAAAGCCAATGGAAGTCGGCCTTAACCTAACAGCAGTCTATGAAAACGGCACAATATTCCTAAGGGATGTGCTTGATATTGATGAAGAAAAGTTCATGAGCAACCTTAATGAAGCCTGTGGGTCAGCATTGAACCTTGCAATAGAGATTGGCTATCCTACAAAGGACACAATTGAGTTATTGGTTGGCAAAGCAGCTCTTGCTGCTAAAGCTATAGCAAAGGAATGCAACATACTTACAAGTGAAACAGTAGGCGATTCATTGGAATCTGCTGAAAGAGAAACTTTGGGCTTAAAAGACAAAGCAGGCATAGAAGTGCCTGAGAAAAAGGCTGAAGAAAAGCCTAAGGAAGAGAAGCCTGCAGAAAAGCCAGCAGAAGAAAAGCCTAAGGTTGAGGAAAAACCTGCAGAAAAACCGGTTGAAGAGAAGAAAGAAGAACCTAAGGCTGAGCCAGAAAAACCTATAGAAAAGAAACCAGAAGAGCCTGTTATAGAGCAGCCTGCTGAACAAGAACCTGAACAGGAACCAATAAAAGAGCCTGAGAAACCTGCAATGGAAGAAAAGCCGGAAAAGAAAGAGCCTGTTGAAGAGCTTGCAGAAGAAATATCTGCAGAAGAGCCAAAGCCTGTTGAGGAAAAACCTGCAGCAGAGCCTGAAAAACCTATAAAAGAAAAGAAGCCTGAACCTGTTGAGGAAAAACCTGCAGCAGAGCCAAAAGAGTCTGTTCCTAAAGAAACAGAAAAAGAAGTAGAAAGAATGGTTCAGGCTGTAAAAGAGCATGAAACCGGCGAAGACAAAAAAAGAAGCGCAACACTTATTGTTGACGAAATAGAAAAGGAAGAGCAGGAAAAGAAAGAAAAAGAAGAAGCAAAACAAGAAAAAGAAGAGGAAAAGCCAAAAGAAGATGTGCCAACAGCAGAAGAATTAGCCAAGAAAAAGGAAGAGGAAAATAAGCCTGAGAAGAATGAGGAACAAGCCCAGGCTGAAGAGCTGTTTGAAAAACTAAAAAAGAAAGGCACTTTAAGAGAATAATATTCAAAATTATACTAGGAGGTATTAACAATGGAATACATACATGCGGCATTGCTTTTACACAAAGCAGGAAAAAAGGTAGACGAGCCTTCTGTAAAGAAGGTGCTTGAAGCAGCCGGCGTTGCTCCGGACGATGGAAGAGTGAAAGCTTTAATAGCATCACTTGAAGGAGTAAACATAGACGAAGCTGTCAAAAAGGCATCAGTTCCTGTTGCTCAGGCTGCTCCAGCTGGAGAAAGCAAGGGCGAAGAGAAAAAGCAAGAAGGCAAAAAGGAAGAAAAGCCTGCTGAAGACGAAGGAAAAACAGAAGAAAAAGCAGCTGAAGGATTGTCTAGCCTATTCGGTTAAAAAGTAAATGCTCAAAAATGCTTTCAAAGCAAGAGGAAATTGGACTAACAAAGGAATTAGGCAAGGTCAGGAAGGAAATCCTAGACTTAAGGAGAGAGCTTAATCTTGTAGACGGAGAAAAAGAGGCAGCCTTTGAAAACAAAGAAAGGTATGGCAACGATATTGATGAAGCCATAAAAAAAGTAAATGCTTTGAAAACAGGAAGAGACTCATTAATATCAGAGATCAAAGGAGACAAAGAAAAAAGGGGAAAGCTGAATTCTGAGTTCAGGCAAAACATTTCCAAGCTTAAAGAGGTAAGGGAATCCCAGAGAGCCTTAATAAAAAAGCATGGAATAAGAGATCCTTCTAGTATCAAAGAGCTTATTGAGAAAATGGAATATAAAGTAGAAACAGAAGCAATGTCCTTTGAAAAAGAAAAAGAGCTGATGAAAAAGATCAAAGAGCTGAAAAAGAAAAGCGGAGAGGTAAAAGCTTTGTATGATATTGCCCAGGAAATAAACAAAGACTCCAAAGAGCTGGACACACTGAAAACCAGCTCAGACACAATACACCAGAAGATACAAAGCAGGGCAACAAACGCCCAGGAAAAGCATGAGGAATTCATAACTATCCTAAAAGGCCTTGAAGAGCTGAAGCAAAAGAAATCAGGATGGCTGGAAAAATTCCTTAAGCTAAAAGTGAAATTCACAGGCACAAACGCCGCATTAAAAGAAAAGCTTGCTGTAATGAATGAGCTGAACAGCAAATACAGGGAGCATGTTCAGGGCAAGAAGAAAAAGAAAGAAGAAATAATCAAAGAGAAGCTCAAAAGCAAAGAAGAAATAGTGCTGAATAAAATCAAAACAGGAGGAAAGCTCACAACAGAAGATTTGCTTGTGATGCAGAGCGTAGATGAAAAAACTGATTTAGAAGAGAAAAAGGTTTCTTAACTAATCTATAGTAATTTAATAAAAAATATGAAAAACTTATTCAGGTCTTTCCAATAATATCTACTCACCAATAATTCTATCAATAACATCAACAGGATTTGAATCTATTGTTACATCTTTAAACCTATCTAAATAAGGATCCTCTTCCTTATCAACTTCTCTGTTTACTTCAGTTATTCTTCCACCTTCAATAACCAGCTCAATAAAAGGTAAACTTGAGACTGCCTGTGTAAGTGCAATAGAATATTTTATTGGTCCAGTACAAATTGCACAGAGTGGATCCGTCTCAGAATATTCTATATCGTAATCTTTACCTACCTTTCCACGAAAAGCATCAGACGTATACAGAAGTTTAACATCTTCTCTTTCCTTTAAAACTTTTGTTTGACAAGACCAAAGTTTATGATCTCTAACCAGCTGATTTCTACCAGTACTTGAAGCATAATCCTCCTCTTTTATTCCATTGCCAATTAACTTTCCAGTTATTAGCTCAAGATAATTTAGATCCATAGGTTCTGCTTTTCCTTCTACCATCTGATTTGCTTCTTGCCCCATATCTAACGAGAATGCATAAGAAGTATATAAACTTATATTTAATTACTTATATATAATACAATAATTAGAATCATTTCTTCTCTTCCTGAGCTGGCGCTGAAGCCTTTTCTTCTTTAGCAGGAGCTTCCTTCCCGCCAAAACTCGTATAACCGCACTTGCCGCAGTTCTCCCTATCCTTATGCTTTCCAAGAAACACGCCCTCTCCGCACTTAGGGCAGAACTTATTCTTCCTCTTCAACCCGCCTGAAGTATCATACTTCTCCCATTTCTTATTGGGCTTTCTTGGGTTTGATTTCGTCTTTGCCATTTTTTATCTATTTCCCTTCTTCCTTAGGACCTTCCTTCTTCTCTTCCTTCACTTCCTCTTTCTTCTCAGGCTCTTTCCCTTTTTCCTCAGCCTTATCTTCCTTTTTCTCTTTCTCCTCTCCGGCTTCTTTCTTCTCTTCCTTCTTTTCCTCAGGCTTCTTCTTCTCCTCTTTAGCCTTAGGCTTCTCCCCTTTCTTCTTCTTGCCCGGCTTAGGCTCGACCTTCTTAAGCTTCTCCTTTCCCTTATAAACATAAACCAGAACATTAGCCTTCTCAAGCCCGAAAACAGTCTCAACCTTCTTAACAACAGTAAGCTCAGGATCAGAGCTAAGCTTCCCGCTTATAAACTTCTTAACCTCCTCCTTTGAAGGAGTCTTCCCAGAATAAACAAGCTCAGCCCTTACCTCTGTTCTATGAAGCAGCTGGTTCTCTTTCTTATCTTTGATATCAACGTTCATTTTCACTTAACCTTAATAGCATACTCTCCCTTAACCTTAATCCCTAGCTTCTCTGCTATCATTGACTTGTTTGCATCAGCAATAAAGATTCTGCCCTGCCAGTTATTAGCAAACTGGTTGCCCTTGCAAACCGGGCATTCATTGCTTTCCACAAACATTTTGCAGTTCTTGCATATCTTTTTCATTTTTTAGCTTCCTTTTCCTTCTTTTTTGGGCTGCTTGAGCCTTTGCTTTTCTTAACCTCTTCCTCAACCCAGTCCAGCCTGCCAAGATATGGCTGTCTCATTGTCAGCCCCAGCTTAGGGTTTGACACATCCTTAAAAGAAACAGCAATGATTCTTGCCCTGCACAGGTCATTAACCTTCAACGATTTCTTGCTCTCCTTGCCTGACAAAACCTTATCCTTGCCGAAACTCACAAAATCATTCATTGTCTGCGAAATATGTATCATCCCGTCAATAGGCCCCATTGTAATAAACGCACCAAAATCTGTAATATCCCTTATCTTCCCTGTAATCAGCTCCTGCTGCTCAGGCTTGAAAGATATAAGCTCGAAAGCTGTATCATAATAAGAAGCGCCATCTCCTGGTATAATGATCCCCTCTCCAATCTCTGTTATATTTGTCACAGTAACAGCAACCCCAATATCAAGCGAAATAAAGCCTTCATACTTCTTATTAACAACATCCAATATTGCTTCATTCACAGGCAGATCAAACAATGCAGGAGGCACCCTGATATGATCCCTAACCTTTATTTTATAAAACATTTTATTCCAGCCTCAAATATTTCTTTTGTCTTATTGATATAAGTTTAATGCTTTTCTTTTTCAACCCTGATTTAAGCGCTCTATCCTGGGTTGCAACAATAAAATCCTTGTTAACAATGCCTAATATCAGCTTATCAACAATCCCTTCCTCTTTTGTTTCTATCCTCTCAACCCCCTTTGACTTGAGCAAAGACAATGCAAGCTTAGCAGCCCTGCCATGCCTGCCCTTATTGCTCTCAACCAGCTTATTAAGCTCATCTATTGTTTTATCAACAATACAGAGCTTATACCTGAAATCGCATATTCTCTCAATCTCTGCGAAGATATCTATCCCGAACTGGCTCACAGCCATAAGGAAGTTTGTGTCTAGGATTATCCTTATCATTTGATAATTGAACCACTATTTATAAAGTTTACCTATTTTCTTCTTTAATCAGCTTATCCAACTTCTTCTCTATTCTATCCAATCTTTTAGACAAATTCTGCCCAACTTCTATGATAATTTCATGAGGAGGCTTAGGTCTTAGCTCAGCTGGAATTGGTCTATGTTCCCTCAGAAATTCCAGAATTCTTTTATCCTTTAACTCATAATATTTCTTTCCTTCCCGCCAATGCCCTTCAACTATCCCTATCTCCACCAGTAGATTAAGATGAAAATCAACAGTCTGTGGCTTCTTTTTAACCTCATTAGCTATCTCAGACAAATATTTTGGTTTCTTAGTTAAACACATTAAGATTTCTCTTCTTACCTCGCTAGCTAATGCTTTATGTACAATATCATCAAATAAGTGGGGTGGTATTGGCATACTAAAATAAATTTCGATTTTCATATAAATACTTTTTTATTCTACTTTCATAGAAAAACCGAAACATTTATATAAAAGCCCCTGCTTCTAGTTTAATATGAAAACCGAAACAAAAACGTGGAGGTGAAAAATGCCACCAATACCAACACATGAAAGGCCGCCTGAACCACACAGGGGCTATGAGAAAGCGCCACATGAAGTGATTCTGGAAAGATTAGACAGAATCGAAGAGACTTTGAGAAGAATTGAAGAAAGAAGATAATTCTTTCTTCTTTTCTTTGTTTTTGTTAAAACATAAAACAATAGAAAACTTTAATATTAACCTCTTTTCTCTTATTAATTATGCAAAAGAGGCCCTTTTTATTGATATTTTTCCTGTTTTTCCTGGTTAATACAGCTTATGCTGTTAAAATTGATTCTTCTGTAGAAGAAAGATTAACGGAACAATCTTCTGTTTCTGTTATAGTAATATTGGAGGACAATGATCAACCCAGAATTAAATCATTAAATAATGAAATATCAAGCTTTAAGCAAAGAAAATCAAAGATAAAAGAGCAACAGAAAAGGGTTTTAGGCTCGTTGAAGGTTAAGCACCGATTAGATAATAAAAAAGTAAGAGCTGTAAGCTCTAATGAGAACATTGATTTTGCCTTAAAACATAAATACTCCACTATCAACAGTTTTTCAGGAGAAATAACAAAACAAGGCCTGGAAAAGCTAAAGAAAAATCCTAATGTTAAATCTATTCATGTTAACAGAGTTATGCATGTATTTCTTGATGTTAGTGTTCCATTGGTGAATGCCACAAAAACATGGGGCTATATCTATAACGGGACTAATATGACTGGAAAAGGAGAAACTGTTTGCGTTATTGATACTGGTGTTGAATACACCCATCCAAATTTAGGCGGCTGTTTTGGGGCTGGTTGTAAGGTTATTGGTGGCTATGATTATGTAAACAATGATAATTACCCTATGGATGACAACGGGCATGGCACTCATGTTGCTGGTACTATTGTTTCTAATCATTCAACATATAGAGGTATTGCCCCTGATGCAAACATTGTCGCTATAAAAGTGTTGAATAGCAGTGGGGAAGGTTATAGTAATGATATCATAGCAGGTATTGACTGGTGTGTTGCTAAAGCTCAAACTTATAATATTTCTGTTATCAGCATGAGTCTTGGCACTGTTGTTTTGTTTGATTCTTATTGCGATATCAACGACCCTGCCTTTAAAACCTCTATAGATACTGCTGTCCTGAATAATATTGCGGTTACAGTTGCTACTGGTAATGATGGAAGTTCTACAGAGATTTCATCTCCTGCATGTATCCAGAACGCTACAGCAATTGGTGCAACAGATGATAATGATAACATTGCTTCGTTCTCAAATAGAAATAGTCTCACTGATTTATTAGCCCCAGGAGAGAACATATACTCGACCTATCCAACAAACACTTTTTTTGAAGCAAATGGCACTTCAATGTCAGCTCCTCATGCAGCTGGCGCATTTGTTTTATTATACCAATTCTATAAGAAATTGTTTGCTCAAACACCAACCCCTTCTCTATTAGAAGATGCATTGAACGACACAGGCAAAGATATAACTGACGGAGCAAATACTTACCAAAGAATTAATATTTATGCAGCTCTGCTTTCCCTGGACAATGTTAGCCTGGTGTTAAATATTACATCTCCTTCAAACAACTCTAAAGTAAGAGATACCTGGATTGTTATTAATGTTACATCTAATAAGGTCTTAAGCTCTGCTCTGCTTGAATGGAACACCACAACAAACTATACAATGAATGGCTCCTCATTATCCTTTTATTATAATATCTCAACTTTTACAAATACAAGCTATACATTCAGAGTATTTGGTAATGATAATGCTGGTAATCAAGGCGTTACAAATGTTTTTACAATAGAAATGAATAACTCCGCCCCAAATATAATTTCTTATTACCCATCCAATCTCACACAGAATATATCAGAGCCAGACAACCAAAAGTTCAATATCAGCTTTTCTGATGCTGAAAATGATTTAGTAAATATAACCTGGTATCAAAACGGCAGCCTTGTCTTATCCGGAATAAACCAAACAGAATGGAACTTTACAGGAAACTATTCAGCTTCTGGTGATTATAATATCACTGTTATTATTGATGATGGTGTTATTGGTGATGGTATTACTACTGTTTCAAATTCATGGATATTAAAGGTAAACAACACAAACTTTGCTCCTAATATAACCCTTAATCTTCCATTTAATGACAGTTATCTTAACCGTACATGGAACCTCTTCAACTGGACAGTAACTGACAATGATGATACTATAAACTGCTACTTATACTTATATGCTGATAACAATACCAATCCTATATCCCTGCTTAATATAACCTCTGGTTCCATTATAACATATAACTGGACAAACCTTAATGAAACAACTTATTATTGGAAGTTACAATGTGATGATACTTATATTAATAGCTCAAACACAACCATAAGACAGTTTACTATTGATACAACCCCCCCAACAACCTATCCTGATCTTTCAGCTTCAAATGTTTCTGACTATGACAATGATGGTAATATTGAGCTCAACTGGACAGATGATAGCACAGAAAGCAATGAGACTTACAGGCTTTACAGACATATAGCTAGGATTAATTCTTCTAACATTAACGAAAACATGCTAATAGCAAGCAATATCAAGCAAGGAACACAATTTTATGAGGACAATACTAGTTTGCATAACACAGCCTATTGGTATGCGCTGGTTACTGTTGATAGGGTAGGAAAATACAATATTTCAGTCTTATCTGATTCATATAATGCCACAGCTAATGATACTATCATACCGAAATCACCTACAAACCTTAATGCCACCCAATCTGGCAACACAGCAACAATTCAATGGAAAAATATAACAAAAGATGTTAATGGAAATGCTGATTTCTTTAATGCAAGGTATATTGTATACACATCTACTTCCATTAATACAAGCAAAAACCCAATTAATATATCAGTCTTTACCAAAGTAGCAAATATAACAACAAATTCAACTACTTATTCAATCGGGGCTTCTGAAATAAGGTATTTTGTGGTTGTCAGCGCTGACGATGCAGGCAACGAAAACCTAAGCTTAAATACAGCATCAGAAGGGAATTATGTGAATATTAGCTTAACTTACACTCCACCAAGTACCCCAAGCGGTGGTGGAGGCTCTTCAGGAGGAGGGGGCGGTGGAGGCGGTGGTGGAGCAGCTGCCCCAAGCAAAGGAACAAGCACTTCAAGAATGTGGAGTGAGGCAGAAGGTGAAACCCTAATGCCAGTAAGAAACACTGAAATAGCGGTAAGCGAGCTTAAGATAGACATCATAAATCCATCAGAAAATGTAGAGCTCACAGTAACAAAGCTTGACAAAAAGCCAAATGTAGCATCAATATCAGGAACTGTTTACCAGTATATAGAAATAAACAAAAAAAACATAGAAAACAAGGATATAAGCAAAGCAGAAATCAAATTCAAGGTAGAACAGAGCTGGCTGAAAGAAGATAATACTCTTGCAGAAGATATTGCCCTTAACAGATACACAACAAAATGGGAAGAGCTGCCAACTGTTCTTATCAAAGAAGACAGAACTTATGCGCATTATAAGGCAACAACTGGAGGTTTCTCTTATTTTGCAATATCAGCCAAGGCAAAAGAAAAAAAGAAGATTGCTGAGAAGATAACAAATAAAGCAAAAGAAACTAATCAAAGCATAAACCAATCCGCTGAAGATTATTTTGCAATGCCTATCACAGGCGCTGTAACAGTATCCCAATTAATAACTTCTGGGGAGAGAAAGGCTAACTTGAACCGCCTTATCTTATTAATCTTAGCAGTAATATTAGTTATTATACTGTTTCCATTACGAAATTGGCTTTATTCCAGAAAAAGGAAGCATAATAAACCATAAACTATATATTCATGCTTATCATATACCTAAATATGCTTCCAATCTTCAACCCCCGCCAAACCATCCTTGTAACCTGCAGAGAAAAGATAGCAGACAAATTCACAGGCAGGGAGCACATAAAAGACAACATAATAACCCTTGACTGGCATATGCCTGTCTCATTTCAGCCCTTTCTATATGCCATTGCTATTGGGAAAAAAAGGTTCTCACACAATTTAATCAAAGAAAGCATGGTCTTTGTGGTAAACTTCATGCCCTATCACTTAGAAGAAGAGGTATTAGACTGCGGAAGGCACTCAGGAGCTCATATGGACAAATTTGAAAAAACAGGCTTAGCAAAAGAAGAAGCTGACAGGATTGACTGCCCCAGGATAAGGCAGGCACTGGCCATCCTTGAATGCGAAATAATAAATTCTATTGATGCGGGCGACCATACAGTCTTCATCAGCAAAGTGGTTCACTCTGAAGAAAAAGAGAAAGGCAAAAGGCTGTTCCACACAGAAGGGGATGAGTTTACCACGACGAAAGAATAATTTAACCATCACATTTAAATATCTCAAAAACCACCTATTACAAATTAGAGGGATATTTAGCATTCAGAACAATATATTGTGGTTTTTGATGCTCAGAATTCTACTATGGAATTCTGTTGTATTAACCACTTCAAGATAAAAATTCTTATAAAATGCCTGAAGAAGAAAAAATAAAGGAGCTTGCAAACAAATTACTAAGCAATGGCCTAGCAACCACACTGATGGAAGCAATGGAAAAGGCAGCAGATATATTAGCAGTTGAAGAAAAAGAAAAAGGGGGAACCAGCAGTAAGCTGAACTTTGAGCCTATAAAGGAAGAAACCCCTGAGGCTGGCAAAGACAGCCCTGAACCCAGCATATCCAAAGAAACAAAGACAGTAAAAGAATTGATGGAAGAGTTTTCAGACTAAAAGAGGTGTAGTATGATAACCAAAAACATGCTTAAGCTAATAGGAGTAATAGTCTTAATAACTTTCGCTGCCATGATACTCTCTACTCTTCTCATAAAACCTGTTCCCCCTGTCTTGAAATTTGTTGATGAAAAGACAGACACAGCCTTATCAGGCTTTGTTTACCTTGATGACAAATACATCGGCGAGGTTTATGAAGACGGCTTCTTCAATGATCTCCCGGAAGAATACTGCAAAGGAGAGCATACAATCACCATCAAAAGCTCTGAATATGAGCTCAGCTGGGGAAGCATGCCATCAGACTGCAAAGCAGGCCTTATTACGCTTAACTATAAAGATGGAGAATAAAACAAATCTTTTTAAATAAAGAACCCTCTTTTTCTGTTATGGACAATTTCAAGAAAGCCTGCAAAGAAATCCTAAAAGAGCTAAAGAAAGGAAAAATCAAGAGCCAGCGCAGATTCAACTATCTCAAGCAGAAAATCCTAAGGAAATACAAAGGCCTGGATAAAATACCAAAAAACACAGACATAGCAAACATTGCCTCAGAAGGGGACAGGGAAAGATTAAAAGAGATTCTCACAATAAAGCCCTCAAGAACAATATCAGGCGTTGCAATTGTTGCAGTAATGGCAAAACCCTACAAATGCCCCCATAAAAAGCCATGCATATACTGCCCTGGAGGCCCTAACTCAGTGTTCGGCAGCATGCCACAAAGCTACACAGGCAAAGAGCCAGCAACAAGAAGGGCAATAAGAAACAAATTTGACCCATACCTCCAGGTGATGAACAGGCTTGAGCACTATGCTGTAATGAACAAGCCCCTTGACAAGATAGAGCTAATCATAATGGGAGGGACATTCCCCTCTTTCCCATCCAAATACCAGAAAGAGTTTGTAAAATATGTATTCAAAGCAATGAACGACTTCAGCATTACTTTCTTCAAAAAGAATAAGCTTAACTTTACCAAATTCAGCAGATTCTTTGAGCTTGACAAGGACATCAATGACAAAGAAAGGGTAAAAAGAATCCATGAAAGGCTGTTAAAGCTAAAAGGCAAAAGCACGCTAAAAAAAGAGCAGGAAAAGAATGAAACAGCTAATATAAGATGTGTGGGCCTGGTTTTGGAGACAAGGCCGGACTATGCAAAGCTGAAACATGCGAAAAGCATGCTTGAGCTTGGCTGCACAAAGGTTGAGCTGGGAGTGCAGACTATTTATGATGATATACTCAAAAAAATCGGCAGGGAACATACAACACAGGATGTTATTAATGCAACAAGAACGCTAAAAGACCTTGGCTTCAAGATTTGCTATCATATGATGCCTGGCCTGCCAGGTGTTAACAAGAAACAGGATATATTTGCATTAGAAGCATTGTTTGGCATGGAAGGCTTTATGCCTGACATGCTAAAGCTCTACCCCTGCATGGTTCTTAAAGGAACAAGGCTCTACAAGCTCTGAAAAAAGAAGAAGTACAAGCCATTAACAACAAAACAGGCTGCTGACTTAATAGTTGAGATTAAGAAAAACATCCCTCCCTGGGTAAGAATCCAAAGGGTGCAGAGGGATATACCAACCTTTATGACAGAAGCAGGTGTTGACAAGACTAATCTAAGGCAGTATATAGAGAAGTTAATGAAAAAGAAGAAGATAAAGTGCAGATGCATAAGATGCAGGGAATCCGGCCAGGTATTGAGGAATAAGAAGATAAAGGCAGGCAAGATCCAGCTCTTAACCCAGCATTACCTTGCATCAGAAGGAAACGAGTTCTTTATCTCAGCTGAAGATGTTAAGAATAATATACTATTTGGCTATTGTAGGTTAAGATTTCCATACTCATTCTTAAGCAAAGAGATCAACCAGGACACTGCATTAATAAGAGAGCTTCATGTATATTCCCCCTTGGTTGGCATAGGAAAAAGGTCAAAAGGATCTTACCAGCACAGGGGCATAGGAAAAGGGTTATTAGAAGAAGCTGAGGAAACTGCAAGAACATATTACAAGAAAAAGATGGTTGTTATCTCTGGTGTGGGGGCAAGGGAATATTTTAGGAAGTTGGGTTATAAGAAGGAAGGGGTTTATATGGTTAAGCGCTTAAGCTGAATACTTAGTTCTTTATCTAGAATTAATCTGAGATTAACTGGAACGTGGAGATGACCTAACCTCTAACCCTATCTCAGTAGTGCTTATATAACCATACTTAAGCTTTAAATCAAGCCTTGTAATATATGCATCCGCATTTGATACATCAAAAGTGCAGAATGTAAAGCCCTGTCCATTAACAAGCTTTACATTAGTTGGCTGGCAGGATCCACCACTGGTTCCTCCTAGTTTAGATTCACTAATATTAACATAATCATAATCATTAGGATTTAGAGCAGAAGGATTGGTTCCTGTCTTTGCCTTATCGATAACCTCGCCATTGCCAGCGTTTCTAAATGTGATCTTGAACCTAACCTTATCTTTCATAGCCTGGGGCTCAATATTTGTTACAGCAACAGGCGCTCCCTGGCCTCCCGGGGTTGCTTTGCCAGCCATTTCACAGACCTTGTCACCAGGTGTATAAGGATTCCTATCAACGCATACATCAGTTGAAAACTCTGTTGTATAAGGATAAACAGCAGTGGCCTTTATCTTTGTGTTTAAAGCGCCAGTTGTGAAATTATAGGTTACATTGGTTTTTCCTACATTTACTGTTGTATAACCCCCTTCTGGATTATATTCACTTTTTCTGTCAGCATCTGCATCAGTGAAGTTGAAGCTTGTAGAATTTCTCAATGCAGTAAGAATTCCAGAATCATACCCGCTAAGATAAATAGTTCCATGATCTATTAAGCTTGTGCCCTTGTTCCAGGCCTCTAGCATCACATCATGGCTGTCATTATCATAAACCACTCTTGGAGGCGCTCCCTCCATAAAATTCATCTCTACGCCTTTAAACCCACTATGCCAGTCAACTACAGCACCTTCCTCAATCCTTGCGCAGCCAACAGCGAAAGTCAGCAATGTTAACCCCAGAATTAAGCTGCTAATACCAGCGCTAACAATGATTGCAGCGCCTGTAACGACAAATAAAGCTACGGGAAGACTATTAAGATAATTGCCTTTGATTACTGCATCACTTTCTTCAAAAGTTAGTGATAAGGGAGTGATCTTGCCGAAATCTCCTGTTTCCATTAATCCAGAATTAACATATTTTATTCCTACGCTCTCCTCTTCAGCAAACATATCAGCCACAGCGAATGGAATGCTCATAACCAAAAGAATAACAGGAAGTATTGCATACTCCAGAACCTTTTTTTTATTCATATCCATATTCGTAAGATAAATCATATAAAAACCTTTCTATTAGAGGGCTGTGCTGAAACCCTAAGAAGTAATTTGCATAATGTAGTATTCTATCTACATTATAAGCAATTAACTTGCNAATTACTTCTTTTTTCTNTGCAGCAAAGCTTTTTGCTTTTAAGCAAGAACTATATTTTCTCTTCACAGAAGAAAATATAGTTTCTACTTTGCTTCTTTGATGATATTCTTTCTCATCAAATTGTTTTTTTGCAATACTTCTCCAATCTTTTCTCCAATTTCTTCTTTTCTTGCCATAATTCTTTATAGCAATTAGAGATTTTGCACCTAATTCTTGTATTACAAGCTTATGATTCTCATTAGAATCATAAGCTTTATCAGCGCAAACTCTTTTTGCTTTTATGTTCTTAATAAGCGGCTTAAAGTCTTTAATATCATTTCTCGGACTTTTGTGAATTTCTTGTCTCATGACAAGCTGCTTACCAAGATCAGCAACCACACTAAGTTTCACATAGCGACGATAAGAAGTTAAAGCGGTTCTCATCTCATAATGCTTACTTCTATTTTCTACAGAGAAGCCAGTGCCATCTAATCCAACTATTTTTGCCTTTCTATAAGGCAAAAGAAGATTAAGGAACTGTGACTTAATCTTTTTGGCAAATTTTACTAACGTTGTATGGTGTGGTATTCTCTTTAGGCCAATGTATAAGGGTATGTCACTTATTTTAAGAAGCTCTATTAAGTCCCTATAAGTGGTTCTTAACTTCTGCTTGAGCACAAGCAGAACAATCTTCTGGTGATTACAGAAGATTTTATTTGAGAATTTACTAAAATAACGTGGAATAGACTTACAGAATTCTAAGGCTTTATCAATAAACTTTAAATATTTAGAATCTTTCTTATCCATGGGGCTCACCTCTTTTTTGTCCTTGCGGAACATAAAAGGGGCTAAGAGCCCTTTCTATATAAGGGTTTCACCAGAGCCTATTTCCTTAAATTTTCAAATAACTACTTAATACAGAAAATCAACCTCATCTGACCTAACCACTATCTCCTTAGGCTCCCTCTTTTTAATAATAGATTTTGCAGGCTTACGATTCTCAAAAACATCCCTCTTATTTCCTGGGGAACCTTCCTTCTCTTCTGACTCAAGCTTCAAATCAGGATTCATCTCCAGCCCTTTCCTAAAATTAATATTGCCGCAATTAATGCANCNNAAATATNCTCCCCATTTGCTNGAATTNAGNTCAAGCCNTTCTCCGCATATGCACTTAAGNTCNNCCAGNTTGGTCTTCTTATGCTTCTCGCACACAGGAATCTTCTGAGAATTCTTAATAGTAGCAATCTTGCCGCAAAAAGGGCAGTTATTCACCCTGGACTGCCCATACCTTTTNGGAATATACATCTGGATTAAAATAAAAGGGTTATTTAAATTCTTTTTTATTTTACTGCGTAAAATCAAAACATTTATATATAAGAACCCCTACTATTTCCGTAGGGCAATATGAAATTTGATATTATTAGGATTGATCCATTAACAGAAAGGAAAATATATGAAAAGCACAATATACTAACTAAAGAAATTATTTTAGTATTAAAAGAAAATAGGCCTATATTCAAGAAGGTAGGTGGTGATCAAATAATAGCAATAGGCCTTTATAATCGTTATATAACAATATTTTTTAGATACAATCCAAAAAAAAAACAAGCCACTATTACAACAGCTTATCCATCAGACAAAAAACAAATTAAATATTATAAAAAAATAAGAATGTGATAAAAATGGAAGAGAAAATAGAATTAGAAAAACTTGAAGATGTTGATGTTACTTTTGGTGAACATGCTTTTGCACCAGAAAGTATGTTTTGTGATAAATGTGATCTCGAAATGAAGAAGACAAGTAAATATATGACTGTTTCTGAAGATGTTAAAGTAAACTTGGATACATTCAAATGCCCTAAATGCAAAGAAGAAATGATAGGTTTAGATGAAGCTAGGAAACTAGATAGGGCTTTGGTGATAAATAGATTATTGCAAAAAAATCTCTTTACTTTTAAAAGGCGTTTAAGCTTTGATGGTGATAACTATATCTTTAGGTTACCTTCTGAATTAGCAAAAGGAAAGCACAAAGAAGTTGAGATACTCCCTTTAGAAAGTAATGAAGCTTTGATAAGATGGTAGAAGCCTCGGGGGGGAATCGAACCCCCGACCTTGCGCTCATTGGAAAACCTAAGTTTTTACCAAGCGCACGCTCTACCGACTGAGCCACCGAGGCATATAAATATAGAATTTAGCTTCTATTATATAAATCTTATCTGCAAGCCCGTCTTTCAACAATCACTTCAAAACGCTCTCCATCCAATCCTTATACCCCTTATTGATATTATCAACCTTCCATGACATAATACAAGGCGTATCATAAGAATGCACTTCCTCAACCATGCACTTCACCTTCTCATAATTCTCCTCCTTAGTCTTAGCAATAACAACAAACTCATTATCATCCTGAACCTTCCCTTCCCACCAGTACATGCTGTTAACAGGAAAGAAATTAGTGCATGCAACAAGCTTATTCTCCAACAGAACTCTGCTTATCTTAGCTGCCTCTTCCTTATCCTTGCAGGGTATATAGACAATAATCATTCTTCAGGATGCAACTTAGAAGCCTGCTCTCCATTAATGCCCCAATTACTTCTTGGGTTATCACTGATCAAAACCTGAACCCACTCTTTTGGCATCTTTAATTCCCTAACAAACACATCAGTTATCCCTTTAATGATCTTCTCTTTCTCCTCATCAGACCTTCCTTCCCAAATATCCACTTTAACAAAAGGCATCTTATTTCTCCTCCTTCTCAGCAGTGATAGCCTTAACAGGGCAGACATCCACACAAATCAGGCATCCTTTGCAATAATCAAGATCAGTCTCGCTTCTCTTCCCTTTAACTGTAGGAATAGACATATCAGGGCAGTACATATTGCAAAGCCCGCACTGCGTGCACTTCTTCTTATCCCATACCGGCTTAAAAGAGCGCCAGCCTCCAGTCTTATTCTTAACAGTAGAGCCAGGCTCAGTGATAACAGCTCCGGTTGTGATTTTCATTACATCTAAAGGATACCTTGGGCTTTAGCCCAAGTTGTAGTCCACAGCTACTCCCTTTCCTCCGTAAGTTTTTTCTACCATTTTTGATTATA
>NZBG01000002.1 GCA_002687795.1 Candidatus Woesearchaeota archaeon
GAATCCCAGGGATATTGGAATTTTGGCGGACAACAAAGGAAAGTTACTTCCTTTGCTTAATATGATACCCCGCACTTTAGTGCGGGGAGGTTCATTTTACAGATAAAAACAGATTATGCTTTTTAAACCTTTGCCCTATTTATCGAGAGAAAGTCATATTTAGTTCCAAACTCAGTAAACAAAATCATAGAAACAACCCCTGTTAACAATAACAACAATCCCATAGCCTGTGATAAACTCAAAGCAGTGCCTAAAAACAAATATGAAAGCAAAGTAGTAATCGGAGAGCCCAATAATAAAACACTGGTTGCAGTTGTGACCTTAACATCTCTTAACCCATTATACCATGTAAACACATAAAGGAATAAGAAAGCAGAGGTTAACAAAATCCAGTAAACCTGAGATAAGTTAAGTGATAAAACAAGGCCAATTTGTTTGGTAAAGCTAAGATACACTAAAATAAACAATGAACCAAAAAACATCCTTCCAAACCCAACAACCTTTGGCTCTAACTCTTTCAAAGCATGCTTTGAGATAACATTTTCAACAGCCCAGAACAATGTTGCAACCAAAATCAGCAGTTCACCAACACCAAATCCCTGCCAAACAAACTTTAACAATAAAGCATTTCCCGCCAACAGCAATACTGCTGGAATAACTATTCTCTTATCCAGCCTTTCCTTCAAAAATAGCATTGCCAGAACTGCAACATAAACAAACATAGTCTTATGGATGAAAGAGCCTGCTGCTCCTGAGGTTAATTGCAGGCCTTTGAAGAACAATAAGAATGGAATTGAACCTCCAACAAGGCCTATCAAAACAAGTTTGCTCCATTGCTTAAAAGAAAGTATCTTAAGCCTCCCAAAATCCTTAACCAAAACAATTCCTGTAAAAAGAAACAATGCAACAATTATATTCTTAGAAAAAGTAAAAACACTGGAATTAATCCCTGAAACCCCAAACCTGTTGATGAAAATAGAGAAGCCGCTAACCAAAGCAGTAAACAATACAAACAATAAGCCCCTTTTTTTATTCATATAAAATTATAATGCTGAGCTTGGTTATAAAATTTTTGATTATATAGATTACTACTTAAAGATAGATAAACTTAAATATATACTTATATTTTAGGGGTTAGAATTAAGATGGCTTCAGATAAAAAACCTTCAGTTCGAGATGATCCTTTTGCTTCTATTAGGTTTAGTGATGTACAAAAAGATGGTGTGCTGGATCTCAAGGATGGAAATGAAATAATTTTCTGTGGAAGCTATGATTCTACTAAAGAATTAACGCCTAGAAGTGGAGAACTGATACTTGGAAAAAAATATCTGTTTAGAAAAGCAAGATATTCTATAAGCTATGAAAAGTTAATGGAGCTTTATAATGTTATTTTAAATGGGCCTAGACCTATACCTGTTGACTCAGATGACTTTAATCAATCTGTTATGATGTTCTTGGCCAACAATTTATTAGACCTAGGGGAATTTAGTAAAGACAACATGAGTTTCGCATATAGATCTACCAGAAGGTCAATAGAAAACTCTATTGGAAGATTAGTAGAAGTCTCTGTTATAGAATCGATAGGAAACTATAAAGGACCATTAAATGAAGATATTGGTTTAAGAATAATAGAAAGAGTAAAGGAGAGAGTTAAAACATATCTTTCAGTAGTACTAGAAAAATCTAAAGGATCAGTAAACGAACCAGAATCTATTGCAAAGATAGTAAACTTAACCCTTGGAGGATCAGTAAAGGTTCCTGATAGGCGGTTCTCTGGGCCTATTAAGGATTCTATAACAGATGCCATTATTTTTCCTGAAGAACTTGATTATCCGGTCCCGCCTAATTTCTCTGCAGGTTATGAACTCTTCGGAAGACCTAAGAGGCTCTAAATAACAACTTTAGAAAACAATATAAACAATAAAAAACATTACTTCTTTTAATGACAACTGTGTTATGCTTTGGAAACCAATTCCTAAAACAGGATTCATTAGCAAAAGAACTAGCTGATGAAATCAAGCTAAAGGGTGTGGACTTCATCAAATGCGACAGCTTAGACGCTTTCCTTGAATCCAAAGACAAGAATATCTTTATCCTTGATGTTGTAAAAGGCATTGATAAGGTGATCAACATAAAAGACATAGACCAGTTAAAAGCAAACAAGCTCTTCTCACTGCATGACTTTGACCTGGGCTTCTTCCTGAAGCTGATGAAAAGGATTGGAAAGATAGAAACCGCTAATATTATTGGGATTCCGCAGAAAGGTGATAAAGAGAAAATAAAAGAAGACATTATTAAGGTTATACAGCGTTAACAAAATAAACTACAACATTTATAAATTCAGTGGAAGTTTTCTATATAAACTAATCTAAAGTGGTTATAATGTCAGACTTAGGTACAGATGTAATCTCAGCTGAGAAAGAAATAAGAGAACAAGGTAGATGGGAAACTGTAAAAAAGGTTGCTAAGATTGGTAAATACGCTTTTAGGATCGCTGTTGTAGCCGGAGTATTATGGTATGCATTACAATTTCCAGGGGAAACAAGAATAATCAAGCAAGGCGAATGGGCAGGCCAGATTGCAGCATGGTATTATACCACTATCAATCAACTAGAAAAAAGAAACCCTAAAATTAAGAACATTAATAATATTCAGGCAGGCCAAGAGATAATAGTAAGAAATAAAGGCCCTAGAGGTTTAATTCAGTTAGTGGTAGATATGTATGACTTCCACTATGATAGAAAAGAAAAGTAAGAACCATCTGTTCTAAACAAAATTAACCTTAAGAAAATGCGTTGAGCATGAAAAGCATGGGTCATAAGCCCTAATCAATTTCTCTATCTCTAAGATCAGTTTTTTCTCTGGCAGATTCATTATCTGGGGCAAGAAAGCTCTTATATCATCCTGTATATTCCTAAGATTCTGCGCAGTGGGCGTTATGATATTTGCATAAGTTATTATCCCGTTCTCATCAAGCTCATACTCATGGAACAATGTTCCCCTTGGCACCTCAATAGCTGCAACCCCATGGCATGGCCTTAGCCTTGCTTTCTTGATTGGCTCTTTCTTAAGGTTTAATGAATTTATAATCTGAACAGCCCTGTCAACAAAATGAACAACCTCAACAGCCTGCGCAAAATTATTGATGAAAGGATTATAATTAGGGAAACTTATCCTTGATGAGCTTATGATCTTCTTTGCATTACTTGAAAGCAGCTTATGATTATTGTTAAGCCTTGCCAGTGCACCGACCCTGTAAGACTTCCCTTCCTTCACAACAAAGTTAGAGGTTGCATACTCCTCATGATACTCTTTAAAATATTTCTTATACTGTTTTTGCATAAAAGCTCTTGACTCAGACTTAATATCCCCGTACAATGTTGCAAACTCACTATTCTGAGCTAAAGAAGATGACTCAGTCTTGTTAATAAAGTTAGGATACTTCAGCTTTGCAAACAGTCTGCCTGTCTGGGCAGCATCATCTTTTACTAAACTAAGCTCTTTCTTCAGCCCAGCTAATTGCTCTTCCAAAGGAATCTTAAGAAAACCCCCCACAGTAAGAGAAACTGGATGCAAATCTCTGCCACCAACAACCTTAACAATACTATTTCCCAGCTTTATGATTCTTAAAGCCCTTAAAATTTCTTTCTTATACTTATCAGCCATTGCCAGGGCAGACTCATAGCCAACATAATCAGGCAACGCAAGGAAATAAAGATGGGTTGCATGGCTTCTTATCCTCTCTCCAATTGTTAAAAGTTCTCTCAACAAAACAGTTTGCTTGGAAGGTTTTATACCCAAAGCATTCTCCATTGCCTGGATTGAGGTAACAGTATGAGCGCATGAGCATATCCCGCAGATTCTTGAGCTTAACTCAGATGCTTCATAATAATCATTGCCTTTCAAAAGGCCTTCAAAATATCGTGAGCCTTCTGTGGCCTGCAGCTCGCAAACCTTTACCTTGCCATCCTTTATAGATAGGTTCAAGGAAGCATGCCCTTCTATTTTTGTAATATGATTAAGTTTTATAATCCTGCTCATTCTTTTTTTCCTCTTCAGGCAGTTTTAAACCAACAAAAGCTTTCATTCTGTCTCTTATGTTTACAATATCAATACCTTTCTCATGCAATAAGCTTATCAATGTCTCAAAGTTAGCATCAGGCGTTGGACCCCTGCAGCCCCAGCACACTAAGCCTCCATTAACGCAAACAGAATTGCAGTTGCCAACTGTAACAGGGCCAAGGCATAACTCTCCTTTATCAAGGAAACATTTATTCTTATTCAGCCTGCACTCAAAACAGACAGGCTTATCATACCTTTTAGGCTTCTTTCCTAAAGCCAAATCCTTTATGAACGTCAGGATTTCATTCTTATCAGGCGGGCATCCTGGCAGATAATACTCAACCTTAACATGCTTATCAATGGGAGAAGGCTCAAGATCCTCAAGCTTCATTCTCTTATGGAACACCAGCCTTTGATAATCATCATGCTGTATAAAATTCCTAAAAGCAGGAACTCCACCAGTGCACGCGCATGCACCCAATGAAACTAAGACCTTTGTTTTCTCTCTGATTTCCTTTAAAACCCTAAGATCTTCCTTAGAAGCAACCAACCCCTCCATAAAAACAATATCAAACCCTGACTCATCCTTCTTCTCCTTAATAAAAGGAAACGCCACAATATCAACTATCTTTGTAAGAGGCAGTATATCATCCTCATTAAATATTGCGCTAAGCAAACAGCCTGCGCATCCTGTTATTCCATAAAATCCTACCTTTGGTTTAGTCATTTTGATAATCCTTAATCTCATCATACCTAAACACAGGCCCATCCCTGCATGTATACTTACCATGTATCATGCAATGCCCGCATATTCCAATGCCGCAGTTCATCATCCTCTCTGCGCTAACAAAAATCTGATTATCCTTAAAGCCCTTATCCTTCAATATTTTTATTATAAAATTTATCATAATAGGCGGTCCGCACATCAAAGCCACTGAATTTTCGCTCTTAAGTCTGCTTTTTTCTATAAGCTTTGTAATAAATCCTACCTTAACATCAAAACATGTTTTTACTGGTCTTTTGTCAACGCTTGTGTTCACGCAGAACTTCTTTTTCCACTTAGACAGATGATCTTTAAACAGTATATCATCAACTGACCTGAACCCTAAAAACAATATAATATCATCAAAATCCTTCTTAAACTTCTCAACATACTCAATAACACCCTTCAAAGGAGCAACACCGCATCCCCCGCCCATAATGATAAGGTTCTTTCCCTTAAGCTCTTCCATGGGATAGCCTTTCCCATAAGGTCCCCTTACTAATAACTTATCACCTTTCTTTAGCTTAGCCAATGCATTGGTAACATTCCCAACCTCATGGATGCTAAGCTCAACATGCTTATCGCTATAAGAAGCAAAAGAAATAGGCGCTTCCCCAATCCCTGGTAAGCTGACCTGCAGGAACTGCCCTGGCTCATGCTTCATCTTCAAGTTCAGCCTTAGCGTAAAGTTATCAGATGACTCTCTCTTAAAACTGATCACCTTAGCTTCTCTTGGCAGATATGGATTTTTCATTCTATTTCATCTCATTAATAGTCTTAACAAAATCAATCCTTGTTGGGCAGCCTCTTATGCACCTTCCGCAGCCTGTACAAAGGTCAACACCATGCTTTTCTTTGAAATATTGAAGCTGATGATAAATTCTATGCTTAAACCTCTCTTCCCTCTTATCCCTGAAAACATGCTCACCAGCTACTTTAGTAAAACATCTCAACTGGCATGCTGCCCAGGTCCTAAACCTCTCACCCTTACTCAAATCCTTTATATTAACCTTATCATTAATATCAAAACAATAACAGCTTGGGCACAGAACATTGCACGCAGCGCAACTTAGACAGAGTTTAACATCCTTTTTCCAGTCAGGATGGTTGTATAAATGGGAAATATCCTTCTTCTTTAACCTGTCAGAGTTCTTTATTATCTTATCCTTATCTGTTAAGCTTGTGTTTGTGTTCTTAAAATACTGTTTATGCTTATTAATAAACTCATTTCCTTTCTTAGAGCCAACCTCAACAATGAAACGCTTTCCTTTATCATAAAGCATCAAATCAAAGAAATCCAATAACTTTAAAGAGCCGCAGAAACAATACTTATCCTCAGCTTTCTTGCAATGATAGCCAATAAGCACAGAATTCTCCCTCTCCTTCTTATAATATGGGTCAACCTCTTCATCAATAAAAGCCATATCCTGCCTTAGGATTGAATTAAGGTCACACCTTCTCAACCCAAGCAATATCTTTCCCTTAGCCTTTTTTACCGGGACAGTTACAGAATTTCCCTTGAACTCAAACAAGGTTTCATTTTTCCTAAAAAAGAATTCTTTAACAGGAAAGTAAGAGTTCTTCTCAAGGAAAATCTCCTTAGGCTCCTTAATAACCTCAAAACTAACCAATTCTTTCTTAACAGGAGCAATAACCTCATACCTCTTAATAAGAGAACTGATTAATCTATTGAACACCTCTTTTTTAATAGCCTTCATACTATCTCAAGCCTTATTCAGAACAGAGAAGTATTTAAATATTGTCAAAATGCGCTTAACACCTATCTTTAATCTTCCTAATCAACTCACTCGTAGAAAATCCCTCAAAATTCTTAATAACATGAACTCTCCCATNATTCTTCTTAACAATATCTGCTTCAATNCAATCNTCNCCATAATCCTCNCCATTGCAATGAACATCNGGCTTNATNGNTTCNAANANNTTNATNGGATCAATCTCATCAAAAACAGTAACATAATCAACACAATCCAAAGCTGCTAACATCTCTGCCCTGTGCTGTTCTTTGTTCAAAGGCCTTGAATCCCAATCCTTATAACCCATCTTCTTCTTCCATGCCTTAACAGAAGCATCGCTATTAAGCCCTATAATAAGCACATTACCCTGCTCCTTAGCCTCCTGAAGAAACTTGATATGCCCAATATGCATAATATCAAAACTGCCATTAGTTGTAACTATGGTTTTGCCTTGCTTCCTCAACTCTTCAGCTAATTCCTTTATTTCTTCTCTTGTTTTGATTTCAATCATTTCAATCAGCAAACTCCTTAAACTCAGATTTCTCTAACAACAAACCAACAGAGCCTTTATGGATAATATCCTTTTCCTCAATCCCCAGCTGACTGGCAAACCCAATCAATTCGCTCTTATCAGGGTTCTCAGAGATGATTTCCATCTCTATAATATTGCCCAGGTTCTCTATAACATCAAGATTAATGCTCATATTATTAAGCTTAAAACATTCCCTTTTCTTATTCATCTCAAGGATCTGTATAAAGCCAGATGAAATTAACATCTTCCTTAATTCCTCAGGATTGTCTATATTAGTCTCATGCTCATCCCAAACCCCCTCTTTCCCTGTAAGCCCTTTATATGTGAAAGATTTCTTGTTCTTTTCGTCTCTAATCCTCAATATGAAATTATTGCCTGATATCTCCCTTATCTCCTTTGAAGCAAATATCAAATCCTTCTGCTCCTTCCTCTTAACAAACTCAGCCCCCNAGCTAACCAATTTATCCCTTGCTTCATCCATATCCTTTACAAAAGCTCTAATCTCNATTTCCATTTTCAANTATCCACCNCGCAGCATCAAGCANATCATCTGCAATAAAATCCGGTTTTATCTCTGCTACCTCTTCTTTATGCTCTGGCCCATGGCCTGTAAGCATGAATATTGTTTTGCATCCAACATTCTTACCAACCTCTACATCCTTGGGATGGTCTCCAATCATAATACTGTTCTGTAAGTCTATATTATGATCTTCCTTAGCCTTCATAATCATCCCAGTCTTTGGCTTTCTGCAGTCACAATCCAGTTTATACTTACCATTTCCTTCAGGATGATGGGGGCAGACATAAACAGCCTCAATATTTATCCCATTATCCTTTAACCTTCTTAAAAGCTCATCATTAAACTTCTGCAGATCTTCTTCAGTAAAATAGCCCCTTGCAACACCTGACTGATTTGAGATAATTATAAGCTTATAACCAACTCCAGAAAGTTTCTTTAGACCTTCAACTGCATTCTTCTCAAACTCTAAATCCCCTATCTTAAAAACATAATTCTTATCAATATTGATAGTTCCATCCCTGTCAAGCAAGATTGCCTTATTCATCTTTCTCCACCACCTCCTTTATCTCCTCTGCAGAAACAGAAGAAGTTCCCACCTTGCCGACAGCAATGCCCGCAGCATAGTTAGAAAGCAAAGCAGCCTTCTTTAGCTCAGCTCCTGAAGCTAAAGCCAGAGCCAATGCAGCAACAACAGTGTCGCCAGCNCCGCTNACATCATAAACCTCCTGNGCCTTAGTTGGNATATGAGTAACATCCCCTTCTTTCTCAAAAAGGCTCATNCCCTTCTCNCTCTTNGTNATNAGAANGTTTGAGCCAAGCTCTTTAAGCANTTTGTTCCCAGCCTCAACAACATCTTCTTCATCCTCAACCCTCATCTCTGTCATCTTGCTAACCTCTTCATGGTTTGGCGTAATAACTGTAGCATCCTTATACAAATCCTTATGCTTTGGCTTTGGGTCAACAATAAACGGTATCTTAAGCTCTTTAGAGAATTCCATTAAACTCTTCACAATATTCTCTGTAATAACGCCTTTAGCATAATCAGATATAACAACAGCATCCATATCCTTTACAACCTCTTTGATATAGCCAATAATCTTATCCTCAAAATCCTTTCCAATATAATTGCAGTCCTCATAATCAACCCTTAACAGCTGCTGGCTTCTTGCCATCATNCTTATCTTTTGGATGGTTGGCTTNCTATGGTCTGTAAAAATGCCTGAACTGTTAATNTTTCTTTTTTCAAGTTCTTTTNACANTATAGTCTTAGCATTATCATTGCCAACCAAACCAATAAGAAAAACNTTTCCNCCCANNGTTGCCAGATTATTNGCAACATTAGCNGTTCCCCCNGGAATAAAATCCTCTCTCTCAGCATTCAGCACCTGCACAGGAGCTTCAGGTGAGATTCTNNTNACATCTCCCCAGATATACTTATCAAGCATAACATCNCCTATAACAAGAACATTNTTTCCCTTGAATTTCTCCAANAATCCAAGAAGTTCAGCTTTCATTCTCGATCCATTTGATATAATCTTTGATTCCATCTTTCACTGTAAACTCTGTTTTAAACTCTAGCTTCTCCTCTGCTAGAGTTGTATCTGCCTGCGTGTTCGCTTGGTATGTCTTTGGGTCATAAGGCATATCAAAATACTCAATCTCAAGGTTTGTTCCCAAAACCTCATTAAGAACCTTAACAAGCTCATTAAAGCTTGTTCCTATTCCAGTGCCAACATTATAAACCCCTGAAGAAGCATCAACAGCTTTCAATGTTGCGCTAACAACATCCTTAACATAAATATGATCCCTGATTTGCTCACCTTGCTTAAACAGCCTTGCCCTTTTGCCTTCCTTCATCTGTTTATACAAATGATAAACCATAGAAGCTGGCCTTCCCTTATGAGCCTCTCTTGGCCCAAACACATTAAAATATCTTAACCCGACAATATGCATCTTACCAAAAAGCTCAGAAGCCATCCTGTCCATCTCCAGCTTTGACTTGCCATAAGCGGTTATAAGCTCCTTCTCCTGCTCTTCCTTCATAGGTATAGGGCCATTGCCATACAAGTTAGCTGTAGAAGCATAAATAAGCTTTGCATTATGCTCTTGCGCTAATTTAATCATTAATTTGAAACCTTCAACATTCTTATTATAGGTTTCATCATCATTATCATGTCTTGGGTCAGTGATAGCCGCTATATGGAATATAACATCAAACTTATCTTCAAACTCAATAGGCAAAGAAACATCCTTCTCAATAAACTTACCCTTAAACTCCTTAAGATTATCTTTTGTGCCGGAAAAAACATTATCAACCACAACAACCTCATGCCCCTGCTTCTCCAGTTCAAGTGCAAGGTTAGAACCAATAAAACCAGCTCCTCCTGTAACTAAGGTTCTCATTCTTCCTCCTCAGGCAGTTCTAAGGTTGACAAATCAACCTCTCCGGACAACTCATCCCTGTATGAATCAGAATCATCATGATGTGTTGAAAACTCTATAATTTCTGAGTCTTCCAGGCCAGTAAACCTATGCTTTTGGTTTGGCTCTATCAATAAGGCCTGCCCTGGCTTCATTATAAACTTACTTCCTTCTAATTCCAATAAAACCCTGCCTTTATTTATATAGAAAGTCTCATCCTTGTTCTTATGATGGTGCATACTGCACCTAAAACCCTTCTTTAGAATCAGTAATTTACCGCAATAATCCCTGTTTACAATCCATCTTTCCTCTCCCCAGGCCTTGGGTACTATTTTTATATCTTGCATTTTGTTTTATCTCGCTAGAATAAAAAGGGGTGTCCAGTAAATGCCCGAAGACATTTACTGGAGGGTTTAGATAACGAAAATTTTAATTTTCTCAGCATTGAAAACCTTTGATTTTCAATGATAAGTATTATCTGGTATCAATAAGTATGATATATTCATACTTATATATAAACCTTTCGGTTTTTCCACTTTTTCAATATATATATTAGAATTCATATATTCAGCACAAAACTCTGCATTATCATAAACACGCCTGCAATAACCACAAGAAGGATATATACAGCCCTGTTCCATGCAAAAATCTTCCTTCCGTCAAAGTTCCAGAAAGGCAATAGGTTAAACAATGCAATCCATGTATTGATAAGGAAACCATACTGGAATATGTTCTTAAGAATCCCAATAGGCATGAAAAACAGCGCTAATAGGCATAAGAATGCAAGTATAAGGTTAGTTAGAGGCCCTGCTAAAGAGATTGTGCCATTCCTTCTTATACCCACAGGCCCTGATATCATAACAGCTCCGGGAGCTGCAAAAACAAAGCCAAAAAAGCTCATGGCTATTGCCAAAATTAGCATCTTATCAAAAGAGCGGAACTCAGCCTCGCAGCCATAATGCTGGGCAACTATCTTATGGGCCAGTTCATGGAACAAAAAAGCGATTCCAACTGTAAATGCTGATATAAAGAATACAAGAATAATCCTTGAAATAGAAAAGCCTGACATTGCAATAGCAAAGGCTAGCGA
>NZBG01000003.1 GCA_002687795.1 Candidatus Woesearchaeota archaeon
ATTCTGCCTGAGAAGGAAAAGTCCCCGCCAATAGGCTGCCTTATGTCCATGCCAAACAACCCATAAACAATAGGATAAACTATATTGTTTGTTATTGTTCCGTCATATTTATGCCTTGAATACAAAGGAGTACAGTAATCATAGCCTTTAAAGACCGGCCCAATCATTAGCTTAACCCATTCAGGGTTGATGCTTTTTAAGTCAGAATCTACAACCATTGCAGCTCTGATTTTATTCTCTTTCAAGAACTCAAAAAGCATCTTAAACACATTTCCTTTTCCAGAAACACCTTTTCTGCAGAAACTTTTCTTTTTAGTCTTTGTTTTCGCGTTAAGGAAATAGTTTCTTGTGTTGTCAGCGCTTCCGCCATCTACATTGATGATAATAGCTTTCTTCTTAGGATAATACTTTTGCAGACCTAAATCCACCTGTTCTGCAACAAAAGAAATGTTTTTTCCTTCATTATAGCTTGGTATGCCCACAACTATATCATATGTCATAAGGTAATTAAGAAAAAGAGGTTATATAAAGTTTTTTAATTTGATATTATCCAACAACAAGCATTCCTAAGGGTCTTTTGAAACTGCCTATTTCAAAGCTTCCTTCTTTGTCTGCTTTGAATCTCAAAGAAATAGTCTTGCCATCGAATAACCTTTCTTCAATATCATAACCTTCAATAATAAACCTGTTTGTTTCACTGCCAGAATATGTTATAAATAATTCCACTGATGAACTTTTCTTTACATTGATTGTGCCTGGATCAATGAAACTGTCAAATATTCTTATGTTATAAACTGCTTGATTATTTTCCAGAGATTCTGTATGTGATTGAGTAGTATCAGCAGTATGCGCAGTTCCTAAATAGCTAAATAAAAACAAAGTGATTATGCAAATTATTCCAATTATGAGTTTTGTCAGCTTCATCTTTTTTACCACTCAAACACTGGCGGCCTGTTTACATCTTCTACTGTTATAGTAACATCTTTTGCAACTTCATTAACACCATCAGATGCTGTTACGGTTACTATATGTGTTCCTGCATCGTCATAGTTTGTTTCATAGATAGAAGTGCTCATCCAGCCTGAATAAGTAACTGTTACATCGCTCCCTTCAGGATCTGTTACAACAGGGCTTATTACTACTGGTTCTCCTTCTTTTACAGTTAGTTCGCTCATTAGTTCTAATGTTGGCGGATTGTTTGAGCTTGTTATGGTAATTAAAATCTCTTTCTTGCTTTCTAATGCTCCATCTGAAGCTGTAACTGTTACAGTATATTCACCTGCATCACCTGCATCAGTTTCCCATTCGCCATTGTCATTTAAAGGCGAGGAAAAACTTAGTGTAACAGGATCATTATCAGGGTCAGCTGCAACAGCAGTTACTTTGACAATGCTGCCTTCCTTGATAGATATATCGTTAAGCTCGCTTAGAACAGGAGCCCTGTTTATATTATTAACGGTAATAGTAATTTCCTTACTTACTTCATTAACGCCATCAGAAGCAGTTATTGTTACTTTATGTGTTCCTGCATCATTATAGTTCGTTTTATACTGGGAAGAACTCATCCAGCCGGAATATTTTATGCTTACTTCCTCATTTTCAGGATCTTTTACAACAGGACTTAAAGTAACAGTTTGCCCTTCATTAACAGTTATATCTTTAACATTATCTATCACAGGCTGCTGATTATCGCTTTTTACAATTATTAATAAATCCTGAGTAGTGGTTGATTTGCCATCAGAAGCGATTATTGTTGTTTTGTATTCTCCTGCATCACCAGGTTCTGTCTGCCATTCGCCTTTACTGTTTAAAGGGCTTGAATATGTATAAGTTATAGGATCACCATCAGGATCTATGGCTTTTAGATTTAGCTTTACTAATTCGGCTTCATTTACTACAATCTTTGGCAATTTTTCCTTATCTTCTTCTTTTATTTCTGGCTCTAGAATAATTGGAGGTTCTTCTGTGATAAGTTTGATGTCTTCTTCAGGAATAATTTCAGGAGGCAGTTCTTGTCCAGTATCTCCAGTAGGAATCTCGTCAAATGGTATAAAGGATAAATCATCTTCTGGTTCTTCTTTAGGCAATAGCATATTACATCCACTTAGAAGAGCTATAACAAGGAATACCATAAACAAGAATATAATCTTTTTCATTTAAAAAACCATTATAATTTCATTTAATATTGTTATTATCGTTAAATGTATAACTGATATATAAACTTTATTGTAGTAAAAAGTATTCATTAAAGATTAATATGAACTAAAGACAAATAAAAAAGGCAAAATTATATAATAGATAATACTATTTTCATGCTATGCAAATCAAAGAAAGCAAATTTAATGGAATATTTTTAGGTCAAAGAGGCAGAAGAACGCTTTTGCTTACAGAGAATCTTACGCCTGGAAGGAAGTTTTTTGATGAAGATCTTATTAATCATAAAGGGGTTGAGCTCAGAACATGGAACCCTGACAGGAGCAAGCTTTCAGCTGCTATCCTTAACAGATTAAAGAGTGTGCCTATTAAGGAAGGAGATGTTATTCTTTACTTAGGCTCTTCTTATGGCACTACTTGCACGTATGTTTCAGATATAGTTAAAGAGAAAGGGTTTATTTTTGCTTTGGATTTTGCTCCAAGGGTTATGAGAGAGCTTGTTTTCATAAGCCAGGTTAGAGGTAACATCTGCCCGGTGCTGGCTGATGCTAACAGACCTGAAACTTATAAGGATAAGGTGAGCAAGGCTGATGTTCTTTATATTGATGTTGCGCAGAGAAACCAGGCAGAGATTCTTATTAAGAATGCCAAGCTGTTTCTAAAGGATAAGGGATATGCCTTCTTTGCTATTAAGGCAAGAAGCGTGGATGTCACAAAGAGCCCTGAGAAGGTTTTCCAGGAAGAGATTAATACATTGCTTAAGAACGGCTTTAAGCTGATTGATAAGGTTAATCTTAGGCCTTATCAGAAGGATCATGTGATGGTTTTGGTGCAAAAAAACTAAAACTTGTTTCCTGATTCTATTGCTAACCTAATCTGTGCTAAATACGCTTCAAACCATCCCATATCATGATTATAAGAAACTTCATTATCTCTCTTCAAAGAATCACTAAGATTACATGCAGAAGCTACAAAACTTATTCCAGAGTGAAATTGTGCAAAATCATTTAATTGAGAAAGTAAAGCCAAACTCAAATCAAATATATCTTCATAAGCAGATTTAATCCTACCTGTTTGAATATTAGGCTTTATTGTGTCTTTATAGACTTCTCCGATAATCTCTACTCTTTCTCCAATGTCCATTTTACCATAAAATTTAATATATTCTTAAAAAGAAAAATGGGGCAGCGGGAACTCTCAAATCCTGAGGGATTCGCGGTTTCCCTCTGGGATATTTGAATCCCGGACACCTAGATCTCTGTTCTGTCATCGGCATAAGCCTCAGCAGATCATAGGAACTTCAGTCTAGTGCTCTTTCTTGCGCACAAGAAACCAGCGAATCTCTGATTTTAGCGCGTCCCAGGCTGAGCTACTGCCCCAAGACTATAACAACTGAGAGTGAATTTTTATTTATATTACTTTCGCTTTTGCTTGCTTTATTGCACTTTCAACCAGTTTATCAACGTCAAACAGAGCTTCATTCTTTTTTAATAACCTGACATCAGCTTTCAATGTAGGATGTTTTGCTAAGAAATAACTGCAGCAGTCACCATAAGGCATTGCTGAGATTTCATAAGTGTCAATTCTCTTTGCGAGATCTATGATTTCTCTTTTGTCAAGGCCTATTAAAGGGGAAAGAATATGTCTTTCTGAATCTGTGTATGTTGCTTCAAGGTTTTCAAAAGTTTGGGATGCTACTTGTGAAAGACTGTCTCCTACAATAAGGAACTTTGCTTTGTTTAGTTCTGCTATCTTAGAAGCTATCTTAAGCATGAATTTCCTGTAGATTAGCATCCTTAGCTTGGAATTTACCTTCATAATGATTTCTTTCTGGAGATTTTCAAAAGGAACAATGCAAAGTTTTGTCTTGACTTGAAACTTTGATAATTGTTCTGCCAGCTTTGTTATCTTCCCCTCTACAGAAGAAGATGCCTGGTTCTTATTATGGAAATGCACAAGTATAACTTCACAGCCTCTTTTCATCATAAGGTAAGCAGCCACAGGGCTGTCAAACCCACCGGATAACAATGCAACAACCTTTTGCTGAGGATTTGTTGGCAGTCCTCCAACGCCTTTAATATCTTCATCAGAGATATAAGCAGACTTTTTTGAAAGCTCAATCTTTAGCATTATATCAGGTGATTTCATCTTTACTTTTTTATTGCAAGCCTTGATTATTACTTCCCCTAATTTGGAGTTAAGCTCCATTGAGTTCAGCTCAAAACCTTTGTCATGCCTTACAGTGTTTACTTTGAATGAATCATATTTTTTATCTTCTAAGAAACTTACAGCCTCTTTCTTCAATGAATCAAGATTTAGTTCAACCTTTTTTGCAAATGAGAAGTAAGCAATTCCTGGTATTTGTGAGAGCGCTTCCTTTATTTTTGATATGTCTGCTTTTGCATTAATCTCGATAGTTAAATGCCCAGACTCACGAAAGCAAGACTTCATTAAGTCTTTTAATTTCATCTCAATGTTTCTAATCAAAAGCTCTTCAAAGCTGCCCCTATTCTTTCCTTTAAGGCCTATTTCATCATAATGTACAATTATATAGTCAAATTCCATATTATACTAAGAAATACAGCTTTTAGTTATATATTTAACGGAGAAAAAAGGAAAATAAAGAAAACTAAGAAAAAAGTTTAGTTATTTAACCAATTCAGAATACTCCTCAACAACATCTCCCACAAACTTGTTCATGCCTTCTATTGTTTTGGAATGCATCAATAATTCTCTGATTACATCAAAGGGCAATGTTGCAATATCAGCTCCTGAAAGAGCAGCTTCTCTTGCCTGCCTTGCACTCCTTATGCTTGCCGCAAGAACTTCTGTTTCTGTTATGTCATGCACATTAAAAACCTCAGATATCTGCGCTATTAAGTCAACACCTGAGACAACACCATTATCTTCCAATAATTTTTCTTCTTTCTTAGTTCCTTCAGCAGGGAAATAATCTGTCTTTTCAAAAGAAATATTATGGTTAGTTCTTATGAAATCATCAACCCTGCCCGCAAATGGACTTACAAATTTTGCCCCAGCTTTTGCAGCTAACAAAGCCTGCTCAGGTGTAAAAATCAATGTACAATTAACAGGAATTCCAGCATCAGATAACTCTTTTACTGCTTTAATACCATCGAACGCTGCTTCAGATTTATCATCAAGCGCAGGATTAACAGGTATCTTGATATAAACATTGCTTGCAACAGGATTAAACTTTTCATACAGCCTTTTGCCTTCCTTTACCATATCCTGATGTGATGTTCCAATCACTTCAAGGCTTACAGGCGTTCCCTTTGCTAATGTCAATATCTCTTTGATATAAGATTCCATGTCAACCTTCTCTCCTTTAGCCTTAAGCTCATCAACAGTTTTCTTAATAAGGCTGGGATTGGTTGTCACACCATCTAGAATACCTAAAGAATATGCCTGTTTTATTTCTTCTAGTTTTGCTGTGTCTATGAATATTTTCACTATAATTCCAAGTAATTCAACAAGTCTTTATTATACTTTCCCTTAAAAGCCTTGTTAACCTTCTCAACAGGATTACTTCCAAGGAAGGCAAGCAGTTCATCAAGTTTCTTCTTTCTCTCTTTTTTATTCTTAATATTCTTCAAACCAGCAACCTGTTCTTCAATCTCAAAATACTTTAGTTTGTCATTAAGAGGAAGCTGCCAGAACAATAAAAAGCCTCTTCCAGGAAAATCAATATCAAGTATCTTATAGCAGTATCTCATAACTTCTCTTTCAAGTCTTTCCTTTAGTTCCTTGATTGTATTAAACTCTTCATTCTTTCTTGTAATATCAAAAGGTTTTCCGAAAAGCTCAAAATACATCTTTATCTTAGGTTCAGTGCCTGAAGGCCTGACTGTAACCTTAATATTATCAGTATTTTTTTTATTTTTTATCCTAAAAATAATAATATTTCTTGAAACCTTATCTGTAGGAGAAATAAAAGGTTTTCCTTCCCATCTATCCTCTTTTTCTTCAACAGAGAAATCACCAAAGCTCTTAATCTTATTTTTTCTGAGATGTTCCATTATCTCTGCAATCTGTTCCATTCCTACAGCTCCCAAAAGCCTTATTTCTGTAAGATAATTATAGCAGTATCCATATTCAGAATAAATATCTTCCAAGAAATCTATGAGTGTTTTACCTTTCTCTTTAAGTTCTGCTACAAGCTCGCAAATCCATATTGCAGCTGCAGCACCGTCCTTATCTCTTGAATAATTGTCTATAATAAAACCATGACTTTCCTCTGCACCAAGAATAAAACCTTTCATCTTATCCTGTTTTTCAAGTTTGTTCATCTCTTCACCAATATACTTAAATCCAACAAGAAGATCACCTATAAGGTTAATATTATTATTCTCAGCCATCTTTGCGATAAGCGAAGTTGTCACAAATGTCTTTATAATTGTATTATCGTTCAAGAGACCTTTCTCCCTAAACTTGGATATACCATATTGGGTTAAAATAATCCCTATTTCATTTCCATTAAGATATTCCCATTTCCTTTTATGATTTACCATAATACCTATCCTATCAGAATCAGGATCAGAATTAATAGTTATATCAGCTTTTTCTTTCTTAGCAAAAGGAATAAGAGTATCAAAAGACTCTTTAACTTCAGGGTTAGGGATATTAAATGTAACATTCTCAAAAGCTCCATTAGGATAAGAAGTCTTAGGTTCTGCTATAACATCAAACCCAAGCTTCTTTAGAGCTACAAAATAAGTAGTCATACCAGTTCCATGCAAAGGAGAATAAATAACCTTAAGCTTTCTATTGTCTGAAAGAGAAACAGAACAAACCTTTTCAATATACTCATCATCAATATCTTTCCCTATAATTTCTATTAAACCATTTTTCTTAGCCTTTTCAAAATCCATAACCTTTATTTCCTTAACATTATCTGTAACCTCATCAACCAATTGCTGGTCAAAGGGAGGGATTAATTGTCCCCCATACAAATCAAAAACCTTCTTACCATTATCAGTAGGAAGGTTATGCGAAGCGCTAAACATATCGCCTGCAACAGCCTTTAGATATCTTATAGCAAAAGAAAGCTCTGGCGTGCTCCTTATATCCTCAAAAAGATAAACTTTCATTCCATTAGCAGCATAAACCATTGCAGCTCCCTCTGCAAGCTGCCTGCAGTTAAGATTCATCACAGGGTTAGGTAAACTATCATTATACACTCCTTTTTCAGTATATTCTCTTACATCATATGCCAGAACAACACCTTTCTGTTTTGCCTCTTTCCCGTAATGCTTAATAAGATATTGTGAATGACCTTGTGCAGAAGCCTGAATCGTCCACATATTTATTCTGTTAGAACCAATACCAACCAAACCTCTCCTGCCGCCAGTGCCAAAAGGAATAACCTGATAAAAAGAATCTAAGAGAAAATCCCATTTCTCTTTTTCTATTAAATAACTAATCTGAGGAACATACTCTTTAAACATATCATTAGTGAGCCATAACTTAAGCCACTTCAAAGCTGATTTTCTGTATTTATCACCTACTTCCAAAGTAGAAAAACCCTGCTTGGCTTTTTCAATTAGAGTGTTTATATCGTTTACCATTTTATTATCCTTAAAACATGTTTAACATATAAGAGATATAATAAACTTATTCTTTTTAGATATATCTTTTGTAATAGCTGAAATATCTTCTTATAAAATACATCAAGAAACCATTTTCCTCTTTTGAAAGGGCATGGTAATAAGACTTCCTTTTTTTGTATTCTATAATAAGTAAAGGATATTTTTTCTTTTTAAGAATATAAGCAATAATAAGCCTTCCTATTCTTCCATTGCCATCTCCAAATGGATGAATTTTCTCAAATTTGTAATGAGTTCTTGCTGCAAGCTCAATAGCATGCATTGTTTTTCTGTTTTTTTTATACCATTCAAAAAGGTCTTTTATAAGAGCATTGATATCCTGCCAGTCAGGCGCTCTATAGCTTCCAACTCTAACTAAATAGTCTCTCAATCTGCCTGCAATATCAGGTTTTGTCTCAGAAAAAAGCTCTTTATGCCATTGCAACAATAAACTTGATGATAGCTCCTTTTTCTCATTAAGCGCTTTAAAGAAAACTTTAGAATGATTTTTTGTTTCTTCAATATCATCTAACGGCTTGTTCGGCCCCATTTTCCTTTTGATAATATCTTCCGTTTCATCTAAGGTTATGGTTGAACCTTCTATTGCATTTGTGTTGTAAGTAAAGTCTATAGCAAGATCAAGCAATGCTTTTTTCTTAATGGATTCAGGATATTGCTTCCATTCTTTTTGGTGATTAGATTTTATCTTTCTTAGTTTTATGAATACTTCCTCATTTAAGCAATCCCTTAAAAATGTTTCTTTGAGTTCATCTATATTTCTTGGTATCTTTTTACCAAGATATCTCTCTCTGTATACTGTTTCTCCTTTTTTCTTAAATGAATGTCCCAGATAATAGTAGTTAGAGCGTTTGATTATATTCATGAAATATAGTTACCATTACTTTTATTTAAATTTTTGCATTTTTTGATAAAAAGTAATGGTATTACATCTTCTTATTCACATAAACCGTTGAAACAATCTTAGTCAGCACCATCACTCCCAGGATAACAGCAATAGACCAGTCAAACGGCAGCATGCCTGTATCCAAGCCTCTGTTCTGGTAAGTCTGCATCAAAGCAACACCCACCAAAGCAAGAACCGCTGCAAGAGACACATTCTTTTCAATGATTAAATGATGCTGGTTCTGCCTTTCATCATGGAACTTAGGAAGCACTGTCATTAAATGGACTGCATCAATTATTAATATGCCCATCAAAACCCACATTGCGCTCATCTTAGCGGTTTCCGATATTGGCATTGAAGCAATTCCTAAAAATAACATAATAAAGACTGCTACATAAGCCCAGCCCTGCCATGTCCTTGGCCTAAGGCCCCATCCAAATATTCTATATGTGAACCATTCTGGTTTTCCTATCATAAAAATACGGCAAGGATACTCTTCTTTAGCGTTGGAAGGAATTGCCGCTCACCTTCGTTCTGCTATTAACTTCTGGTTTTTACAAGTTTAACATTAACACAGTTTTCACATCTATTTCCTATATATCCAATTAATTCTTTATTTTCAAATATCTGTGTAATTTCGCATTGATTGCTGCATCCATTGCCAAAGTGTGTTTTTGTGTCAAACTTTGAATTAATTAAATTAAATCCCTTAAAATTAGTTGTCTTGGGCTGTTCTTCTATCGTAGTCATTGCTACACCAATAGCACCCATTAAGTCTGGGTTCTTAGGAACTAAAACCTTATCTTCTAATTCTTCTTCAAAGCAGTATAATAATGCTTTGTTCTTTGCTGTTGCTCCTTGAAATACATAAGGGGGTTCTAATTTAACACCCTTAGATAACATAGCAAAGTAATTACCAATTAATCCCCTACAAACACCCATTAAGATATCTGGTTTATTCATTCCTTTATTTAATTTGGAAACAACAGAAGATTGACAAAACACTCCGCATTTAGATGGTAAAGCTATTTTCTTCTTACTTTTCAAGGCTATATCTCCAATATCATCTAATGGAACATTCATTCTATTAGCAATGCTCTCAATCATAGCTCCAGTTCCCCCGCCACAGTCCCTATTCATAATAAAGTTAGTTATTATTTTTCCATTTACCTGGATGAGCTTGCAATCCTCGCCGCCAATGTCAAAGATAGTTCTAACATCGGGAAACATTGAAATAGTGGCAATATAGTGCGCAATAATCTCAGATTCAATTTTATCTCCCCCAATTAAAGTAGAAATAAATTCTCTGCCAGAACCTGTTATGCCTATACCTTTTATTTCTTCCGTAGTTTCCAAATCTTTCAAAACAGATTTTATAGTTTCAATTAAACCATAATTTTTTCTATAGGTAGATTTTATGATATTCTTATTATTATCAATTAAGACTCCTTTGATTGAAACGCTGCCACAGTCTATACCGATATACACTTTTTCCTCCTCCTCAACACTGAAATGAATGTTTCAATTCTTGTGTCAAAACCAGCCTCAAATCTGTTTTCATCGATAGGAAATCTGTAAATTGGAATCTTGAATTGTTGACCTACCCTGTTCATTAACATTTCTATTGTTGTTTCAGGCATACAGGAAAGCGGGAGTAGATGTATAATTCCATCAAAGTCTCTTTTTGCATACTGTATTGAAGAATAAAGACTATATCTGCCATGTCCTCCGACATCCCCCCATATATAAGGTTTTAGTTCTTTTCTCTCTTTATTTCTTTCTATAAGGTTAAAATCATGCGTTAAAAAATGAGATAACTTTGTTGAAATATCAACTGCAACACCTAAATTTTGTAATTTCTGAATAACATTATAATTTATGTATGGGTCTAATAAAGTATATATCTCCCCAGTAACTCCAATTTTTAAATCAGCATTTTCATCAAATGGATAACGTCTCTTTTCCTCTCTTAAAATAATTTTATAATATTTAGGTATCTTTTTTATAACAGTAATTGGGTTTTTTCCGCTTAGTTTACATAGACTGCCAACAACTCCTTTAGGTGTAGGAGGCATATTTATCATTTCAAAATCGTATCCCAAATCTTTTAGAATCTGTCCAGCAATATTGTAATATTGCCCTATACGACATAGAGTATTTTGTTCTCCCCACATTACTGTTGTATTTGCTCCTCTTTCTAAGCCATCAATTAAACAACCCAAAACAACTTTAAATGGAAAACACATCATATCGCTGCTATATTTCACTCCTTTCTTTATTATGTCTTGATTAATTTGCTTTGTTTTTAAAACATTAATATCAAGTTCTCTAAATAAATCTTCAAATATATCTGTGTAAAATCCCATTCTTGGTATCGTCACAATCCTTTCCAATTTATTCAACCTCCTGTAAAATCTCCTATTTTAAACTATCCTTTTAGATGTTGTGGGCAGTTGAAAACCAAAGGCTTTAAGNTAAGACTTCTGCATGAGAAACCCCTCCTTTAGGGTGATTACTTTGAAATGCTTTGCATTTCTAAGGATATTTGGGGAGTATGTCATTTTTTATTCACCTTTTTATATTTTTTAATGATTGCAACAACCAAATAAATAATTGAAGCTGGTAACCCAATCAATCCTGCCGCCAAAGCCAAAATAAAGAACACGGCCTCTTCAACATTAAATAAGGCATAAACAAGATTATGCAATATAGCAAAAACTATGAACAAGCCTATTGCCAGGCCAATCAATTTCAATGCTTTTTTGATGTATTTGTCCATTTTTATCACACTCCAAACATATCTTCAACCTTACATTTAAACAATTTAGCAAACTTCAATGCCAACTCCAAAGAAGGAACATATCTCCCGCCTTCAATGGATATGATGGTCTGCCTTGTAACACTAACCTTATCGGCCAGCTTCTCCTGGCTTAAACCTTCCTTTTCCCTGAAGCTTCTTAGGTTATTTTTTGTTAATGTCATTGTAAATGTAAAGCTAACTATACGTAAAGTAGGCTTTACTATATAAATGTTTCGAAAATTAAGGCTTTGCACAATAATTGAATCTTGCACAAAAACCTCAGCGTTTTGCACAATAACTCTGTTTCTTAGCAAAGTTTTTATATTCTCTATAGCATGATAAATAAAATGGTAAATTATGCAACTATTGGATTAATAATTGATATTTTGATTCGTGTAGGTGTTGGGATTTTTTTCTTGGTTATGTTTTTTAATAAAAAGCTTGCTGAACAGCATAATTCACTTCCTGTATTCGGGAAATTGTTCTCCCATAGAATTGCATATTTAATAGCAAGTGCTATTTGTTTTCTTTGGGCTTTATTTGTTATAATCTGATTTCTTAGGAAAGTTTTTATATTTCAGGTTCTAAGGATTGTTATTAGGGGGTATCATGCTGTTGGAAATATTATGATGAGAGGATAAAAAATGTATTTAACAAATAGTATCATTGAGAAAATAAAACAATTATTCCTAAAACTAGATAGAAAAAAGAAGATCCTTACTATTCTAATATTATCTTCAGGTATTTTAGTATTAATATTATTAGTAATCAACCCAAAATTAGCCTATACAATATTAATAATTCTATTCATAATAAATTTAATATTAAAGAGAAGGAATAGAACAAAAAACGATTAATTAATCAGAAAGTAAGGCATTTTGAGAATAGGAATAAAAAAGAATGAAAGATTTATCTATTTCCCAGCTCTCTTCTTTATATGCTTCAGCCTGCTAAAACTCTCCCTCTCCAACTCTTCTAACTTAAACTCAATGATCTTCTTTGTTTTCTCAAGCCTTGGGATGGTTAAATACTCTAAAGAATTAACCCTTGTCTTTGTTTTCTTGATTTCCTCAGCTAATCTCTTAAGAACAAGCTGTTTCTCTGCTAACTTAATGAAATCAGGGAAAACCTCCCTGTACTTAATAATAGCATTATCAAGCTCAATGGTCTGCTCAAAATAGCCATGCCAGCTAGGCTCCATCTTAACATCCTCAATAACAGGAACATGCACACCCATTATAGTTCTGCTTGAAAAGCTGATACTAAGGCCAGAACCTAAGCCAAGCGAAATCCTCTCCATATCAAGCTCACCTTCAATCGCCTGCGCACTCAGCAAAGAATCCCTTGCAGCAGCAAGCTTATCAACAAGCTCTACTCTAAACTTCTTAATATCCTTAAGAATAGAAAAGAATTCCATAACAAGAACATCCCTCTTCTGCTTAAGCAGCTTGTGCCCTTTTCTGGCTAATTTAAGCTTCTTCTTCACAAGCAAAAGCTCCATTCGAGTTGGTTTGATTCCCATTTTTATTTTTTACTTCGTAAAAACTAAAATTAGTAATATATCTGGTTTTAAGCGACTTTAATCTTTCAGATTAAAGTCCCTTTTCGTCAATCCTGCGGATTGACGTTTATGACTTTAGGACCATTTCCTAAGGACTGATGTTTATGACTGTTTCCTCTTCTTCTTTGTCCTCTTCTTTGCTTTCTTCTCCTTCTTCTTTGTCTTCCTTGCCTTCATAATGCTTCTCAATAAACTCTTCCTTAACCCTCTTAAGCTCTGTCTTTGGCAGGCCGGACAACAATTTCCAAGCAATACCCAAAGACTCTTCAATACCCCTGTCCTCATTATATCCTTGGGTAACCAGAAGCTCTTCAAACTTATCAGCAAAATCAAGATACTTTGTATCAAGATCTGAAAGACTCTCCCTGCCAATAACCGCCACCAAATTCCTGACCTCAATTCCCTTAGCATAGGCAGAGTAAACCTGGTCAGAAACATTAGCATGGTCATCCCTTGTCTTACCAGGCCCAATACCATTCTTCATAAGCCTGGACAAGCACGGCAGAACATTAACAGGCGGGTAAATGCCCTTCATATGAAGGTCCCTGAACAACACAAACTGCCCTTCTGTAATATAACCAGTAAGGTCTGCAATAGGATGCGTGATATCATCATCAGGCATTGTAAGGATAGGCATTTGTGTAAGGCTTCCCTCTCTGCCCTTAATCCTTCCAGCCCTCTCATAAATAGTTGCAAGATCAGTATACATGTAACCTGGATAACCTCTCCTACCTGGAACCTCGCTCCTTGCAGCTGCAATCTCTCTCAAGCTTTCACAATAGTTAGTCATATCAGTAAGAATAGCCAAAACATGCATACCCTTATCAAAAGCAAGATACTCAGCAGCAGTCAAAGCAAGCCTTGGCGTGATAATTCTCTCAATAGCCGGATCATTAGCAAGGTTAAGGAACATAACAACTTTGCCCATTGAACCGCTCTGCTGGAACTCCTTCATAAAAAACAATGCTTCCTCATTAGTGATGCCCATAGCAGCAAACACAACAGCGAACTGCTCCTTCTCCCCTAAAACCTTTGCCTGCCTTGCAATCTGTGCAGCCAATAGGTTATGAGGCAAACCAGCCCCTGAAAAAATAGGCAGCTTCTGCCCCCTGACCAAAGTGTTCATCAAATCAATAGTAGAAATCCCTGTCTGTATAAACTCAGCAGGATGATCCCTTCTATAAGGGTTGATAGCATTGCCGTTAATATCAATCCTGTCCTCAGGGATAATATCCGGGCTGCCGTCAATAGGTTTTCCTACACCATTGAAAACCCTGCCAAGAAGCTCAGGGCTCACACCCAGCTTCATAGTCTCCCCAACAAACCTAACCCTTGTATTCTTTGTATCAATACCTGATGTGCCCTCAAACAGCTGGACAACAGCCCTATCCTCGCTAACCTCAAGAACCTGGCCAAGCCTTTTCTCTCCTAAAGAGGTCTTAGCCTGCACAAGCTCCCCATAAGCAACATCTTTAACATTCTCAACAATCATCAAAGGACCGCTGACTTCAGCAATTGACGTATATTCTTTTACAACCATTCTTATTCACCCTTAACTCCTGTGTTTAATTCTTTCAATTGGCTATCAACATCACCCTCTATGGACCTGACAGCCTTATCAATATCCTTAGACTCTTTCATTCTCGCGATCTTCTCCCTCACAGGCATATCAACAAGCTTCGAGATCTTCACACCTGCCTTGATAGACTCCCCGCATTTCCTATGGAAATCAAGTATAGCCTTCATCATCGAAAACTGCTTATCAAGGCTGCAATGCGCATCCACCTCATGGAAAGCATTCTGCTGCAGGAAATCCTCCCTTATAGACTTAGCAGTCTCAATAATAAGCCTGTCCTCCTCTGGCAAAGCATCAGGCCCTACCAGCTGCACGATTTCCTTAAGCTCAGCCTCTTTCTGCAGCAGCTCCATAAACTCCTTTCTAAGCCTTGAAAAATCTTTATTAACATTCCCATCAAAATACTTTGCCATATTATCAGCATACAACGAATAAGATGTAAGCCAGTTAATAGCAGGGAAATGCCTGCTATATGCCAAAGGAGCATCCAATGCCCAGAAAGCCTTTGTAATCCTTAACGTATTCTGCGTAACAGGCTCTGAAAAATCCCCTCCCGGCGGGCTGACAGCTCCTATAACAGACAATGAACCCTTCTTCCCGCTAAGCGTATCAACCCTTCCAGCTCTCTCATAAAACTGCGCCAGCCTTGTAGCAAGATAAGCAGGATAACCCTCCTCACCCGGCATCTCCTCCAGCCTTGCAGAAATCTCTCTCATAGCCTCAGCCCATCTTGAAGTGCTGTCAGCCATCAAAGCAACATCATAACCCATATCCCTATAATACTCAGCAATCGTAATCCCTGTATAAACCGACGCCTCTCTTGCAGCAACAGGCATGTTAGAAGTATTCGCAATAAGCACAGTCCTCTCCATCAAAGGCTTCCCTGTCTTAGGATCCTTCAGCTCAGGAAACTCCTTAAGCACCTCAGTCATCTCATTGCCTCTCTCACCGCAGCCGATATAAACAATAACATCAGCATCAACCCATTTAGCAAGGCTTTGCTGTGTAACCGTCTTACCAGCCCCGAAAGGGCCAGGGATAGCAGCTGTTCCCCCTTTTGTAAGAGGAAATAATGTATCAAATATTCTTTGCCCGCTCACCAACGGGATAGCAGGCTCAAGCTTCTTGGTGAAAGGCCTCTCCCTTCTCACAGGCCATTTCTGCATCATCTTAACATCTTCCTTGCCAGCCTCAGTCTTGATCACAGCAACAACCTCTTCAATGGTTTTCTTGCCTTCATTAACCTCAACAACCTCTCCCTCAATCCCTGGAGGGATAAGCACTCTGTGCATAATCAGGCTTGTCTCCTGGACCTCTCCCAAAACAAAGCCAGTCTTCACCTTATCACCCTTCTTAACGGTTGCCTTAAAATCATACTTCTTCTTCTTATCCAATGTATCAGCCTCAACGCCTCTTGCAATAAAATCCCCTGTCTTCTTGGATATTGTCACCAAAGGCCTTGCAATGCCGTCGTAGATAGAGCTCAGCAAACCAGGGCCAAGCTCAACGCTCAAAGGCATATCTGTAGAGGCAACCTCCTCACCAGGCCTTAACCCGGTAGTATCCTCATAAACCTGGATAGTAGCCTTATCCTTATTAAGCTGTATAATCTCTCCTATCAGCTTCTCCTTCCCTACTCTAACAACATCAAACATCTTGCTGCCCTTCATATCAGCAGCAACCACTACAGGACCGCTAATCTTTGAAATCTTTCCCATCTTGAAACCTCCTATTATTAGTATTTAACACCATTTTAAATTGCTTTAAATATTAAGCTCAATCCCCACAGCGTTCTTAATGATATCATTAAGGTCTTGAGTTGTTTTTAGCTCATCAGGATCATCAGGAATGCTAACCAAATTCCTGAACTCATTAAGGTCAGGATAAAGCTCCAGCACGCTTGGGTTAACAAGTATAAACTCATCCTTGCCAATCTTCCCTATAACCTTATCAACATCTTCCCTGCTTCTCACAACAAAGCTGTCCTCAACACCCACAAGCCTCATCGCAGCTGCAAAATCCGGATTACCCAATACAATCATTTTAAACAATCATCTCCTTAATTCTCTCAGCAGGAAACCTATCCTCAATCCCTCTGCTGATGATAAACAAATCTCTCTTCTCAATATCCTTTCTCACAAGATAACAAAACAAAGGAATAGGCCCCATTGAATGATAAAGCTCCTGCTCCAAAACAAACCTCTTAAAAAACCTGAACAGCTCAGTCTCAAAATGCGACATGCTGCCATCCTTCTCATACTTCTCCAACGCGCTATTCAGTGCCTCATGATAAGGCAGTTTATCGCACTTATCAACAAACCCCTTCAAACTATCTTCCTGGGCAAGCTCATTGAACTTCCCTGACAGCTCGCTATTATTCATAACAAGGCACTTAACCCTTGACTCCTTCTCAGTCCCTCTAATCCTGAACTTCAAAAGAGCCAATATATTAAAAATATCAATCTTCTTATTCAATATATCAACAACAAACTTTCCCTCATACATCTTGATTTTATCAACAACGCCCTTAAAAAAATTAAAAACAAACTCATCAATCGTAACCTCAAACTCCTCAATTGTCTTATACTCCTCTGAAAAAACATCCTTATATACTGTACTGCTCATAACAACATTCAGGTCAGCAAGGCTTTCAGCATTCAGCATATGCTTAAGCAGCACATCATCCACATTCCCAACCGGAAACACCAGCTCCTCGCTCAGGCTATGCTTAAAAAACTTAGCCCTGTAAACAGTTTTGATTATCTTGCTCTCCATAAACATAAGATAAGCATCAAGAACAGGCTTAACCCTGTCAGGAGAAAGCTCCCTCAGCTCCAGCGTTTTGCCCATAAAACTCTTCTCTACAGCCTTATGAAAGTTCTTAAGCTCCAGCTTGCCAACCTTCTCAAGCTCTTCATAATAATCAGTCTCCTGCAAAGCGCTCCTCAGCTCAGACAAAGACTTGCACCCCAACAATTCATCAAAAAGCTTCTCTGATATAAGATAATTGCTTCTTGCCTTGATTCTTGCATTAGAATAAAGAAAAGAAGACACAGGCGTAACCTTCTTAACAACATAAGCAAAAATAACCACTATCAACAGCATACTAAAGCCTACAATAATCACTGCTTCATTCCCTAATACACTCTTTAATATGCTCAAAACCTTATCAATCATTTTTCACCAAACAAGCTTTTGCTAATCAACCCTCTCAAGTATTCTCTCTTTGCATTAATCAGCTCTTCCACAGTAAAATCATAAAAAGCCTCTCCCACCTTGAACCTAAGCCCTATAATATCCTTATCAACAGCAAACTCCTCAGCCTTAAACTTCCCTTTATACCCGCTGCTGTCACCAATCACCATTGAATACTCTGTATCTCCCATCTTTGACTTGATATAATCAAGGTATGCATCAGAATGCACAAACTTAACAGCCTTCTTCTTAACCTCTTCAAAAACAGAATCTATCATTCTTTCCCTTTCTTCCTCAAACCCTCTCTTTGTCTTCAATGTTTCCTCGCTCAAAACCTTGCTGTACGTTCTTGCAGCCTCCTTCTCTGACAGGCTCATGGTCTTATCCTTAAGAGCCTTAATCTCTCTCTCAGCGCCCTGCTCAGCCTCCTTAACCTGGCTCTCGCTGCCTGACTCAAGCTCCTTAACCTTCCTGTTATACTTTTCCTCAATAGCTTTTCTTACTTTGTTTATATCTCCAAAAATATCCACTTTACATCACCTTCTAATATTATATCATGCACCCTTCTTTCAGTTGTGCAAGTGCTTCCCCATGTTGTTAGGGGAGGGCCGACCCACACGAGCGGAGCGAGTGTGACGCTTCCTTATCGATTAGTTGTGCGTTAGTGGGGAGGAAATAAAATGCAAATCTCCGATTTGCGTTTTATCCCAATACACCCATACCAACCACAAGCAGTATCAATGCTGCTATAAACCCGAATATAGCCGGCGTCTCGCATTGTCCTCCGAAAACAAGGCTCGGAGCAAGCGCATCAGGGTTCTTTGTGCATGAAATAATCCCGGATGCAGCCACCAATCCCTGCATAACAGCTGAAATGCCTGTAATTGCCACTGCAAGTCCAGCGCCCAACATAACCAAACCTTGGTACGTTGTCAGCTCTTTAGGTGCACCGCCAAGCAGGCCAGCGCCCATCAATATAAGCAATGCTATAATAAAAGCATATACTGTTTGTGTCTGGGGCAAAGCCTGTAATATCAAAGCATTCTTGAAATGCTCTTTATTCTCTGCCACAGCCCCTGCGCCTGCAACACCTGCTGCCTTAACACCGAAAGCTGTGCTGAGTCCGGCTATGCCTAAAGCAAGCGCTGCTCCTCCCACAGCAAACACGGTTCCTAATGTAACTACCATTTTCTATCATACCTCCATATTTTATATTTAATCTTCAACTGACACAGTTGTGTATTTTCTCTCGACTTTAAAAGGTTCATATTCCCTTCCACCTCCATCATAAAACTTTGAAAAAAACTCCAAAAAATGCAATCTTGTAGTATGGATAAACGCCCCTAATCCGTTCATAAGCAGATTAAACAGATGCCCTATAATAAAGACAATAATCCCTATAGGCAATCCAATCACAGGAATCATATCAACGCACATAAGCGTCATGAAATTAACAGCCAACGCTATTCCACTTGTGCCGATAGCTAAAGCCATCAGCCTTGCATAAGAAAACAAATCGCCGATAAATGAGCTAAACCCGAATATAGACAACACTGAAGATATAGGTCCTCCTTCCATGAAATTGAGCACAACCTGCATAACCACAGAAAGGGCAAGAACACCAAACCCTATCTTAGAAAATGGGCCTCCTATTATTATCAGTGTAATCCCTATAATCAGCACTATCCAGACCCCTTGATTCTTAAGCGCAGCCCTTGTATTCCCCAGCTTAAAATTCTCAATAAGCCCTAAAGACAGTCCTGTCCCCATATGCAACGCGCCTATAATAAGCACAATGATAAGAGTCAGCAGCACCTGGCTGAAAGAATCTATCAGCATAGGCACCTTAAACCCAAGCTGCTGAAAAAAATCCCCAAAATAAGAGCCGAAAATCATGCCGCATATGATCGTTGAAATGCCGAAAAACAAAAATATCTTAGAAAACTGCTTGACAGACTTATTATGCCTGCCCGCTCCCTTAAGCATTCCGTATGCAAGCAAAGCAAGAATCAATCCATAAACAAAATCAGTTAACATAAACCCGAAAAACAATGTAAAAGAGAAAGCAAGAATAGGTGTAGGATCCAGCCTGTTATACTTAGGCGCAGAATACAAATTAGTAATCAGCTTGAACTGCTTTGTAAAATCATACTTATAAACAGCAGGCGCATCTTCCCTTTCCTGAGCCTCAAAATAATAGCTCTTGCTATTCTTCTTTAGGATATCATTAAACTTATCCAGATCCTTTGAAGGAACCCATGCCTCTAAGATAGAAAATGAATTAGAAGTCTTAAACATATCAAGCGCCTCAAGCTTCTCCTTGCATATAAGAATCTCCTCGCTTAAAATATCCAGCTTCTTTTCATACTTAGCAGCAATCCCTGTCAGCTCATCCTTAAAGCCTTTAATACTTTTATCAAGCTGATTTATCTTTAGCTTAAGCTCCTTAACAATAACAGAAGCCTTCTTATTCTCATAAGGTATTGAAATTACTTCAAAACCAATGGAATGCAGAACCTTTTCAACCTGCTCACCCTTCTCCTTTAAAACAAAAACCCCTGCCAAAGAATTATTCTTATCCTTATTCTCCAGAAAATAAACCGCTTCCTTTAGCTCATCTTTAGCCTCCAGAAAAGACGTTGTATTAACCATGCCCAGAAAAACAGACAGGTTATCAGACTCTTCAAACAAATCAGTCTTCATATCAGGCAGCAAAGACAGGTTAGAAACCAAAAACTCATGCTCTTCTATCTTCTTTCTTGCTTCATCAATCTCCTTTACCTTCTCAAGCACTTTAGTCTCTATCTCTCTTAAATGCTTATTAACATCATTAAGGATAACCTTATTGCTTCTTATATCTATCTTATGCCTCAAAGGCTCCTTAGAAGAAAAAAGAGATTTAACAGCTGACTCTGGCTGGACAACCCTCTTATAAGGTTTCAAAGAATCTATAACATAATTAAGCCTTGCCTGCGTCTCGCTGAACTCCTTTGTATCAGCATACAGGTGGTTAAGCTCCAGCTTGCTATCAACCTCTTTCAGCTCGCAGACTCCTGCTTCATACAAAGCAGTAACCGGCTTCATGATATCATTATGCGGCAAAAACACTCTGGCAAGAAAGATTTTATCAGGTTTAAACAATCCCATTTTATTTCACAGTTTCACTCAGCACCTTGTCAACAGTCTTATTAAAATTCTTCTTATAGTTCTTATTAAGCTTTTCCAGTCTTCCCTTATACTCGCCCTCTATCTTTTGAGCTTCCTTTTTAGCATCCTCAGTAGATTTTAGAATTAACCTCTCCTTTTCCTTGGTAAGCTGTTCTCTCTCAGAATCCAATCTTTTCTGGTTAGACAGCTTGCTCTGCTCAAGTTCTTTAGCAGCTCTATCTTCGGTTTTATTTAACCTTGATTCCTGCTCCTTCTCGAGATTCCTTAATTCCTCTAAAGCATTTCCCATAAAGATCACTTTTCAATCTCTGATTATAAATGTATACTAAATAGTCTATGTATACTAAATAGCAGTTACCCTATTTATAAATATAAAGAAAGCAAGAATATTCCTAGAGAACAGAAAATAAAAAATAAGAAAAACTTATTTCTTTTTCTTTCTCTTAGTAGTTTTCGCCTTGCTTTTCTTCTTTCTTGTGCCGCCTCTTTTCATCTTGGCTTCGCAAACATCCCCTTTCTTGTCGATGTAATAAAGAAATCCATTTTTTCTCTTAATCCCTGTTTTAGCAACAACATCCTGCTTTTTGCTTGTCTTCTTTCCTGCTCTCTTCATTTGTACTCTTGCAACATTTCCTTTCTTGTCCAAGAAATAGAGGAACCCTCTTACTCTTTTTACTCCACTTTTACATATAACTTTTCCCATTTTATTTCCCCCTTATTTGTTTTATGATTACTATAAACTAACTTATTTAAATATTTTCCGATTTTTCGAGAGAAAAAGTATATTTACATACGGAAATTTCTACATTTTGTCAATAACTTCCCCATTAGGCTCCTTTTCAGAAAAAACCTGAGACTGAAACTTATAAATCTTATTGCTTAAATCCTTCCAGGCATCCAAAGGTAGGCCAGCCTTCAGGCAGAGATTCTCTAAAAAGGTCTCAGCATCCCATTTATACTCAACTGCCACAACCGGCAGCAATAAGCCGGAATTAAAGTTCCCCCTTATTATCAGGCCGTCTTCCCCTATCTTTATAGATTTTAAATATTCCTCAGGCTCTTTAACCTCAATAAGCTCAGGCAGAGTAAGTATTGAAAGCTCAACCTTTGTATTATCAAATTCCTCCTTTGTTAAGGGAGAAAACCTTGGATCGGAAAAAGCCGCGCTCTTTGCAGCGTCAACAACAGCCTGAAACAATGGAAGAACAGGCTCAGGAAAACCTATGCAGCCCCTTAACTCATCCTCTATGTACAAAGTAACAAACACCCCTTGTTTCTCTGCATGCTTCTTCCTTATACCTTCTTTTATCTCAGGTTCTTTTTCATTCAGAAAGCTGGATACAGAATCTCTTGCAAGCCTGAGCAATGCCTTTCCATCATCAAGAGTTAGTTTCATAGAAAGATTACCTCAAATAAGCTGAAGGCTTTTTGAAACACTAAGAAATTTCCGCTGGAAATTTCTGGTGTGCTCAAGAACCCTTGGGGGTTCTTGACATGATAAAATCCGAACCCTCGGATTTTTTCACCTTATTGCTTTGGTAAACTCTTTATTAAGGTCATCAGCAACCTTCTTAAGCCTTTTAGCAGCATCCACCAATGCAACCTTTGGCTCCTTTTGATCATCAGTCTCAACCATTATCTCGGACTCATTCACTAATGGATGGTCTATTCTATAAGCTGCTATCTTTACATGCTTATCCTTTAACAACTCTTTCCTCAGGATATTACAGAAACCATGAGTCTTACCCTTTACATTAAATACAACCTTATTCTTACTTTCTTCTATTATCTTTATCATTCTTATACCACCAAAACCCAAGCTGATATATAAAGATTATTGTTTTACTCTAAAACCTCAACACTATCCACCTTGCCATCACCATCCAAATCAAAGCCCTGCAAGATGCAATAAAACTCCTTCTGGTTGCTGAACCTGTTCAAAACAAGCTCAGGCAGCCTTGTTAACCCAATAATAGCAGACTTTGTGCCTGTAAACCTCACCCCTGCAACAACCAGGATCCTCAGCTCAGGATAATAAGGATTTGGGATCTTAGCTATTAGACCTATATTCTCCTCTGTATAGCTTGCTTTCTGGGAAACAATGCCCCAGGGCTTTTTATCGCTGAACTTCACAGGGAGATGCTTATTTATCTCAGCCATTATAAGATTTGTAACAGGCCCACCCACAACAATAAGGTTAGACTCATCCTTCTTAAGGTTAACATCAACATCAAGCTTAACGCTAAAATCCTTTCTAAGAGAACAATAATTCCCAAGGAACAATCCCAGGTCAATAGCATAATGCCCATCCCTTGCTCTTGCCTTAAAAGGGCCATGAGGCTCAGGGCTGCCCACAATAATGTTTGCATTCAATTCCTCTTTCTCTATGAACGGCTGCAGAAACTGGTTAAGCTTTTTATCTTTGCCCTTCTTGATCAGTTGGGAAAGGCTTTTCCAGTTATCGCTCAAAGAAAACGCAAAATTAAGCTGCTTCGGCGCATATTTTTTAGCAACAGTTCCTCTAATCTCTTCCCTCTCAGCAACATCCAGTATGTCAGCCTTCAGCAGGTTCTTAATATGGTAATAAACATTCTGCTCATGCTCCTTCAGCTCCTTAGCAATCTGTGTAACATACATTGGCTTCTTAGCCAGCAGCTTAATGAGCTTGATATTCATCGGATGGTTTATCAGCCTGAACTTCTCCGGGCTTAGAACTAACAAATTATCATAAAGGAATTTCCCCTCTTCGTTTTTAAGTATGTAATCATTAGACATTTTCAGGAATTTACACCCAATTTACTCATAACCTTATCAGTCTCCTTATACAAAACCTTCAAATCACCGTTATTATACAAAACATAATCCTTCATCTTCAAGGTCTTATCAAGGCTGAAAAACTCTTTCTCCTTCCTTTCCTGCTCAAGGAACTGCTTATATGTCTCAGGGTCGCCAACCCTCCCCCTTTTCTTTAACCTCCCAAACCTTATCTTACTATCAGCGTCAACAAGAATAACCACATACTTCTCCCTGAACACCTTCTTAGGAAGCTCTGCGTCAATAGGATACCTCACACCATCAAAGATTGCCCTTTCCCATTTATTCTTCTTAACAGTCTCTGTAACCTTCCTTGTCCAGTAATCCTTCCCATGCTTTCTTACCCTTTCTCTCTGTAGTTTTTGGCAGTTCTCCCTGTTAGGCTCCTGCCCCTCTTCTTTACATGCTTCCCTAACAATATCTCCCATAGTGATTACCTTAAACCCATACTTCTTAATAAGATACTCTGACACAGTGCCCTTGCCGGCGCCAATTGTTCCGCATAATCCAATTAGTATCATATTACTATAAAAAAACCCCAAATAATATAAATTTTTCTATAATATAGAGAATTTCACTGCACTTTCAACTTAGTTGTGTGAGTGAAGTGTCAGTTGTTAGGGGAGGGACACGCGAGAAGTTCTGCGATAGTGGGGAGGTCCCCAGTAAAATCCGAAGGATTTTACTCAGCCTAAATAACCAACTTCCTCTTTAACATGAGACTCTTTCTCCCAGCAATCTTTCATCTTCTTAGCATAAGCCAAAATCTCTTCCTGAAACTTAGGCCATTCATTAAAAACACTATTAATAAACTCAGCCTCTTCATCATCCTTGGAATTAATCCCCAGCAATATAGCAGACCTGTTCAGCAGCATCAGCCTTTTATACAATGCATACAGCCTTTCCTTCTCTTCATCCTCAAAAAACTTGCACTCATGCATGCTTGCAAGCGAAGCAGTATCAGGCTGCAAAGAGCCCTCTATTATCTCGCAAAAGAAATCTATCTTCTCAATCATCTTCTTCCTTATATCCCTTAACAAGAAATCATCCTTATCAATGCTGCTCAGCTCAAACTCCATATCCAGCTTTCCAAAAGCCGGCAGACTATACTTTGTTTTCAGATAATTATACTTCCTTTTAAGATGCTCAGCAGCCATTTTTCTATGTTGCGAATAAGGTTTCTATATTAATATCTTTCTATAGAATCATGCTTCTTTACCAAAAAATTTATAATACAAATACACTGTTTTAAAAGCATGCCACCAGAAAACCTGAATTATTTCTCTAAAAAGCTTCATATAAAATGAAAACCTCAAAACTAAGGATTGACTATCACTTCCATCCAAACCTCCCAAAAAATAATCAAAGAGCATTAAAGAAATGCAGATATTGGTGGGAAAAACTAAAAGAAAACAATATCCAATGCCTTATCATAACAGAGCATTCCTATAAAAACCCCAGGAGAGCTTTTGAGCTTATGGACAAAGCCAGGCCGAAAGGCTTTTTCTGTTTCCCTGGAATGGAATATATCACCAAAGAAGGGATTGACATAATTGTTTTCTCTGACACACCCAAAATTTACGGACTTGATGAACTGAAACCTTTCAGGCTGAAATATAATGATTTGGTTGACTTTGTTTTATCTAAAAAAAATCTTTTTGCGTTTGTTACCCATCCATATATATTAGGGACAACTTCTGTAATACGCAACCTCAACAGAAAAGATTACACAAAAGCAGTGAACTTACTAGGCGCTGTTGAGATATCAAACAGCGTCTATGATAATCTGGAAATCATTATGAAAAAAATTCCCTTTAACATAATATTCAAACAAAAGCTTGAAAATATTAAAAAGACAAGGGACCTCCCAAAATCAGATTACCCTAAAGATATAAAATTCCTTGCAGCTGGAAGCGATGCTACATATACTCAAGAGCTTGGGAACTGTTTTGAAATAGATCTCCCTAAAAAAGAGGTTCCATCAAACATTTTCCAATACGTTGCAAAAAATAAGGGGAAAGGAAGAGTATCTGTAAAAGAGAAAAAACTTAACTTACTATTACTGCTCCAAACTGCATCCACAGTATTTAATGAATTCTTAATAAAAGTTATCCTAAGAATTAAAGGTGTATAAAATATTAACTTTCCTTCCCGCACTTCTCGCACATCAGCACGCTGTCCTTATTAGTCAGCTCCTCTGAATACTCTCCGCAGGTCTGGCACACTCCCTCTTTCTCCTTTAAATTGCTGATTGGCTTTCTCTCCTCTTCCCTTAGCTCAATCTTCTCCACCAGAATATCAAACAGCTGAGGCTCTATCTTCAATATATCATTCAATGTTAGAATACCAACAAGCCTGTTATCATCCATAACCGGGAGATGCCTCACATCTGTATCCCTCATCAAAATCAATGCCTCAAAGATATCCTTCTCAGGAGAAATCGAAGTTATATTAGTCTCCATAATGTCCTTAATCTGTTTCTTCAGAGGATTAAGGCCTTCAGCAACCATCTTCCTCACTATATCCTTCTCTGTCATAATGCCGCTTACCTTCTCCTCCTCTTTAATAATAAGGGCTCCAACATCATTATCCTTCATTATCTTTGCGCAGGTTTCCAGGCTCTCAGTAGGTCTGACATAAATCACCTTCTCGGTCATTGCATCGCATACTTTATAGCCTGTTTTCATGTTAGTAATTAACCAAAACCTCTACATCCTTACCAAATACCCTTTTCAGATCCTCAAATATTGGCTCTTTAATGAACACCTTAGGAGGAATCTCCACCTTTGACAACGCTTTCTCCAGCTCTTCCAGGCTGCTTTTCTCTATTGTGCCAATACTGCCGTTAGGCTTTATCTTAGCCTTTGAAAGCTCTTTTTCCTCATGGTCTATATCATGGATAATATAAGCCTCATTCCCAAGCAGGATAACCTCTCCAAACCTGTTTCCATGCTTTACCCTTATCCTTGCCTTCTCCAGTTCCCTTCCTCTCTTTCTCTGCATATACTCGACCAGGAACTTAATAAACTCCCTGCTCTCCTTCTTTACCTTCTCAACCTCTGGCTTAGTAAGCTTCTTCTCATCATAATCCTTCTTCCCTTGGATAATATTATTCAGTATCCTTAAAAACTTCACAGGCACTTTACCCTGGGAAATCAGCTCATTCTCAAATATATTTACAATCTCTATATCACTCACCTTTTCTATGCCCTCTAACCTTAACACATCCCTTATCATCGTAACTACAGTATCATAAACATGCACCATGCCTTCTTCCTCTTTAATCCTCTCTATCCTTGAAAACAATTTCTTAATCATCTTAAGATACTTCTCTGCATCGCTCAGCAATTTATCAATCTCCTTGCCAGTTAACTCTTTCCTCTCCCCATGCTCTATATCCTTCCTTGTATTAATAACAGCTTCCAGTATGTTAAGATACTTTTCCTCGAAAAGCTTCTCCTTCTTGACAAAGATTTCCCTCATCAGCTCAGGGGTTTCCTTAGGCGCTGGAGGAGGAATGCCATACAGCATCAGGGCAGCCTGCGAAGGAGTTAAGATTGCATAATAAATATCTTCCATCCCTATATCTTTAAGCTTGAGATGCACTCTCTTCAGCATCTGCTCCCCGCTTACCATGAACATATCAATCGCTTCATAGCTTGGCTTGATCTTGCCCATCTTCAGCAACTGTTTCCATGGCATGAAGATTCCCCTGTCATAGAAAGGCACGCCGTCCCTAAGCAAAGTAAAAATAATTGGGTTTGCTTCCTTAAGCGAATCCCAGAAATCCGTTAATATATACACCTGGATATTCAGCTTATTCTTAACCCCTGTAAGTTCACCGGCCTCTATGCCCATGCCTATAATAATAGCCCTAAGCTTATCCTTCAGCTCAGCCCTTGTCATCCTCTTAACATCAGTATCATCAATAACAATCCATACATCAATATCAGACGTCTTGGTAGCCCTGCCCTGGACCAAAGAGCCAGCAAGAACATAGCTCACAATATATTTCTCAAACTTCTTAAGCACCATTGTCTTATGTATCTCAGCTATCTTAATAGCCTGCAACATTCCTGTATCATGTATAGGCGCAGACACAGCTATCAGCTGCAATAATTCATGCTTTGCATCATAACAATTCTGCCATAGCTCAGACAGTATAACCACTGAAGGCACAATATTCTTATCAATCTTTTCCGCAATACTCTTAATAATTGTGCCGAGCTTATTCCTCAGCTCCTCTTTTGACATCTTTTTAGAATCAGTATCATCCACAAGAACAAGCACATTTATCTTATCTTTATCCTGCTCTTTTCCTTCTCCCTGCTTCTTAGGTGGCAGTAGCGCGATTCCTGCTATATACTTGCCGAACTTTTCATTAACCTTCTTCTTAAAAATATCCAGCTTTCCCTTTATCGCCTTTAGCTTTTTCTGGACATCCTTTGGTATCTTAGAAACATCAATATCTTTCATCCCTTTTGGGATAACTTCTCCACTGTTGGTATTAGGCTTTTCTTCTTTTAGATAATTCTTCTCCATTTACAACCCCCAGATAAGGATATTGATTGGGAAAATACTATATAAACTCTTCGATTATATGTATTTATTCTTCAGTGAAATCTTCAGGTGTCTCTTTTAAATCTTCTGCTGTCTTAATAAGTCCCCTGTTAACAAGATACTCTCTTGTCAGGATCCAGAAAAAAAGCCCAAGGCTCTTTTTCCCTTTATTATTACATGGCACAACAAGATCAATATTATTTGTCTGGTTATTTGTATCGCACAAAGCAATAACCGGGATACCTATCTTAATAGCATCCTTAACAGCATTCCTATCCGGCCATGAATCTGTTACCAACACCACTTTAGGCTCTATATAACTATCCAGATTAGAATTTGTCAGAATCCCTGGAGGATACCTGCCTGCAAACACCTTAACGCCTGTAAGCTTGTTAAACAGCTTAACTGCTTTCCAGCCATTCTCCCTTCTGCTCACAATCAGGATATCTTCAGGTGCATATTGTGATAAGAACTTAGTGCAAACCCTTATTCTCTCATCTATCTTTTGTAAATTTAATACGCTCAAACCATCAGGCCTGGTCTTATAAATAAACTGCTCCATATACTTTGTCCTGAACTTAGTGCCTATATGAATCCCTGACTTAAGGTAAGCATCATTCGGCACCAAAAACTTCTGTTGTTCTTCCATTTTATTTATTATTATTTTATGCTAACAACAGTTCAAGAAAATGAACTGCAGTTTTTATTGCCTCATGCAGTGTTGTATAAATAAGGCTTTATACGTTGGCAATAATATAAGGATTGTATATTTGTTTATAAATGTTTTTGTTTATAACAAACTATAAATAATAGCTAATCTTCCATCAAAATATGACCAAACCATACATAACTGATACATCTGTTGTAATAGAAAAGCAGGTCACAAAGTTAGTAAAGAAAAAGGAAATCAAAGGAACCCTTCTTATCCCCAAGGCTGTGATAGCAGAGCTTGAGAACCAGGCAAACAAAGGCCAGGAAACCGGCCTGATAGGATTAGAAGAACTGCAATTCTTACAAAAATTAGCAAAAGAAGATGCCATTAAGCTGGAGTTTGTAGGTGACAGGCCCAACATTTTCCAGATAAAGAATGCCAAAACCGGCGGAGAGATAGACGCCTTAATAATCAGCCTTGCTTATGACAACGATGCCATCCTGATAACAGCAGACAAGGTCCAGGCAGAGTCTGCCAAAGCCTTTGGCCTTGAAGTTAATTTTATCGAAACCAAGCAGCCCAAGGAAAAGCTGGAGATAGAAAGTTTCTTTGACGAGCAGACAATGTCCATCCATATCAAAGAAGACTGCTTAGTTCTGGGAAAAAAAGGAAAGCCCGGCGACTGGAACCTTGTGCAGGCTAACAAAGAAATCCTCCCGGCCCAGAAAGTGCAGAACATGGCAAAAGAGGTTGTTGAAAAATCAAGGATAGACCCAAAAGCATTCATAGAAATCTCAAGGGAAGGCTCTACGGTTGTCCAATACAAAAATTACAGGATTGTGATAACAAAACCTCCGGTCTCTGATGGTTGGGAAATAACTGTTGTCAAGCCCTTGAAAAGGCTTAATATTGAAGACTATAAGCTCCCTGAACAAATCTCAGAGAGGATCAAAGGAAAAGCAAGAGGAGTTATCATCGCCGGGGAAACCGGCTCAGGAAAAAGCACATTAGCGCAGGCAGTGGCAGAGTTTTACATGAACGATGGCAATGTTGTAAAAACAGTAGAAAGCCCCCGTGACCTGCAGCTCCCAGACCAGATAACCCAATACTCAAAAAACTTTACCTCAAGCGAAGAGATCCATGACATACTATTCCTATCAAGGCCGGACAACATAATCTTTGACGAAGTAAGAGACACCCCGGACTTCAAGCTATACACCGACTTAAGATTAGCAGGCTCCAATTGTTTAGGAGTGCTCCACTCAGCCTCTCCCATAGACGCTATCCAGAGGTTTATAGGAAGGATGGATCTTGGCATGATACCTTCTGTCCTTGACACAATACTATTCGTTGAAAAAGGCAACATAAGCAAAGTCTTAAGCCTTCAGATGGTTGTAAAAGTACCCACAGGCATGACAGAAGCTGACCTTGCAAGGCCTGTTGTTGTGGTAACAGACTATCTAACAAAAAAGCTGGAATATGAGCTTTACTCTTACGGCGAAGAAACCGTTGTGATACCAGTCAAAGCCCAGACATCCACACCCAGCCAAAAGCTTGCAGCTTCCGCTATCCAAAACAGGTTCAGGAAATACTCAGACGAAGCTGAAGTTGATGTTATCAGCGGCAACAAATGCATTGTATATGTACCTGAAAACATGATAGCAAGGATCATAGGCAAAGAAGGAAAAACCATAGAAACCATAGAAAAAGAACTGGGCATCAACATAGATATCCAGGAACTAAAGCCGAAGCAAGGCAAAGGAAAAAATGAGGTTCAGTTTGAATCAAAGCTATCCAAGAGTGGAGTTAAGCTCTTCCTTGGCGCAAAGATGCAGAACAAAGACGTAGACATCTATATAGGAGATGACTTCTTACTAACAGCCAAAGCAGGCAAAACCGGCGTTATCAAAGTCCACAAAGGAAACAAGATCGGCAAGATATTAATGGACGCTCTGCAGATGGGTGAGAGGGTAAGGCTTGAAGGTTAGAAATCGAAACCCTTAAATATAATCCAGGAATTCTTATAGTTTAATGAGAGAAAATATCGCAAAGCTAAACCTGAATAATTCTTTGTTACTGTTAGCTTTGCTTCTGTTACTGTTATAAGCATTCCAATTCTTCTTGGAAATGCTTCATTGTTATCACTTGTTTATTCTCTAAAACTTTAAAAAATCTTTAAGGAGGAATAAAAAAATAAAATGAAACAAAATGTGAACGATGGAAACAGGGTTTATGTATTCGATACTACATTAAGAGATGGTGAGCAAACAGGTAGTACAAGAATGAATGCAGACGAGAAAATTCAGATTGCAAGACAACTTGAGATTCTTGGAGTTGATGTTATTGAAGCGGGGTTCCCTATTTCATCCCCGGAAGATTATAAGGCTGTGGAATTAATAGCAGCGGAAATTAAAGATCCAATAATCTGTGGTCTAACACGAGCTATACCTGAAGATATTGAGGTATGCGGCAGGGCTTTGTCAAAAGCCAAGAAACCAAGAATTCATACAGGAATCGGAGTGTCTGACATACACATAACGGGAAAATTTGGAGACGAGAAATATGGAACCACTTTAGATGAAAAAAAAGAGACAATTATAGAGATGGCAGTTTCTGCTGTGGGACTTGCCAGGGAATATACAGACGATGTAGAATTTTATGCAGAAGATGCGGGAAGAGCAGATATTAGTTATCTTTTAACGGTAATTGAGCATGCTATAGATGCCGGAGCAACAACAGTAAATATCCCTGATACTACTGGCTATAGTATTCCTAAACAATTCGGTGCTTTGATAATGACTGTAAGAGAGTCTGTCCCAAATATAGGCAGAGCAATAATCAGTGTGCATTGCCATAACGACTTAGGGATGGCTGTTGCCAATACCCTATCCGGAATAGAAAACGGAGCTCAACAGGCAGATGGAACAATAAATGGAATAGGAGAAAGGGCAGGAAATGCTCCTATAGAAGAAATAGTTATGGCTTTGAAGACAAGAAAGGACTATTTTAACAAAGAAACTGGAATAAACACCAAAGAGATATACAGAACATGTCGTCTTGTCTCGGGGATCACTGTCCCAATATCACCATATAAAGCTGTTAGTGGAGATAATGCGCACAAACATTCTTCAGGAATCCATGTAGATGGTTTTTTAAAAAAAAGAGAAACTTATCAAATAATGGACAAGAGTGATGTCGGTTTTCCAGAAGACAGAGAATCTATTACATTAACATCACGTACTGGGAGACATGGATTAGGTCATAGACTTGAAGAACTTGGTTATGAAGTTAGTCGAGAAGAACTAGAAGAAGTTTATCAAAGGTTCCTAGGAATTGCTGACAGCAAGAAAATAGTAACCGATGGAGATTTAGAAGCAATTATGGAAGACAGGATTGCTGAACAAGTTCCTGAAGTCTATAAGTTAGATTATGTTCATGCAAGCGGCGGTAGTGAGCATATAATACCCACAGCTACTGTGAGGTTAATTAAAGATGGTGAAAAGGAACCGCAAGAGTCTGCTGATTGTGGTGATGGTCCTATAGATGCTGTATATAATACTATAGACGGAATAACAGGCATCAAAATCGAACTAGTTGGGTATAACATAAGTGCAGTAACAAAGGGGAAAGATGCTGTTGGGGAAGTTATCGTAAGAATAAGGAATAACGGCAATGTTGCAAGAGGCAGAGGAAGCAGCACAGATATTATAGAAGCCAGTGCCTTTGCTTATGTTAATGCCTTAAACAGGTTGCTTTACAGTATTTAGGAAAAATAATCTTTTTTTATTTTTTATTTTTCTTTCTGAACCATTTCCACAACCTATTTAAACCACTTATCTTTATATCTGATAATGAAGAAAAGAACTCTGCCTTACATAATCAGCATAGCCTTAATCATAATATTTCTCAAGATGCTGATTGACGTTCTGAACAATGGCCCAATCACAAACCTTGACACTCTGCTAAACACAAAGCTTCAACTGTTATGGAACCCTTTGCTCAACAACATCATGATATTCATAACAAGGATTGCTGACACCATACCCCTAATCATTTTATCAGTTATATTACTGGCAATCTTAATATACAAAAAAAGATTATACCATTCCTTACTATTAGCCTCTGCTCTTATCATTGGAGAAATATTCAAGCAAACCATCAAATTCCTTATCCAGAGAGCAAGGCCTGAGAACGCCCTTATACATGCAGAGGGATTCAGCTTCCCAAGCGGCCATGCTACCACAGCAATTATTTTCTTTTCTCTGCTCATTTATTTCTTTAAAGATAACATAAAAAACAAATTGTTAAAAAACCTCTTCATAGCAGCAAATATAACCCTTATCTTATTGATAGGATTCAGCAGGATTTACCTTGGAGTGCACTGGCTAAGCGATGTTATTGCTGGGTTCTGTTTGGGATTATTTTTAGTAATCTTCTTGAGCCTTATATCTGACAGATTAGGTAACCTATATAAAGAAAAGAAGCTTACCTTTTCCTGATGATAAAAGACTTCACCCCCCGGCTCTACCAGGAAACCATTCTCGCAACATGCACGGAGAAAAATACCTTAGTTGTGCTTCCCACAGGCATGGGCAAGACTGCAGTATCGCTTCTTCTTGGAATCCACAGGATGACCATTTATCCTGACTCAAAAATCCTTATACTTTCACCCACAAAGCCTTTATGCCAGCAGCATGTGGACACTTTCAGGAAACATATGAAGATTGAAAAGGATAAAGTTGTGTTATTCACCGGTTCAGTAAGCCCTGAAAAGCGCAAAGAGGCATGGATTAATGCTAAGGTTATAGTAGCAACTCCCCAATCTATTGAAAACGATGTTATCAGCAACAGGATTCCCATGGAAAACGTTTCACTGGTTGTATTTGACGAAGCCCACAGGGCAGTTGGCGATTATGCTTATGTGTTTGTTGCAAAACAGTACAACAAGACATCAAGATGCCCCAAGATACTTGCACTGACTGCATCGCCCGGCTCTGACATGGAAAAAATAAAAGAAGTTTGCAAGAACCTTTACATTGAAGAAATAGAAATCAGGACTGATGAAGATCCTGACGTCAAACCTTACATCAAAGAAATCAGTGTTGACTGGGTGGGAGTTGAGCTACCGCCAGTGTTTAAGGAAGCGCAGAAGTTTTTATCAGCTTTTCTTAAAGACAGGATGAAGAAGCTTAAGGATTGGGGACTTTTGAAAAGGCAGAATGTGAGCTATGTGAGCAAGAAAGACCTTTTACAGCTTCAAAGCCAGATAAGGGTTGACGCTATTGCTGAAAGGAATAATTTTACTTTATGGAGAGCGGTTTCTTTACTGGCAGAAGTTATGAAAATATATCATGGGCAGGAGCTGCTTGAGACTCAGGGAGTGGCTGCATTGCACAAATATCTTGAAAAGCTGCAGTCTGAATCAAGAACCACAAAGACAAAAGCTGTGAAAAATATTGTCCGCGACCTTAATTTCAGGTCAGCTTTGATTAAAGCTCAAAGGATGAAGGATGAAAAGCTTGAGCATCCTAAGCTTGTTGAGCTTCAGAGGATTGTGGGGAAAGAAACAAAAGCCAACAAAGACATCAAAATCATTGTATTCAACCAATATAGGGACAATGCACAGGACATTGAAGAAAAGCTTAACAGCATAAAAGATGTCAAGGCAAAGATCTTTGTTGGCCAGCTCAAGAAAGGAGATACAGGCCTCTCACAAAAAGAGCAGATTGAAAGGCTGGAAAGGTTTAAAGCAGGAGAATTTAATGTTTTAGTCGCAACCACTGTTGGAGAAGAAGGCCTGGACATTCCTCTGGTTGACATTGTTATCTTCTATGAGCCTGTTCCCTCAGCCATAAGAACCATCCAGAGAAGGGGAAGAACTGGAAGGCAGGAAAAAGGCAGAGTGATCATCTTATTTACAAAAGGAACAAGAGATGAAAGCTACAAATGGAGTTCTCACCATAAAGAAAAAAGGATGTACAGGAATCTCCAAAGCCTCAGGGGGAAAGTTGGCTTTTCATTAGATAAAATTCCTGAAAAACCTTTGCAGGAGTTTGTAAAAGATGAAGAGAAGATCAAGGTTTATGCTGATTATAGAGAGAAAGGTTCAAAGGTGATAAAAGAGCTTGTTGACTCAGGGTTTAATGTAACCCTTTCAAAGCTTGAGGTTGCTGACTATGTTCTTTCAAAGAGGGTAGGGGTTGAGTTCAAGAAAGTTGAAGATTTTGTGCAATCTATCATTGATGTGAGATTATTGCAGCAGGTTAAAGATTTGAAAAGAAACTTTGAGAAGCCTTTAATGGTTATAGAAGGTGTTGAAGATATTTATTCTATAAGGAACGTGCACCCCAACTCTGTAAGAGGCATGCTTGCCACGATTGCAGTAAGCTATGGCATCCCAGTGCTTTACACCAAAAGCCCAAGAGAGACTGCTGAGCTATTCAGCGTGATTGCCAAAAGAGAAAACTCTGAAGACAGCAATGAATTCAACCCTCATGGAAGCAGGAAGCCTTTGACATTGAAAGAACAGCAGGAGTATATTGTTTCATCGCTTCCCGGAATAGGACCAACCTTAGCAAAACCTCTTCTAAAAAAGTTCGGAACAGTAAAGAAAATCATCAACGCAAAACATGAAAAGCTGGAAAAAGTAGAAAAAATTGGCAAGCAGAAAGCAAAGCAGATAAAAGATGTTGTTGAAAAGAGTTACGGAGAAATATAAAAAGGTGGGACAGCTTCCCTGGCTTCCCATATAAAATACAGTACAACCAAGGACGTTGGCCTGTTTAACTTCTGAGATCGAACGAGATCAGGTGGAACCAAGCCACTATGGCCGTCCTCACTCTTTAATAATCTGATTTGATTTATAAAACTAACGGAAATATAAAACCTCAAACAGTTATTACTCAATCACAGTAAAAATAGAACGGCTTAACTACCCTAATATCTTATTCCCTAATATGCCACAAGAATTAACAGACTTAGTCAGGAATTTAGGGATTAGTGAAAAAACATTCGCTGGTGTGAATAAAGTAGGTAAAAGAATAGAAATCACGCCCTATGATGAATCTCATGCAGATTTCTTTACTCATTGTTATAGCAGAGATAATGAAAGTCATTTAGGTTATTTTGTAACAAAAGGTTGGTCTCCATCTATTGAAGAGATGGTAGATAAGTATGGTGACAAATATAAAGAATCTGCTGAATATTTAAAAGCAAGAGAAGAAAGACACCAAAACACGCTTAATAGAAATTCAAAAGACAGATATTTCTTCACTATTCTCGAAGAAGGGAGACCAATTGGATATGCTTCTGTTTCTGAGAAAGAAGAAGATGGTCAAAAGGTAGGGAGAGTGTCTGTCATGATAGGATTCCAAAAAGATTGTAATAAAGAAAGAGGTACTTTAGCGCTCCGTAAAATGCTTGAAATTCTAGCACAGTGTTCTGATTTTGAAGTCTATGATGGAAAGGTAGAAGAAAGTAATAATCCATCTTTAAAGATGATGAGGAAAGTCTTTGGTAGCGATATTGAGGTAACAAAAGACTTTGAAAATGTATATCAAACACTGGATGGAAAACCAGAAACTAGCGTAGTCCAAAGACAGTATTTCAAAAGACCACAGGAATTCTTCTTCTAAGCAGTCTGATTCTTATATTCCACACAAAGAAAAGGACAGCTTTTTAAATAAATAAACCTTTTTATTCCATTAAAATGATCAACTACTTCAAAAAAACCGTAAAAGATGCTGAAATCAAAAGAATCGGCAGATTCGAAAGAGGCTGCTGGATTGAAGTAGTTGACCCCTCAGAAAAAGAAATAGAATACCTTCATAAACACTTTGGGCTGGACAAGCAGAACCTTATCTCTGGCACAGACAAGCACGAAGTGCCAAGGGTAGAGGTTGACAACAAAGATATCTATATTATCCTAAAAATAATCTCCCCTGGCGACAAAAAGGACCTGCACACATTCATGATAACCATAACAAGCGATTTTATTCTCACTCTATCAAAATACAGGCCGCAATTCATAGAAAGGATATTTGATAGGAAGATTGAATTCATAACAACCCAGAAGCTGAAATGCCTTCTGAAATTCTTCAGCATGATAAACAAAGACTTTGAGCGCTCAACGTATAGTATTGTAAGATCAGTCAACACAAAAAAAGATTCAATCATTAACTTAAGCGAGAAGGATATAAACGCATTGCTGGAACAGGAAAGCATACTAAACAACTTTGTATCTTCATATTATTACATAAACCTTCTATACAAAAGAATCATAAAAAACGTGAAATTCTTTGAAGAAGACAAAGATATCATAGAAGACTTAATAATCGAGGCTCAACAGGGTCTTGACCTATGCAGGTCTTCACTAAGGACAATATCCAACATCAGGAACCACTTTGTTGTATTACTATCCAACAAGCTAAACAAAGTGATTACATTGCTGACAATCTTCACAGTCTTCATCAGCGTGCCTGCAGCAATATCAGGATTATATGGAATGAACCTGTTACTGCCCCTGCAGAAAAGCCCTTTTGCCTTTTACTACATCACTCTTTTGGTTGTAGCAATATGGGTTGGGTTTGTTATATACTTTAAGAAAAGGAGAATTCTTTAGTAAACACAGTCTCTGTTCCTTAAACAATGTACAAGCTCAAACAATCACCTGAAGATTTCATTGTAAAAGAAATAAGCAACATAGAGGTAACAGGAAAAGGAGACTACAGCTATTTCTTATTAAAGAAAAAGAATTATAACACACTAAGAGCCATAGAAAACATTGCAAAGTCTCTAAAGATCCCCAGCAAGTTCATAGGCTTTGCAGGCAACAAAGATAAAATCGCAATAACAGAACAGGTTATCTCTATCAAAGCAGCAGGCAAAGAAAGAACAGAAAGGCTTCAGTTAAAAGATCTTAACCTAACATTCCTTGGCAAAGGAAACAAGCCTGTTTCATTAGGCGACTTAACAGGCAATGAATTCATAATAACAGTAAGAAACCTCACCAAGAAAGAAACAGAAAACCTCCAAAATAAAATAAAGAACAAAAAACTCCTCATACCAAACTACTTCGGTGAGCAAAGGTTCTCAAAAAACAACAAATCAATCGGAAAACACCTAATCAAAAAAGACTTCAGTAAAGCAATTGAATTAATCCTCAAAAATAACTCTGACTACAATCCTGAAATAAACGAACACCTGTCAAAAGCTCAGAATGATTTCATAGGAGCATTAAGAAACATCCCAAAAAAGCTTCTAAAGCTCTATGTTCACTCTTATCAATCTTATCTTTGGAATCAAACAGTTGAAGAATACATAAACAAGAACGGCTTAAAAAACATAACCATCCCAATCATCGGCTTTGGAACAGAAATCTATGACAAACAAATCAACGAAATCATCTCCAAAATAATAAAAAAAGAAAACATTGATTACAGGGATTTCATAATAAGAGAACTGCCTGAACTAAGCGCTGAAGGTCAGGAAAGAAACATGCTCATAGAACTAACTGACTTAAAGATAATCAGCAAAGAAAAAGACAAAATAACATTAAGCTTTTCTCTGCCAAAAGGATGTTATGCTACTATTGTTATAAAATTTCTAATAATATTGTAAATTTTCTCATAATATAATCTCCTTCTTTCCTTGTTTCATTTAAAAACAGCTCTTATTTTTGCCCTTTTTATTATGAAAAATCTTTTAATTAACTATATAAACCAAAAAGCAACAAAAAAACCATGCAAAGAAAGCTATTTGACACAGACGGAATAAGAGGAGTTGCTAACCAATACCCTATAGACCCTGAAACCATGGTAAAGATCGGCAAAGCAGCTGCCCATGTATTCAAAAACAGCAAAAAAAGGCACATAATTCTTATAGGAAAAGACACAAGGATCAGCGGCTATGTGATTGAATCCGCATTAACCTCAGGAATATGCTCATTAGGAGTTGATGTTCTTCTTGTAGGCCCAATGCCTACCCCTGCGATTGCCCATTTGACCAAATCATTTGCAGCAGATGCTGGAATAGTTATCTCAGCCTCACATAACCCTGCAGAAGACAATGGAATAAAATTCTTCTCAAGCGACGGCTTCAAGCTATCAGACAATAAGGAACTGGAAATAGAGAAATATGTTTTCTCAAAAAAGGTCAACACAGAGCAAATCAAAGGGGAACTAATAGGCAAGGCATTCAGAATCAATGATGCAAGAGGCCGATATATAGAATTTGCAAAAAACAGCATAAAAAATAATTCATTATCAGGGCTAAAAGTAATAGTTGACTGCGCAAACGGCGCAACATACCATATTGCAGCCAAAATATTTAAGGAACTAGGAGCAGAAGTTACTGTTCTAAACAACAAGCCAAACGGATTAAACATCAACCTCAACTGCGGCGCTCTCCATCCAGAGGTTGTAAGAGAAGCAGTATTAAAAGAAAAAGCAGATATTGGAATATCCTTGGATGGCGATGGCGATAGGGTAATAATGGCTGATGAAAAAGGCAACATAATCGATGGAGACTCAATAATGGCAATTTGCGGGCTTCATCTTCTGAAAAAGAACAAGCTTAAAGACAACACAATTGTTGCAACCGGCTACAGCAACCTTGCTCTTGATGAATTAATGAAAAAGAATGGAGGCAAAGTTATAAGAGCCCAAAACGGCGACAGGTATGTAATAGATGAAATGAGAAAAAACAGCTATGTCCTTGGAGGAGAGCAGTCCGGCCATATTATCTTCATGAACCAGACAACAACAGGAGACGGTATCATAGCAGCTCTGCAGGTATTAAACATTATGAAAAAAACAGGAAAACCCTTATCAGAACTGGCAAAATGCCTAAAAAAATATCCTCAGGTCTTGGTAAACATCAATGTTAAAAAGAAGATTCTCTTTGAAGAGATGGAAGAGGTCAATGAAGAAATAAAAAAAGCTGAAAAAGAGCTAAAAGGAAGATTATTGATAAGATACAGCGGCACACAAAACATTGCAAGAATCATGGTAGAAGGCAAAGATAAGAACAAGATTAATAAACTTGCAAATAAGATAGCAGAAAAGATAAAAAAAGAAATAGGTGTATAAAATGGATTTTATGAAAGTTGCAATCAAAGCTGCAAAAGCAGCAGGTGAAATCATAAAGAAAAGAGATTTAGGGAAAATAAAAGAAAAAACAATACCTGGCGACCTTGTTACAAAAGCTGATATTGAAGCTAACGATATAATTATAAAGATAATAAAAGAGAACTTCCCTGAGCATAATATAATTTCAGAAGAAATACACTTTGATAATATTCCCTCAGGTTATACCTGGGTTATTGACCCAATAGACGGGACACTGCCTTACACTTTAGGCTTTGACTATTCTGCTGTATCTATCACATTAATGAAAGACCATGTACCTATCGTAACTGTAATCTTTCACCCAATGTTAAATGAGCTCTTTACCGCAGAGAAAGACAAAGGAGCCTTCATGAACGGAAAAAGAATAAAAGTTAGTAACGAGAACAGGCTCTCGCATAGTACTGGATATTGTTATTTCCTTAAAACCAACAGGAGCAAAGGTATTAAGACAATCTTGCTTAAATTAGCTGATAAAGTAAAGTTCTTTTTTGAGACTGGCTGCGGCTGTTGGGATTTCACTAGAATTGCCCAGGGAAGAACAGACTGGTTCACTCATGAGTACCATAGTATTTGGGACCTTGTGCCTGGTGTTTTATTAATAACAGAAGCAGGAGGCAAAGCAACAGACCTAGAAGGCAAGCCATTAGACCTATCAAAGAAAAAGAATGCCTGTATCCTATCAAATGGAAAAGTCCATGATCAAATTATCAAAGCCATAAAAAAAGGTGATGAATAATGCAAGCCATAATCCTGGCAGCAGGACTTGGAACAAGAACATACCCTTTAACCCTAACAAGGCCAAAGCCCCTCCTAAAAGTAGCCAATAAAACAATAATAGAACATAACCTTGAACAACTAAAAGGCCTGGTAGAAGAAGTAATCATTGTTATAGGGTACAAAGGAGAGATGATAAAAAAGCTTATTGGAAAGAGCTTTAACAAACTAAAAATAACCTATGTCCTGCAAAAACAGCAGCTTGGCTCAGGACATGCTTTAGAGCTATGCAAAAACAAGCTCAAAGACAGCTTCATTGTCATGAACGGAGACGATATCTTCTGCAAAGAGGATATTGAAAGATGCCTTAAGCACAAATATTGTATTCTTGCAAAAAAGGTTGAGAATCCCTATATCTTTGGCATCTTAAAAGTTAAAGGCAAGTATGTCTTAGAAATCATAGAGAAACCAAAGAAGTACCTCTCTGCCTTGGCTAACACAGGGCTTTACCGACTCGACAAAGACATCTTTAATATAAAGCTTAAAAAAACTGCAAGGCAGGAATACGAAATTACCGATTATATCAATGAGCTTGCAAAAGAAAACAATGTTAGCTTTATCAAAGCAAAAGAATACTGGTTTCCTGTTTCTTACCCTTGGAGCCTGTTAAATGCAAACGAGTTCTTCATTAACAAAATTAACAAAAACGAAATAAAAGGCAAAGTTGAAAGCAATGTTATAATCAAAGATAAAATAATTGTTGGCAAAGGCACAACCATCAAATCAGGCTCATGCATTGAAGGACCTGTTATAATCGGAGAAAACTGCGAGATTGGCCCTAACTCTTACCTCAGGAAAGGCGCAACCATAGGCAACAACTGCAAAATAGGAAATGCATGCGAAATAAAGAATTCTATTCTCATGGACAACACAAAAGTCCCGCACTTAAGTTACGTTGCAGACAGTATTATCGGTGAGAACTGCAACCTGGGTGCAGGAACAATCATTGCCAACCTAAGGCATGACAAAGAAAACGTCAAATCAAAAGTTAAAAATGAATTGATTGACACAGGAAGAAGAAAGTTTGGAGCTGTTATTGGAGACAATGTCCATACAGGAATCAACACCTCAATCTACCCTGGCAGAAAGCTCTGGCCAGGCATGAACACAGTCCCTGGAGAGGTTGTCAGGAAAGACATCACAGAATAAAATGTGCGGAATAACCGGCTACAAAGGAAAAAGGAATGCCTCAGAGATTGTGATCAAAGGCTTAAAGAAGCTTGAATACAGAGGCTATGACAGCTGGGGTATTGCTATCAAAACAGACAATCACCTTAATGTCATCAAAAGGATTGGAAAGATTGGCGATGTTTCTTCTAAAGAATTAAAGCTAAAGAAATCAAGCTTTGGAATAGCGCACACAAGATGGGCAACCACCGGCAAAGTAACCCAGGAAAATGCTCATCCTCACCTTTCAATGGACAACAAAATAGCTGTTGTCCACAACGGCATCATAGAGAATTATCAGGAGCTAAAGAAATTCTTAACAAAGCAAGGCTTTAAATTCAGATCAGAAACTGACACAGAAGTAATCCCTCAGTTTATCCAATACTTCATGGACAAAGGCAACAGCTTTAATGACGCTGTTATCAACACAATAAAAAAGCTGGAAGGAAGGTTTGCAATTGTTGCGATCAACAAAGATTATGACACAATGATAGGAGCAAGAAGAGGCTCTCCTTTAGTTCTTGGAGTTGGAAAAGATGAATTCTTCCTTGCATCTGATATCCCTGCTTTCCTTGAATACACAAAAGATGTAATATTCCTTGACGATAATGAGATTGTATTCATCAACAGTAAGACTGAAATCAGAAACTTCCAGACAAACAAAAAGGTTGAAAAGAAAACTGAAAAGATTGACTGGGATGCTAAGGAAGCAGAAAAAGGCTCTTTTCCCCACTTTATGCTCAAAGAAATCCTTGAGCAAAAGGAAAGCATTGCAAGAGCAGTTAACCAGGACTTAGACGAAATAAAAAGAATAGCAAAACTGATAAATGATGCCTTTGGAGTCTTTATTGTAGGCTGCGGCACCGCTGGCAAGGTATGCCACACTGCAACTTATTTATTCTCAAGGATAGCAGACAAGCATGTAAACTTCTCCTTTTCATCAGAGTTTCCAAACTACCAACACTTCTTAACAGACAAAACCCTGATGATAGCAGTATCCCAGAGCGGGGAAACCGCAGATACACTAGAAGCAATCGAAGCAGCAAAGAAAAAAGGTGTCAAAGTTCTCTCAATAGTAAACGTCTATGGCAGCTCAATGACAAGAATATCTGACTACAATATCTATGTCAAATCAGGCCCTGAGAAATGCGTTGCATCAACAAAGGTAACAACAGGCCAATTAGCAATATTAACAATGTTAGCTTATGCATGCGCAGGAAAACTGGAAGAAGGCACTAAACTCATAAAACAGACAATAACAGACATCAACAAAACAATAAACGACTCTTACCTTAAAAAGATAAAATCATTAGCAGAAAAAATCAGGGACAATGAGAGCATGTACATAATCGGAAGAGGCCTTAACTACCCCATTGCCCTGGAATCTGCAATAAAACTCCAGGAAGTAAGCTATATCCATGCAGAAGGCTTTGCTGGCGGAGAGCTTAAGCATGGCCCTCTTGCCTTAATTGACAACAAAACACCCTGCATTGCATTAGTTGCAAACGATGAAACCAAAGCAGACATCCTTAGCAATGCAGAAGAGGTTAAATCAAGAGCTGGCCTTATCATAGGTGTAGCCCCTGAAAACAATCCTGCCTTTGATTATTGGCTGGAAGTGCCTGATTCAGGTAACTGCTCGCCTATTGTTAATATTATACCAGTACAGCTGTTAGCTTATTATTTATCTACTCTAAAAGGCATTGATCCAGATTACCCAAAAAATTTAGCAAAGTGCGTAAGTGTAAAGTGATGTTCCTATAACATTAAAGATTTTCTATTCTTCTATTATTTCCTTTGTTTTAGAAATAATCTTCTTAGCTAGTTCAAGCTGTTCTTCATAAAGATTATCTTTAAGTGAAAGGCTTGTCCCATATTGATATTGCTCTCTTACTTCAATAGTTGTTTGTTCTTTGCTTTCTTCTGCATCCAAAGGTGATATCTTATCTATCATTTCTTTTTCAATATCTATCTTTCCATCCTCAATTAGACTGTTAATTAATGCAAATGTACATTCCTGATTTCTTGCTTCATAACCAAACTTTGCTGCAATTGCTAATAAACAATGGTACATAGCATAAAAAACTGTACTTGCACTTATATCTGAGAAACTGCCTTCTTTCAGATAGATTGTTGCTTTAAGATAATGGTCTGCTTTGTTTATATATTCTCTAGCTTTTTCTTTGCTAGGATTTACTTTAACAAGACCTCTATGAGTATCGGAATCTTTTAGCTCTTTTTCAGCCTTTCTTAAACACCATTCAACCTTGTTCTTTGCATGGCTCATTCTTCAACTAAATCAATAAGTTTATCTTCTCCAAAAGCCACAATACCTTTTATCGCACTCAATAAAGCTTTATCTTCTCTTTTTATATTTGCTTTAACATCTTCTTTAGATTGGTACATTGGATGTAATTTCTTGATATTTACAAGGTTAATATTTTCCACCTCTTTTTTCACCTTTGGAAACCTTTTCTGGCTAGTTATCAACAAAACATCTATATCATTAACTTCTTTTTTTCTTAGTATAGAACCAAACAATACCGCCACATTTGCATTCTTAATCTTCTTGAGTTCATTAATCCATACCTTTACATAACTAGGTGCTTGTTCAGCCTCTCTTTTTAGCAGAAATCTAATATAATCTTTTACATAATCATTCCTCATATTTAGCTTGTATATCCTTGCTTTTCCAATCTCTTTGGATTTCAGTATATTTTCTTTCTCCAGCCTCCTAGCTATCTTAAGAGCACCCATTGGGCTGATCCCCAAATGCTTTCCCATGCTTCTAGCATTATATTGTTTCTCCGGACTCTTGAAAATGCTCAACACAAAGAGCATCTCATTATTGGTTATATCCTTCATTTAAACTCACAGTTTACATATATAAACTCTAAGTTTATATGCCTTTCGGTTTTAAGAAGTCAGAACGCCCCTACCGGGATTTGAACCCGGGCCACAACCTCCGCAAGGTTGCATCCTATCCGCTAGACTATAGGGGCATGTTGAAGGATAATCCTTATAGATTTATAAGTTATCTTTACCACCCACTGATGATAAATATAGAAAGATTTATAACGGATGAAATAGTACCATTTTCTTTATGGCAAGCAATATACAGGACTTGGAAGAAAGGGCTAGGAACCTATATGCAAAAGGATTAGATCCAACTACATTATCCAAATTGCAGGAAATTGATGATCCTTTAGATAGGCTATATTGTACGCTTTCAGTATTACTCCAATCTCCTGAATCTCAAATAGCTGATGACATAAAAGGACCTTTACAACAAACTGTTTCTGATTCATATGAAAAAGCCATTAAGGAAAAAGAGAGTCTAGAGAAAAAAACAATAACCGATAAGTTAACTGGATTATTTAATAGATTACATCTGGAAAATACAGTTTGCAATGAATTGTCCAGTGCATATAGGGATGGCAAGAAAAAATTCTCAGTCTTATTATTTGATATTGACTTTTTTAAGAAATTTAATGATACATATGGGCACACAGCAGGCGATACTGTTTTAATATCACTTGGGGAAATTGTTGATGGAATAACTAGACAGCATGATATTCCTTGTCGCTATGGTGGTGAAGAGTTTGTAGTTGTTTTGCCAGAAACAGATTTAGATGGCGCAATAAAATATGGTTATCATCTAAATAAAGAAATTGGAAATACCAATATTACTTTCACTGATGAAGATGGTAATGAACAATCAAAATCAATAAATATCAGCACTGGTGTTACTGAGATTGATCAGGATGATCCTGTTTGGCTTCTTTATGGTAAAGCAGGAAGGGATATGATAAGAAATTATATTGGAAGTGGTTCCGATATTGAAGGAGAAGATGCAGCAGATATAATGGAACAATATCTCAGTATTTTCAAAAGAAAAGAAGAGGATGGTGATCATCCACGTTCCAGAAGAAAGAAACCTACAAAAAAGCTATTGAAAGAACAGCTACAAGATGTAGGTGATTTTGTTAGAAAATGGTTGGTAGAAAAGAAAAAGGATAATACCTCTGTTCACGAATCAAATCAGCAAATAGCTTTTGATTATATAATTAAAAGGGCTGATAATCTCCTGTATTTTGTAAAGAAAAGTGGAAGAAATAATATTGGGTATCGTAAGAAAGAAACTAACGAGAATGTTCTTTATAGAAAGGACTAAGCATATAAGGCAATGATTCTTTTATGTTCAAGTAAGGGATATTATTCACAAACCTACCTCTTAACATCCAGTCCAACCTTTTTCTAACTTTACTTTTTTATTACAGAAAGATATTCTCAGAACAGTCGTTTAATTCTATAAAATAACCTTTAAACAACAACAAACTATAAAAACAAACATATCCTGTTTCTTAAATGGTTTTAAATGTCTGACATAGCTATACTTCCAATCAGGGCTAATGATGGCTTTGCCTTAAAGCTTGAAAGAAACTTCAGGGGCCTTAAAGCCCAGAACATAAAAAGGATTGAAGTAATCAACAGAAGGTTCAGCGATGGTGAATACAATCCTGTAATAATAGAAGAAAACGTTGAAGAAGGAAAGCCTGAAAAGAAATGCAAACACAAGAAGGTTTACCTTGTATGGACAATCACCAACCAGATAACCCCAACTGAAAACTTTGCGAGAGTCCTTCTTTTAGCGGATGCAGCATACAGGGAAGGAGCAGAGGAAGTCAATCTTATAATTGCCTATCACTACTTCAACCGCCAGGACATTGACCCCACCCTGATCTACTCCCTTCAATCAGAAAAAGATGATGAAAAGAAGGAAAAGCAGATAGACAAACTCATGAAGATGATTGGCCAGCCATTCAGCCTTAAAGTTCTAATCAACCATTTTTATCATGCAGGAATAAAGAAGGTTATAACCATTGAAGACCACTCTGACAGGACCCATAATCTATATGAAGAATCTTATAACTCAAAAGATGTTTACTACAACCTTGACCCTACTCCGGTCTATGCTCATTATATCCTGAACATACTGAAAGAAGACATTGACATTGGAAAGCAAGGGGAGAACCTCATCCTGTTAGGCCCTGACAAAGGCTCCTGGGAAATGCTTGAAAAGATTTACAACCTTCTTGGCCTAAAGAATGTAAAAAAGGTATTCTTTGACAAAAGCAGAATAAAGGAGAACGATCCTGAGCAGATAAAGTCTGTTATCAAATCAGAGATGAGCGATGTTCCTGACTTCAAAGACAAGATAATCATAGGCAGGGATGATATTGGCGATACATTAGGCACTTTTACAAAAAGCCTTGAACTTGTTTATGGGCAGAAGCCAAAATATATCTTTGGCTTTATCTCCCATCTGATCCTGCCGTATCCCGAGGCTTACTCAAGGATATACAGGAGCAAGCTAAACCTAGTGGGCCTGAACACCCACCCCAACCTGATATACCAGTCAGAGATCGGCATACCCCAGATAACAATCCTTGACATCACGAAATACTTTGCAGAAGCAATAATCAAATGCGTTGAAAAATCAAAACCCGTTGAAGAAGTGTTCAGATTCACCAAAGACAACTTAGACGAAGCAGGCCTTCTTTACAAGATACAGAAGAAAGGTGAGCTTGAGAGGTTTTCTGGATAAATATCCTTTGAAATAGTTTTTTGGTTCTATCGGTTAGAATAATTAGGTTGGAGAAGATAAAAGTATAAAAATAAACAGTTTTATGTTTTATGTATGTCTGATACTTTAGTAGCTCATATCTTAGATAATGACCAACTTGCTATAAAGCTTGGACAAGAGTTCTGGCGCTCTTTTGATATACCTGGTACCAATAGAGATAGTACTGTTGAGGATTACTTACTGGCTCATCCTTTGCTGATTAATGAACACTTTAAATATGATGAATATAGGCCTATAGTTGACGCTGTGACAAGGGAAAGCTTGGCTCATCCAGAGCAAGGTAGATGTGAAGGAAAAGTAGTTTACTTAGTATGGGGCATAACAAGCAGAATAAGTCCTCAAGAAGGGGAATCAATGATTAGATATGCTGCTGATGCTTTGTACAGAGAAAGGGCCAAAGAGGTTAATTTAATCACTTACCTTTTCAAAGGCAGACAAGACATGGATCCTGCCCTAAGATTTAATAAAAAAAGATTTAGTGGAAAAAGTCCAGATGAGGTTAAAAAACTAGAGGAAAAGTTAGAGAGTATAAAAGGAGAATCCTTTAGCTTGGAGGTTATGCTTCAGGGTCTTTTTCAGAGTGGAATCAGAAATATAATAACATTAAACGCACATTCTTATGAGAGCACAAAACGAGTGTTAAGGAGAGTTTTTAATTGGTATAAAGTGTTTGGTGAAGAACATGGATTGCCTAATTCTCCAAGTATAGATAAAATATTTTATGATATTGATTCTATGCCAATATTTGCACATTATATTAAGTATAATCTGAGTAGGGTTTTGGATTTTGGTGATGAAGGAGAAAATCTTGTTCTTTTATCTCTAGATAAGGGGGATTGGGGAAGAACTGATATGGTATATGATCTTTTGGGTTTGAAGAATATGTTAGTATTATATCTTGATAAAGATAGAGAAATACCTGATGATCCTAGTAATTTGAGCTGCCTTATTGATCATATAAGAACTAAAGATGGTCGTATAGATTGTAAGGATATAGAAGATGTTAGGCAGGTAACTAATATTTCGGGTAAGATCCTTTTGCTGCCAGATGATATAATCAACACAGGGGGAACAATTTTCGAGCCGCTTCATCTTTTTAGTGATGGAATGCCTGAATATGTTTTTGCCTTTGCCCCTAATTCAACTCTACCACCAAGAACAGGTGTATACAAAAAGATTTATGATAACAGAGTAAATATTGTAACATCTGATTCACATCCAAATCTGCAAACTCATAGGGAAAGAGGAGCTACCCAGATTACAGTATTAAGCTTTGCAAAATATTTTGCAGATATTATAAGAAGTTATGTGAGCAAATCAAGACCATTGCCTTCTTCATTGTTTACGCCTGGAAATCTAGAAGAAGTAGGTAATCTTTATGAGATTGTAACAAAAGGGAGAGAATTTGTTCCTTATAGGATTGGAGAGTAGTTATTTAACCACCAACCTGCCTCTTCACATCCTCCCCAACCTTCTTCCCAAGCACAGAAATAAGTTTACTAACGCTCGCCCTCTTAACATCACCTAAATCCTTAATCCCATAAAAATAAAGCTTTCTCGCCCTTGCCCTTCCGATGCCCTCCAGCCTTACCAAAGGCAACAGCTGCTCCTTAACACCATACTTGAGCCTTAACCTTAACTTAATCAATTCCTTCACCGGAGGCCTTGGCTTCATCAGCTTAGCAATCTCCTCAGCTGCATACAAAAGCCAGTCAGCTCTCTCAAGCTTAACTCTTATCTCACCAGGCCTTATCCCAAACTCCTCCAGCAAAGTTTCCTCATCCTTCTCATTAACCCATTCCTCAAACACCATTGCAGTCTTAACCGCTCTCTGGAAACCATCATAAAAAGGCTCATAACAATTAGGCACACTCATCAGCAACTCATCTGAATGCTTTAACAGAACCTTGTCTATCATCTCCTCATCCTTTACCCTAACGCTCAGCAAAGGCCTCATCTCCAAGGTGTTAGACAACACCAAAAGCAATGAAAGCGACCTTGTTTCTTCCTTTGCCCTCTTAAGGCATCCAATAACAAAATCAGCAGTATAAGGGTCAATATAAAGCTCAGCAACCCTCTTCCCAATAATAGAAGCTTTATACTTATTATTCTCCAGATCAAGGGCAGACTGGAAATCCTCTGAGCCTGCGCTGCTCTCAATAAACCCCCAATCTAAAAGTAAGCCAATCATCTTATGGATTATCACTCTTAGCTTCTCCATATCCCTGAACTGGAACGCCCAGAACGTCTTCTTAAAAAATCCGATTATCTCTTTCTCGTCCCTGACATAACCTGTAGCTATCAAAGAAAGCAGATAAGTTCTCAAAGCAGGCTCAACCGCCAGCTTAGAATAGATATCCTCAGGCTCCCCTGAAATATACAATTCATGGATCTTCTTCTTATGAGATTCATTATTAGCAACAACAATAGCCTCTCCATGCTCATCATAGCCAGGCCTTCCGGCTCTCCCAGCCATTTGGTAATACTCCAGCACAGGTATCCAGTCCAAACCTCTTCCACCATACCTTCTAAGCTCTTTAATGATTGCCCTGAAAGCAGGAATATTGATGCCCATGGCAAGCGTTGGCGTGGCGCAAATAACCTTAACAAGCTTATTCCTGAAAGCATTTTCAATCAATTCCTTCTGCTTCCCGACAAGCCCAGCATGATGATATGCAATCCCTTTCTTAACGCACTTAGCAAGCCTCTCGCACTGCATAGTAGGCCTTGACAAAGCCTTTAACACCTGCCTTGACAAATCCCCCAGCTCTTTACTTGATTCCTTAATCACCTTTGAAATATCCTCAGCAGCCTTCTCTGCCGAACGTTTAGTATTAGCAAACACAAGGCACTGTTTCTCATGCCTTAAAGTATCCAGAACAAGGTCTATGGCGCCGTCATTTGTTGGTGTAAGGATTTTCATGTTAGAGAAGATAAAAAATGGGCCCGCGGAGACTTTCAAACCATCAATGGCTTTTGAACTCCGGACCTCACGATCTCTGCGATGCATGACATATATCAGTCGTGCGCACCACCAGACTATGCTACGGGCCCATAAAAAATAGATTTATATAGCGATTTATATATTTTTTCGTAACATTTATAAATATTCTATCTGTATATAAAACTTAGCTAAAAAAAGAGGTGCCAAATGGTCAGAGATTATGAGCTTCTGCCTGGAAAAGACATAGCAAGAATAAAGAAGGAATTAGGAGAACTAAAAGGTTCCGGGCTTTCTGCAGAAAAGATTGAAACATTAAACAGAAATCTAGGCGAATTGATAGATATTATAAAGGTTGCCAGCGACCAGATGAAGCTTGAAGAAACTGACCCTTACTCACACAAGCTTGACCAGGTCATTGAAAAGCTTGACAAGCTGATTTATGAGAATAAAGAGATAGCCGAAGGCATAATTGCAGTTGCAGACCTAGTAAAAAAACCCAAAGAAACCCCTCACCATAAACCGCCTATGGGAACGCAGCCTCATCCAATGCCTCCTCCATTAAACCAGCCACCATCTCCTCAAAATCAGCCGCCTGGCCCAATGCCTCCGTTACCAGCCCCATTACCTCCAATAACCCCACCGCCAGGTCCTCAGCAAACAGGTCCTGTTCCAATACCACCTTTACAACCTATTGGAAAACCGGAAAAGAAACCAAAAAAACTCTTTGGCTTATTCAAATAAACAATGAACAGATTAATTCTTTCGGACAATGAGATTAACCCCATCAAATTAAGATTCTTTTTATCACATCTCAGAGCCCCAACCGAACCAGAAGCGCCAGTGCCAGCAAAAAAGCTAAGCAAAGTAGATATTAAGAAGCTACGCAAAAGAGTTTCATCCTTAAAGAGGCAGATTAGCAAGATTAAGAAGAAAAAGAATACAAAAAGAAAGAAAAAATAAAAACAGCAACTTTTATAAATCACAATACAACAATATTTCTAATGAAAACAAAACCACTTCTTCCAAGCTTAAGAGAAAAAAAGAGATACCTGGTGTTCCAGATATTATCAAGATCCCCTCTTAAATCTTCTGAAAGCGTTATCAAAAGCATTTACTCGGGATGCCTAAAATTCTTTGGAGAATTAGGGTTTGCAAAAGCAGCCCCAATGTTCCTGAAAGACAAATACAATCCCAAATCACAGAAAGGTATCATAAAAATAAACAATAAATATATAAACCACTTAAAGGCTATACTAACACTTGTAAACAAAGTAGACAAGCAGGATGTTATAATAAGCTCATTAGGGGTTTCAGGTATACTAAAAAAAGCTGAAAAAATAATCTAAAAAGGTGATTCAAAAATGCAACCAATGCCGCATCAATTAATGGGTTATGACAGGGCCATAACAATGTTCAGCCCTGACGGAAGACTGTTACAGGTAGAATATGCTAAAAAGACTGTTAAACAGGGTTCAACCGCAATAGGAATCGTTTGTTCTGATGGTGTCTTATTAGTAACTGACAAAAGGATTGTTGACAGCCTGATCATACCGGAATCAGTTGAAAAAACATTCCAGATAGATGAGCATATAGGCGCAAGCGCTTCAGGAATCTTATCCGATGCAAGAGTTTTGATAGAAAACGCGCAAAATAAAGCGCAGCAGCATAGGTTAACATATGATTCTGAGATAGATGTTCTTAGCGTTGTTAAGGCCATCTGCGACCTAAAGCAAATCTGCACCCAAAGCGCAGGGCTAAGGCCTTTTGGTGTTAGCATTCTAATAGCCGGCGTTGACGCTAATGGCCCAAGGCTGTTTGAAACCGACCCAACAGGAATCTATTTCCAATACAAAGCAAGCGTTATCGGTGAAGGGGAAACAGAGATCGAGGAAATGCTCCACAAGCAATACAAGGAAACATTAACAATCGAAGACGCCTTAAAAATAATAATCAGGGCTCTTGCCAAGATTCTTGACAAGAACTTTGATGCTGCCAGGATTGATGCAGCTTACATAAGAACAAATGAAAGAAAGTTTAAAAAAATCCCAAAGCTCAGTATAGAAAAGCTTCTTAAAGAAGTTAAAAGGCAAAAAAAGTAGAAATCCTCATTTCCCAAATGGTTGGAACAACATATGATAAGGAAAGAGTTTCTCTTGACACAGCCAAACTTAGAAAAGAAGGGAAGGATTTTGAGGTATGTGTTGATCCTGATAAAGCCCTTAGCCTTAAGCATGGGGAAAATATTGATATAAAAGATGTTCTGGTGGCTGAAAAGATATTCTCTGATGCAAAAAAAGGCCTTGAAGCTTCTGAAAAGGAAATTGAGCAGGTATTTGGCACATCAGACATCTTTGAAGTTGCTGGGATAATAGTAAAAAAGGGAGAAATTCCCTTAACAACCGAGTACAAGAACAAGCTAAGAGAACAGAAAAGGAAACAAATCATACAGATTATCCACAGGAACGGCGTTGACCCAAAAACGCATATTCCACATCCTATAGCCAGAATAGAAAACGCCATAGAAGCTGCAAAGGTGCATATAGATGAGCATAAGCCTGTTCAGGCCCAGGTACAGGATATTCTAAAGAAAATAAGGATAATACTCCCAATTAGGTTTGAAATTAAGGAAATCGCCGTAAAAATACCAGCCAGTTATGCCCCAAAATCTTACCCAATCCTGAAATCCTTTGGAAGGCTATTAAAAGATGAATGGCAAAAAGATGGCAGCCTTGTGGCTGTAATTGAGCTTCCTGGGGGCTTAGAAGAGGACTTTCATCAAAAACTGAACGCATTATGCCACGGTGAAGTGGAAAGTAAGGTATTAAATACAAAGTAGAAAGCTTTAAAAAGAGGCAATTTTTCTCTGATTTTTAAAAAGATATATAAAGGGATAAGGATTTCCATACTATAAGAGAGAAGAAAAGGAAATGAGTTTATTAAAAAAGGATAAGGAAATAGCAGTTCCAGGAGAAGTGTTAACAAAAGGCGAAGAATATTCTGCTGGTCAAGGCACTTACAAAGATAAGGATGAAATAGTTGCTTCTAGATTAGGTTTATTTGATGTAAGGGGAAAAATAATCAGTATACTGCCATTATCAGGCAAATATGTTCCCCTAAGAGGAGATGTTATAATAGGTGAAGTAGTGGATATATCATTCTCAGGATGGAGGGTTGAGACCAATTCAGCCTATTCCGCTATGCTTGGCGTTAAAGATGCAACATCAGAATTTATAAGCAAAGGAGCTGATCTAACAGAGTTTTATAATTTAGGAGACCATATTGCAACAAAGATCATAAATGTGACTTCTCAAAAATTGATAGATTTGACTATGAAAGGCCCTGGTCTGAGAAAGCTTATTGGGGGCAGGATAATCAGCGTTAACCCCTATAAAGTGCCAAGGATAATAGGGAAGATGGGTTCTATGGTCAATCTAATCAAGGACCATACTAAGTGTATAATCACTGTTGGCCAAAATGGGTTAATATGGATTAATGGAGAGCCAAAAAACGAATTAATTGCTGTTAATACAATAAGAAAGATTGAAAGAGAAGCCCATACAAGCGGCTTGACTGACAAAATAAAGGAGTATTTAGAAAAATCTTATAAAAATGAAAAGGCCTGATGGAAGAAATGTTGATGAATTAAGGAAGATAGAGGCAAAGGCCGGCATAATCAAGAGAGCTGATGGCTCTGCTTCCTTTAAGATAGGCAATACTATTGCTTATGCAGCAGTTTACGGCCCAAGGAACCTTTACCCTAGATTTTTGCAAAACCCGGAAAAAGGAATTTTAAGATGCAATTACAATATGATGCCTTTTTCAGGCTCTGGCGAAAGGATAAGGCCAGGCTCAAGCAGAAGAAGCAAAGAGATATCTTTGGTTACTGAGAAAGCGCTTCTGCCCGTGATTAACCTTGGCGAATTTCCCAATTCAGTTATTGATATTTTTATAGAATTCCCGCAGACAGATGCCGGCTCAAGATGCGCAGGCATTTGCGCTGCGTCAATTGCTTTAGCAGAAGCAGGTGTGCCAATGAAAGAGCTTGTTGCAGCTGTTGCTGTTGGCATTGTTAATGGTGAAGTAGTAGTTGACTTAAGCAAGGAAGAAGAAGATATGGATGGCGCTGTTGATATACCTATTGCCATCACAACAAAATCTAATAATATAAGCCTTCTGCAGATGGACGGGATGATCAAGCAGGAGGACATCAAAAAAGCCATAGAACTGGGCAAAAAAGCAAGCCAAAAGATATTTGAGCTCCAGAAAAAGGCTATAAAGGATAAATATAACGTCTAATAAAATGTATAACAACCTAAAACAGCATATAATCAACTGCATTAACCAAAATATCAGGTTTGATGGCAGAAAGAATGATGAGCACAGGAAGATAACAATAGAATATGATATTTCTAAGAATGCTGAAGGCTCTGCAAGAGTAAAGATAGGAAACACCGAGGTTATAGTTGGAATCAAAACAGAAGTTGGTTCCCCCTATCCTGATACGCCGGATGAAGGCACCATAATGGTTGGCGCTGAACTATACCCGCTCTCTAACCCTGATTTTGAAGGAGGGCCGCCAAGCACACAGGCTGTTGAATTAGCAAGGGTAATTGACAGGGGCATCAGAGAAAGCAAAGCCATTGACTTCAAAAAGCTATGCATCAAAGAAGGGGAAAAGGTCTGGCTTTTATTGATAGATATATGCGTTATAAATGATGAAGGCAATTTATTTGACGCATCTTCACTTGCTGCATTAGCTGCACTTAAAAATATGCATTTTCCTGAAATTGATGGAGAAAATATAGATTACAAAAAGAAATCAAAGCAGGGTTTGAAATTAAATGAAGAGCCATTGTCTGTGACAGTCCATAAGATCGGAGGGAATTATATAATTGACCCTTCAAACGAGGAAGAGGAATTTATAGATGCCAGATTAACTGCGGCAGCCACAGCAGACGGCACAATATGCGCTCTGCAGAAAGGCGGAGATGATGTGCTCACCGAAGAAGATGTTGACAATATGATAACCTTAGCAGTAAAAAAGACCAAAGAGCTAAGGAAATATTTATAAACAAACAAGTTCTAAGATATTAAGGTGATTCAGTTGCAGGAAAAAAGCCAGGAAAAAGATTACACAAGGTTTGAAAAAGCAAGGCTTGTTGGAAGCAGAGCTCTGCAGATCAGCATGGGCGCTCCTTTCATGGTAAAGCTTAGTGAAAAAGACTTAAAGAGAATCAAGTATAACCCTGTTGAGATAGCAAAGATGGAATTTGAGAAAGGCGTTATTCCTATTGATGTTAAAAGGCCTTTCCCTAAGCCAGGCTCTAAAGAATCTGCTAAGGCAGAATAAAGATTTCTTTTATTATTAGGCTTTATTAGAAATGATTTCTTATTATAATAATTATTTCTTTAATCCAATTCTTTCAGCTGAAAAGCTGTTTTTACAAAACAGCCTTACTAATCTTAGGATGATTTAATCAGCAAAGAATTTTGTAAAATTCTTTCTCGCCTAAAAAAAGCAAATAACAGAAGCAGATAATTAAATAAATAAATAAAATAATTACATCTCTACAAACCCGCCTATAATAAGCAATATACCGCCGGCAACAAACACAAAGTCAATTACCTGTCCTATTGCAGGCAGCTGGAAGCTTATCACATTAAACTGGTTCAATAAAGGAATCAATCCAATAGCCAAGACCACTAAGCCAACAACTGCACTAACAGCCCTGAGCGTATTCTCCATAGCTTCTGCGATTGCATCCACCAAAAGGAAAATTCCTCCTGCAACGCATAATATCCAAATTGCTAACATGGGCACTGCCGGGAGTGAAAATCCTATAACACCAAACTTATTCAGCAAAGGAATAGCTCCCAATGCCAAGAAACCAAGACCCAACAGCAAGGAAATAATCTTCCTTGGGCCCATCTGAGCCTTTTTATTAAACAGTAAATTAGTCATTAAAATCACCTCTTGTTTTATGATATCCTTGATTCTAGGGTTTGGTTATATTTAAAGGTTTTCTTTTCTCATTAAATAGAAATCTTTATATTAACCAAAAAAGTATTTAACCTAAAATGCAACTAACATTCTTAGGAACAGCAGCAATGGTTCCAACAAAAGAAAGAAACCATTCAGGGTTTTTACTAGAGTTCGGAACAGACGGGCTCCTGTTTGACTGCGGTGAAGGCATCCAAAGGCAGATCAAGACAGCAGGCATAAAGCTAACCAGAGTAACCAAGATCCTTATAAGCCACTGGCATGGCGACCATGTATTAGGCTTACCAGGTTTAATTCAAACACTGGGCGCAAGCGAATACAACAAAACACTTGAGATATACGGGCCTATAGGCACCAAAGAAAGGATGAAAAACATGTTCAAAGCCTTTGTCTTTGACAGAAGAACAGACATAAAGATACAGGAAGTAAAAGAAGGCACAATCCTTGAAAACAACAAGTTCTCTTTACAGGCAACAGAATTAGACCACAAGATCAAAACCCTTGGCTTTTGCTTCACAGAAAAGGACAAAAGAAGGATAGATGTCAAAGCAGTAAAAAAGCTTGGAATCCCTGAAGGCCCTTTGCTCGGCAAACTGCAGGAAAACAAGCCAATCACATTCAAAGGCAAAAAGATAAACCCTAAAGACACAACATATTTAGAAAAAGGCAAGAAGATAACCTATATTGCAGACACTTTGCCATGCAACAATTCCTATAAGCTGGCAAAAGACTCAGACGTATTGATTTGCGAATCCACTTACACATCCAAGCTCTCCAACAAAGCTGAAGAATACTATCATATGACCGCTAAACAGGCTGCTTTAATAGCAAACAAGGCAGATGTTAAGAAATTAATTCTTACGCATTTCAGTAACAGATACCATAGCACACAGGAGCTTGAAGAAGACGCAAGGAACGTGTTTGACAACAGCTTTGCTGCTTATGACTTTATGAAGGTTAAGCTGTAAAATGTCCTGCAAATCCAAAGGAATAAACGGAGAAAGAGATTTAGTGCACCAGTTCTGGGGCTTGGGGCTTGCTTGCCACAGGATTGCTGGCTCAGGCTCTACAAAATACCCTTCTCCAGACCTTATAGTAGGAAACAGAATAAGAAGATTGGCGATTGAGTGTAAACTTACAAAGGATAACAAGAAATACTTCACAAGAGAAGAAATAGAGGCTTTAAAGGAATTCTCCAGAATCTTTGGCGCAGAGCCCTGGATAGCTGTTAAATTCAAGAGCTCAGACTGGGTTTTCCTTACTTTAGAGGACTTGAACAAGACAAACAGGTCCTATATTGCTGATATTAACATGGCAAAGACCAGAGGATTGCTGATAAATGAGCTAATTAGTCAGAATTATTAGAAATATTTTTAAATACACATTCTAATTAATCTAAAATGAGGGTCACAAGCAAGATTGTTGAGCAAGTAGTAAGCGAAGCATCAGGGGAGGATGTAATCCCCCTAATTAAGTATCTAAAGGATAAAAAGAACATCTCAGAGTTTAAGATAGCTGAAAAAATCAAGAAAGAGGTAAATGAGACAAGAAACATGTTATACAGGCTCTATGAAGCCAATTTAGTCTCTTTTATAAGGAAGAAAGACAAAAAAAAGGGCTGGTATATCTATTATTGGACATTCAACCCTAAAAGAATCAAATATTTGTTCTATGACTTAAAAAGGAAAAGGTTAGATAACCTTAAGAGCAGGCTGGGAAGAGAAGAAAATAACTATTTCTTTATTTGTGAGGATAACTGTATAAGGCTGGATTTTGAGCAGGCCACAGATTTTAACTTTAAATGCCCTGAATGTGGTAAATTAGTTAACCAGGAAGATAATGCCCAGAAGATCAAGAAAATTAAAGATGAGATTGAAAAGCTGAAAAAGGAGCTAAAGAAGCGCTCAAATTAACTTTATATCCCTGCACATCCAGCCATAATTTCTTTTAACCTCTTCAATAAACACAGAAGGTCTATACACACCAATCTCTGATATAACAGCTGTAACTAACCCAAGCTCAATCTTTTCAAAGGCATAATTGCATACCTTTACATTCTTTGGAGGGTTGTTCCATATCTCTTTAGCTTTCCCTGGCTCTAAACCCCCAAAATCAAAAATGCTCTTATAATCAAATCTCCATGAATTGCTACATACAAACACAGGGATATCATATCTGTTAGCCAATTCCGCAACCATCTCTGAGCCGATCTTGCTTATAACCTTGTCTGGCGTTATTGCATCTGCCCCTAAGAGCACTATATCAGCCTCTTTGACTGCTAACCTCATTGCAGAATCAACATAATGGGTAACAGGCACCCCAAGCTTGTTAAGCTCGCTTGCTGCAACCCTGCCATGAAGCGATGGCCTTGTCTCTGTATTATAAACCTCAAAACTTCTCCCTTTTTGCTTTGCCTTCTTTAAGATAGCCATTACTGTTGGAGAATAGCAATGCGTAAAAACCACCATCCCGTTCCCTATTTTGTTTGCCCCAATATCAGCTATTTTATTCTCAACAGTTCGGAAATGGTCTAAAGCATATTTAACATTGGAATAGAATCCCTCTTTCAACTCTTCTGCATCCTTGCCTTCAATGTTCGAAAGAATATAGCTTAATGTGTTCCTCATTAAAGGCTCTGTTGCTCTGCTCTTAAACAATTCCTGCCTGGTTTTCTCCAGTTCCCTAAGCAGCCTTGTTTTGGTCAGGGCAGTTGACTTATCAGCGCATTTCTTCAATTCAAGAACAGCAGCCTTAGCAACATTCTCAGCTCCCTGAATCTTAAGTTCTCTCATGTCCCTGATTTTCCTTTTAACAAGATTCATTTTCTGGTCAATATTTTTATTTATATGTAAAAAGAAAAGATAGGAAAAATGAGAAAAAGAAAATCTTTATCTCTTCTTTCTTTTCTTAGCTGATCTTCCTTTTATGGCTCTTTCTATCTTAAGCTCTTCCCTGATTATCCTTTCAGCTATCTTCTCTATATGCAGCTCTATCCTTCCCATTCTTCTTTCCATAAGCACTAATATCCTCAAAGCATACACAATAGCTGCTAAAGTACCTATTATTATAGAAAGAGTTACCCCTTGAATATCTAATGGCATTTTATCAACCTCCTTTTTTTAACTGGAACCTCTATAAATAAAGTAGTATATAAAGGTTTTGATTTGTAAGGCTTCATCCAAAAAAAAGGTTGCCATCAATTATGCGAGCTTTTATTGATACTAATAATCAAAGCTGGAAGGGGGTAGTCCCTCAAGGGGAACCCAGCTATTCCTGCTAAATAAGCTAAAAGCGAGCCCGATGGCAACCCGAGCTATGCGAGTTTTTGGGTGAAGCCGATTTGTAAGGATATCTTTATTTAAGTTAAGAAACCCTGTTTTGCAACACTTCCTGCAGGGTAAAAACAAAAACTTTAAATATATCACTATAATAATTTTATCTGGAGGGGTTTTAAAATGAAAAGATTTTTCTCTCAAATAAAGGACAAGTTCAAAAGTTATACAGAAGGCGAGGAAGAGCCAAGCGAAGAAGGGGAAGAAGGCTATGTTGAATTAAATACTGAAGGCGAAGAAGAAATAAAATCTAAAATCATGGTAAGGCCTTTTGTTATGAATGATTTTGAGGATATTAGGGAAATCTTAGATTCTTTAAGGGAAGGCTATACCATTGCTCTTATCAATATAAAGCCTTTAAAAGACAAAGATTTAGTAGAGCTTAAAAGAGCAGTCAATAAATTGAAGAAAACCTGTGACGCTGTTGAAGGCGAGATTGCAGGGTTTGGTGAGGATTACATTGTAGCCACGCCATCCTTTGCCCGTATCTACAAAAGCAAGGAAAGCAGCGAGATAACTACTGATACTGAAGAAATAACCAAAGAAGAGTAATTTTTTATTTCTTTTTATGATTATTATAACATATATTATAATTAAACGAAAAGAATAAATACCCTATCCTAAATTCTTATGTTCTATGGAAGATGCCAGCAAATTAGAGAACCAGTTATGCCCTATATGCAAGAAAAAGACTCTTTCTCTAATAGAAGCTCTGAAAGAAGTGCCCTTTTTTGGAAAAGCATACATTTTCTCAATGAACTGCAGCAACTGCAAATACCACAAATCTGATATAGAATGCGCTGAAAAAAAGGAGTCGGTTGTTTATAGCATAGAAATTGAATCCAAGGATGATCTAAACATAAGGGTTGTAAAATCAAGCGAAGCAAAGGTCAAAATACCTCATGTCATGACGATTGATCCCGGTCCAAGCTCTAACGGCTATATAACAAACATAGAAGGCATCCTAAACAGGGTAAAATCTGCTATAGAATCAGCAAAAGAGGCTGAGGAAGACCCAGCTGCAAAGAAAAAGGCAAAGAAATTGTTGAAAAAGCTCAACAAGGTTCTATGGGGAGAAGAAAAGCTCAAGATAATCATAGAAGACAAATCAGGCAATTCTGCTATAATCTCTGATAAGGCTGTGAAGAAGGAATTATAAAAAAGTAAATTTCTTAAAAGAAAGAATAATCACTAATTATAAAGATGGTAAAGATTGGTATAATCGGTGGCAGTGGACTGGACAATCCGGACATTCTTGAAGACGCAAAAGAAATAGAAGTTGATACGCCTTATGGAAAACCCTCCTCCTTAAAAACCGGGAAGATAAAAGGTGTTGATGTTGTTCTGATTGCAAGGCATGGAAGAGGACACGAAATAACACCCACAAAAGTCAATAACAGGGCTAACATACATGCATTAAAAGAACAGGAATGCACACACATATTAGCAACAACCGCCTGCGGCAGCCTAAGAAAAGAGATTGATCGCGGCCATTTAGTTGTCTTAGACCAGTTCATCGACTTTACCAGGCATAGGCCTATTACTTTCCATGATACATTCCCCGGAGGCGGAGGAGAGAATGCAAAGCATACAGCCATGCCCGAGCCCTTTTCAGATGACTTAAGAAAAGCTTTCATTGAGACTGCAAAAGAATTGGGGATAAAGCACCATGAAAAAGGCACAGTCATCACTATAGAAGGTCCAAGATTCTCTACAAAAGCAGAATCTAATATGTTCAGGGTATGGGGAGCAGATGTGATCAACATGAGCGTTGCTCCTGAATGTGTATTAGCAAACGAAGCAGGCATACCTTATGCTGCTGTTGCCATGGCTACAGACTATGACAGCTGGGCTGAAGAAGAGGAATCAGTAACATGGGAAGAAATACTGGGAATATTCAAGCAGAATGTTGAGAAAGTAACAGAATTATTAACAAACACAATCACAAAAATAAAATTAAAAAAAAAGATTCTCTTTTGAGAAAGATTATTTCTTCTTCTTTCTTTTAACAGTTTTTTTCTTAGTGGCCTTCTTCTTTGGCTTTGCCTTAGAACCACAACATCCGCATCCCATTTTTGTTTTCACCTCATTTAATAATAAGCTATCCCTGAACCTATCCTTTAAATACTTTGTCATTCACTAAACCTCTTCCTTAACATTAACAGTACTCACCATCGTCAGTGTTTTCTTAATATTCTTATTCTTCCTCAACCCAATAATAAAACCATTAAACTCATCAATATCCTTAAACTTCAGCTTCAGCAACAAATCATACTCTCCTGTTATCCCAAACACTTCCTTGACACAGGAATTGCTGAAAAAAGATTTAGGCAGATCACTCTCTGTAACAACAAACAAAAACACAATAAAATTCTCATCAACAGCCTTATTATCCAGCTTAACAGTAAACCTCTCGATAACACCCTCTTTCTTCAGCCTCTGCATCCTCAGATGAACAGTTGAAGGCCTTAACTTAGTCAGCTTGGCGATATCTCTAATAGATTTCCTGCTATCCTGCTTAAGGACTTTTATTATCTTAAGGTCTTTTTTATCGAGAATAATCCATTATATGTCCAATTATTATTTAAATCTTTCCAATTTGTCCAGTATTTAGGAATAAAAATGGATAAATTAAGGTTTTCTGGCAAAAGAATATATAAATATCAAATATTCACACCCAATTATGCAAATAACAAAACTAGAAGAAAAGGACATTGAAGAGATATCAAGTTTAGCTTTAGACTTATACAGGAAGTTCGATGCAATGGACGAAGCTGATAAGCTGGACGAACCTAACTTTAAAGAGAAGATGATAGAAGAACTCAAAGAATTCATCCAAAAAGATAACAATTTACTACTCACAGCAACAGAAGACGGAAAGATAATTGGCTATATTAGAGGCATCATCAAGACAAGACACCCGGAATTTAAGATAAAAAAAGAAGGCTACATACAGGAATGCTACATTAATCAGGAACATAGGAATAAAGGGATTGGAAAATCTCTTGCTAAACAAATATTAAAATGGTTCAACGAGAACAGCATAACTTTCATCACAGTCAGCATATACCATTCAGATATTGAAGCAAACGATTTCTGGAAAAAGATTGGATTTATTGAATATAATAAGACATTAAAACTAGGGGGAAAATAAAATGGATGAAACTGAAAATTATAAGGTAAAAGACATCAATCTCGCAGAATTTGGAAGAAAAGAGATACAAATAGCAGAAAAGGAAATGCCCGGCCTGATGGCAACTAGAGAAAAATACGGACCAGAAAAGCCATTAAAAGGCGCAAGAATCACAGGCAGTTTGCACATGACAATCCAGACAGCTGTCCTTATAGAAACCCTAACAGAACTAGGAGCTGAAGTCAGATGGGCTTCCTGCAACATATTCTCAACGCAGGACCATGCAGCAGCAGCCATTGCAAAATCCGGCGTACCAGTATTTGCCTGGAAAGGAGAATCATTAAAAGATTACTGGTTATGCACAGAGCGTGCTCTTAACTTTGGAGACGGAAAAGGCCCTAACCTTATTGTTGACGACGGTGGAGACGCTACCTTAATGATCCACAAAGGCGTTGACATTGAAAAAGACCCCTCTTTACTAGACAAAGATTACAGCAACGAAGGAGAAGACTTCAAAGAATTAATGGCCTGCCTCAAAGAAGAATACAATAAAGACAAAGAAAGATGGCAGAAAGCTGCAAAAGAAGTCAAAGGAGTCTCTGAAGAAACAACAACCGGCGTTCACAGGCTTTACCAGATGATGGAAGAAGGAAAACTATTATTCCCCGCTATAAACGTCAACGATTCTGTAACAAAATCAAAATTTGATAATGTATATGGTTGCAGGCACTCTTTAGTAGACGGCATCAAAAGAGCAATGGATGTTCTCTTATCAGGCAAGACTGCAATGGTATGCGGCTATGGAGATGTTGGAAAAGGTTCAGCAGAATCTTTAAAAAATGAGAAGGCGAAGGTTATGGTATCTGAGGTTGACCCAATCTGCGCTTTACAGGCATGCATGGCAGGAATTAAGGTATGCACAGTGGAAGATGCCCTGCCGGAAGCTGATTTATATGTCACAACAACAGGCAACAGGGACATTATAACAGCAGAGCACATGAGCAGGATGAAAGATCAGGCAATTGTCTGTAATATAGGCCACTTTGACAATGAAATCCAGGTATCAAAACTCGAAAAATGGCCTGGAATAAAAAAAGAAGAAATCAAAGGCAGCGAATGCCCTGTGCACAGATACACCTTTGAAGACGGGCATTCGATTTACTTATTAGCAGAAGGAAGGCTGATAAACCTGGGCTGTGCAACAGGCCATCCAAGCTTTGTAATGAGCAACTCATTCACAAACCAAACACTTGCCCAGATAGACCTCTGGACAAAAGAGCATAAGTTAGGAGTTTCCATGCTCTCAAAAGAGCTGGACGAAGAGGTTGCAAGGCTGCACTTAGAAAAGCTGGGGGCAAAATTAACCAAATTAACTCCGGAACAAGCAGAATATATAGGAGTTAAGGTTGAAGGCCCTTACAAGCCAGAACATTATAGGTACTAGAAATTCAGCATCTTAGCAGAAAAGCCCCTGATATTCAGGCTGCTGCCTCTTCTATTTCTTCTTCTTTTTCTAAATTCTTAAGGATATAATCTAATCTTTCAATCTTTTTCTCTATCGCTTCGCAATAATCCATCTTGCCTCTTATCTTCTCAAAAATATCCCTGCATAGAAATTTAATACGCTTTTTAATTGTTATATCTCCTGGCTTAGCACCCAACCTGTTAAGAAGCTTTATTATTTCTCTTATTTTAAGCTCAATTTCTTCATTATCTTTATCTAACTCTTTTTCCTCTTTAAGCAGTCTCTTTACATTTATCCTGAAATAACCTTTTGTTTTTCCCCTGACCAAATCAAGGTGTTCTTGCTTAAAACTATATCCCTCTAGCCTTTTTGCCCATATTACAAAATGCCCTGGATCATCAGTAAGATCAATGCTTCTTGCTAAGCCATCAATAATATCATGGAGTCTTTTTTTTTCTTCATCCATTATCTTAATTTCCTCCTCTAAACCTCAACAACATCATTAGGGTTAATAACAATCCCTTTTTCAGTTATATCAAAACCAAGAACCTTTCTCACATGCTTGGTTCCTCTCATTTTCACTACTTCAATAGCCCTTTTCCTTTTCCCCTTTGTTTTAGCATTATACAAAAAAACCATTGAATCAGCCTCAAACTCCAGTTCAGTTGAGATTGCATTCTCCATATGGACCAATTCATCTTCCGCAGTAAAAACAGCTGTATACCCCCATCTTCTAATCAGTTCAAAGAGCTTTAAGCAAGCCTGTTTTCTTTCATATTCATTCTGATATAACAAGGAGAAAGATGAAATAGAATCTATAACAATCCTTTTGCCTTTAACCTTCTCTATCGTCTCATCCAACACTCCCCCGCCCTCTGCAACCAGTTCCTTTACCATCTCCGGGGCATACTGCAACAAAACAAACTTACCGCTTTTCTCGAGTTCCTCAAGATCCCAGCCAAATTGCAGCATATTACTGATTATCTGATTCCTCTCTTCTTCAAAGGTAATATAAACGCAGTTCTCATTAAATCCTATTATGCCGTTAACCAGAAACTGAATCGCAAACGTGCTCTTGCCTGTGCCAGCAGGCCCGCACACAAGATTGATGCTTTTTTCTTTAAACCCTCCCTTGACCATCTTATCAAACCCTGGAATGCCAGTTGGAACTCTTTTTATCATAATATTTGATAGTTAAAACCCTAATTATTTAAATCTTTTTAGAAAAAATTAAATAGATAGCTAAATTCACTAATCAAAATGGAAGAAGAATTTGATATTGAAACCTATGATACGGAAAATATGTACGATGTTCTAAAGAATTTTCCCAAGCAGATGGAAGAGGCCTCTAAACTGGGAAAAGACATTAAAATAAGCGATAAGGTCGACAACATAATAATCACCGGCATGGGCGGCTCTGCCTTGCCTGGAGAAATCCTTAAATCCTTCTTTTACTCTACAAGCATACCTATATTTGTAAACAAAGGCTATTCTTTGCCTGAATTTACAAACATGAGGTCTTTAGTGTTTGTTATATCCTACTCAGGCAACACTGAAGAAACAATCTATGCTTACAGGAATGCCTTAAGAAAAGGAGCCCATATAATTGTTATAGCCTCTGACGGGAAACTGGAAGAGCTGGCCACAAAACAAAGGCAAATACTTATCAAAGTCCCGGAAGGCATACAGCCAAGATCTGCCTATGCTTATCTGTTCCTACCCATATTAAATGTGTTAATGAACTCAAAGATAATAAGCGATATCTCCGGGGACATAGAAAAAACCATAAACACCCTGAAAAAGCCTATCTTTGAAGAAAGAGCAAAAGATATAGCCAGGAAGCTGGAAGGAAAAATACCCTTGATATACTCCTCAGACAGGTTATATGCTATTGCCTATAAATGGAAGATAGATTTTAATGAAAACAGCAAGGTGCATGCATTCTGCAACATGCTCCCTGAGCTGAACCATAATGAAATAGTTGGCTACACAAATGTTATAGGAGATTACCATGTTATCCTTATAAAAGATGAAGATGACCATATGAGAATCAGGAAAAGGTTTGATATAACCAAAGAGATAATAAAAAAGAAAGGAATATCTGTAACAGAGATCATGCTAAGAGGAGGCAGCACCCTCACAAAGATATTCTCTGCGATTTATATCGGCGACTGGGCATCTTACTACCTTGCATTAAAATATGAAACAGACCCAAGTCCCGTCAAGATTGTTGAAGACCTCAAGAAAAGGTTAAAGCAATAGAATTCTAAAGAAAGAAAATAAAATGGGCCCAACGGGACTTTCAAAACTGATTTACCTATTAATTTCTCAATCTAATCTCAACACCTCATATTCTCCAAAAACAAAAGATTTAATTATTATAAAAAATGAGGCAATATAAATGAAATTAGATATCTCGAAAGTTAATCTAAGTAGATTTGATATTAAAAGAGAATTAACCTTGCCGCAGGAAATGTCAGAAAAGTTAGCCGAAGATATAGGAATAATGATAGGTGACGGCCATATTGGATCATATATCTTAAAGAAGAAAGAATATCAGATATATGTTTCAGGAAATGCTTATTTAGACAAAGATTATATATCTAATCATGTCAGAAAATTAAAGAAGGATTTGTATAATCTTGCCTTTCCAGTTTCAGTTGTTGGAAGAAATAAAAGCGAAATTAGATTAAAGATTTGTTCTAAGGGTTTAGTAGGATTTTATAATAAGATTATTGGCTTACCTGTAAATAAGAAAGAAAATATAGGAATCCCCGATTGTATATGGGAAAAAAAGAAGTACTTAACCTCATGTTTAAGAGGTATCATTGATACAGATTTCTCATTATGTTTCAAGAAAGTGGAAAAGTACCCAGTGATGCATTTAAAAACGTGTAGCATGAGACTAGTACGTGACTGTAAAAAAGCTCTTCAAAAATTAGGGATTAAAGCTAATTCATATTATAACATCTTAGAATATCATAAAGTAACTAGAAACAATTTTGTAACTAATTACTTATATATCAACGGAAGGAAGAAATTAAGAAAAGCTGTTGAAGAGATTGGTTTTCATAGTGACCGTCTAAATGAAAAAATACGGGCCCACAGGGATTCGAACCCTGGACCTAATGAGCGAAGCTTTTGACTTCTTTGCTCACTCCATTGCCTATTAAGAGGCAATCGCTCTCTCTGGGGCTTATAAGCCTAACCAGGCTGAGCTATGGGCCCATAACAGAAAGAGAATAAGATTTGTTTAAATATCTTTCTGCCTTTAATCAGAATTATTAACTTAGTTTTCCATAGAAAATCTTAAATAAAGAATCTTTTTTATTTCTTCAATGGCAGTAAGATTCGATAAAAAGAGAATATTTGGTAAAGAATACTACTATGGACATAAGTTATCAAATTACTTTAATTATGAGAAGACTAATACTTCAAGAGCATTTAAAAGAATAATATCATTTATTGAAGTAGAAGGGCTCCAAGGAAAATATTTAGATATAGGTTGCGCTTTTGGATTTTTAATAAAGGAAGTTTCTTGTTTTTTTGATGAGGTATATGGCTGTGATATATCAGAATTTGCAATAAACAAAGCAAAGAATTATGTTCCATATGCTGACTTGAGAATTGTAGATCTTGATGAATCACTACCACATCCAAAGGAATATTTTGACTGTATAACCGCAATGGATGTTTTAGAACACACAAAAGATTTCAAAAAGAACTTTGAAAAACTTATTAAAAGGGTAAAAAAAGGAGGGTATTTAATTGTATCTTCTCCTATCGATGCATGGCCTTATAGGTTTTTTGGATTTTTAGATAATGATAAAACTCATATTTCAGTTTTGAAAGAGAAACAAATAATTGATGTAATTAATAAAAATAGTATGGAAATAATCAAAAAGAGTTATTTCAGTCCATTTCCTTTGCTTTATAAGATTCCTTTTATCCCTTTTGAGATTGAATTAATTTTAAGAAAAAGCTTCTAAATAGGTTAATCGACTGTAAATAATCTTGAGTCTCGGTTAACATCAAATAAACCAAGTCTAGCCCCGGCATCCAGCCAGCCATGAGCATAATTAATAGCAGCAAACGCTGTAACAAAGTCACCCTTCTCCTTAAAGAACAAAGCATCCTTATAATACCTTGAAGCCATATCTAAGAAATCCTCACCTGCCTTCTCAAAGTCCACTTTGCCCTTCTTAACCAGCTTAACCTTCTTAATAGCTTTTGAAGTAAGCTTAAGATACTTATCAAGCTTTTTATCAGTAATTTTGTCCATTTTATTTATTATTCAATACAATCTTTTTGAACGATTTATTTATATTATCAAACCTTCTCTTAAGCTTTTCTAATTGTTGCTTATAATTTTCAGTTAAGTTTCCAATAATATATTTTCTTGTGAATATTTTATATTCATTGTTCATCCTAATTAGTCTTTGTTCCAGTCTTCTTAACTTTATATTCAATATTCTTTTTCTTTTTTTATCAAATTTGCTAAATTCATAATCAATAGTGTCTTTTCTTATTTCACCTCTGAATTTCCTGTACATTTCTACTCGCAGATATTTCCAAATCAGATTAAGCCTGCCCTCTTTTATTAATCTTCTTACACTTACCATGATTTCTGTTGATTTAAGAATCTTTAAAGGCCTAAACCTCGATGCTCTCTTAACAAAGTCATGGTCCTCCGCGAGCTTAACTGATTCATCAAAGCCATTAATTCTCATAAAAAGCCTTTTAGAAACAAATATACAATATCCAGGTGCATGCGGGTCTTCTGTAAACTGATGAAGCTTAATATAAATATTAGCTAAATCATGCATAATCTTATCTATCAGGAGACTTGATAATGGCTTGGACCCGCAAGTAGCTAAATCCAAATATTTTTCTTGCATTTCGTGATAGACTTTCTTAAGAAAATCTTCAGGCAGCTTAACATCCGCATCCATAAAAAAAAGAAAATCTCCCTTTGCAGCCTTGGCTCCCGCATTCCTGCCAGCTCCCGGCAATCCCCCTTTCACAACCTTCGCCCCATACTTTCTGGCAATCTTGGGGGTATTATCTGTTGAGTTAGCATCAGCAACAATAATCTCATAATCCTTAAAGCTTTGGTTCTTTATGCTCTCCAACAACCTTGGGAGGCATTTATCCTCATTTAATGCAGGAATTATAATACTAATTTTCATTTTACTCTATTTTCCTAAAAAGCAATAAGAGATTAAATAGTTTTTGATTTTTGGCTTTGGCAGGATAGAATAATTTATAAATCAATTAATAAAACTAAAAAGTGATGAAAATTAACTGGGCAATTTTTATTTTAATAATATCTGTTCTAATAAATATCGTCTTATTGATTAAGTTTTTCTTGTATAAATATATCACTTACCCAAAAGCTCTTAAATCCCTTAAGAATGAAATATCATTTAAGGTTCATGTCTTTGTTCCATGCAAGGGATGGAACAAAGAATTAGGCGCTTCATTGGAATCTATTGCAAACCAAAGGTTTCATAACTATAAACTAATCTTTATTACAGAATCTATTAATGACCCTGCTGTGAAAGAGATAGAAAAAATAAGGAAAAAATATAACCACGCCGCTCATGTTATTGCTGGAAAGAGCTCTAGAAACTGCCAAAAGAATTTTAACCTGCTTAAGGGCATAGAGGAATATCCCAATGCAGATGTTTATGTCTTCTGTGACAGCGATATTATTATTGAAGAGAACTGGCTATTTAGATTGGTCAGGCCTTTACAATCAAGAAAAATAACAGTTACCACTTCATTTGATTCTTCTACTCACCGAAGAGAAAATTTGTCATTAGTTTTTAAAAAATTTATAGATGCTTATCTTTATTTTCTTTTAATTGCAACAGGCGCTGTTTGGGGCGGATCTTTTGCTATTAGAAAAGATGACTTTTTTAGGTTAAAAGTCAATAACTCCTGGGAAAAGTTTTGTGTGGACGACGTCTCTCTAACCAAAATCCTTCTTAAGAAAAGAAAGAGAGGATTCTGTGTTCCAATCTCAATCAGGCATATAAGAGAAAATACAAGCTTAAGCGACTGGGTTACCTGGCTTATAAGGCAAATCATGTTTCTCAAATATTATCTAAAGGGTTATTGGATACTTGCTTTAATAAATTTTACAATTATTTTGATTCCTATTTTTATGCTACCAATAAATCTTATAATAAGCTTTTTAACCAATCGCTGGACAATTCATCTTACTATATCTGTTATAATGTTTATGTTTTTATATTTGTATTTTGGGATTATATTCTTAATAAAAAAGGAGAGAATAACAAAAGAGACTTTAGTTTATTTGTATCCTGTATTATTCATAAATTTGTACAGCCTGTATACAACTCTTTTCAATAACACTATTAAATGGGCTGGTAAAGAATATACATTAAATTCTAAGGGAACGATTAAAACAATAAAATTTAAATAACTTCATTTATCCCTTTTTTTATGCATTCCAGAACGCCTCTTAAAGCATTGCAGGAAGTAACAAAAACACCTGACATTCTTATTGAAATAATAAAAGGATTGATTAGAAAGCATATCACAGTAAACTATGATTATTATTTTATGAAAGGCGAGTCTTCAAAGCTTAAGCAGGTCAGCATTAAGATAACAAACATGTGCAACCTTAGATGCAAGATGTGCGGCCAGTGGGGCGAGACTGGTTATAATATAAGAAAAGACTCTGAAGAGCTTAAGAAAATTGTGCCATTGGAAACCTATAAGAAACTTATTGATGATGTAAAAAAACTAAAGCCTTTCTTTTATATCTGGGGGGGTGAGCCCTTTCTTTATCCGGACATAATGCCTTTCTTGAAATACCTTAAGCGCCAAAAGATGATTGCTGCAGTTGTGACTAATGGGGTTAAGCTAAAAGAAACAGCAAAGGACCTTGTAGAAATGGGTCTTGATATGCTTATGCTTTCCTTAGACGGGTCAAGAGAAAAGCATGATGAAATACGGGGAATGCGTGGCTGTTATGATACATTAGTAGAAGGCATTGAAGAAATAAGGAAAGAAAAAGAAAAGCTTGGAAAGAAGAAACCATATATAATGTTGTTAAGCACAATATCCAGGTATAATGCTGATAATCTGGAAGAAATATTTGAAGAAGCAAAAAATCTCCTTGCTGATGGTCTTATAATTTATTATTCATGGTTTACAACCCCTGAAATAGGCATGCAGCACACAAAGATAATGGAAAACAAGCTTGGATGCACCCCTTTTGCATGGAAAGGCTATGTGGGCAGCTCCAGTAAAGTTAATACTGGTGCTTTGTCTTCAACTGTATCGAGAATAAAGAAAAAGAAATATCCCTTTTTTTATCTTTTCATTCCCTATCTTGCACCGGAAGATATCCCCAAATATTATGAAAGTCCCAAGAATATGTTTGGTTATAATAGATGCGTGTCACCATGGCTTACTGCAGAACTGATGCCAAATGGGAATGTAGCTTTATGCAGGGACTATCCCGATTACATAATAGGGAATATAACCCAGGATTCTGTTCTTAATATTTTTAACAGTGAAAAAGCCAAAAAGTTCAGGAACGTGCTCAAAGAAGAGGATGGCTTGTTCCCCATCTGCGCCAGATGCTGCGGGCTTATGGGTTGGTAGGCTTTTTTTCTTAAGATTCTCCAGAGAGAAAGCTTGTTTTTGCATCAAGATAATCAGCAACCCATAACATCCCCTCATCACAATAATAAAAAGGATTTTGATATGGTGTTCTGTTATTGTTGAACACTTCCAAGAAATTCCTATATCTATTGATGAGCGGTGTATATTCTCTAAGATACTTTCCTGCTTTCTGCCTGTCAACCTTGCTGACTACATTTATATAACACAATCCTAAATGTATCCAGTTTGTGTTGCCTTCATAATTGGGGCTTATAAGTTTTGTAAGGAAGAATTGTTTATCCATTCTAGAAGCCTTTGTATATTTTAATGGAAAAGGCTTGTCCAATCCTTCTTCTTCTATTTTTCTCATTGAGCTTTTTATCATTACTTTTGATGTAAAGACACCGCAATAATAAGGGAATGTGTTCGCGTCGCCGGCCATATACTTTTTTCCTGATAAGTCATCCAGGAAATATTCTCCTGTCCAGAAATTATCTCTTATGTTTTTCTTAAAATTATAATTTTTTAAAGAATTATTTAAGATTCTTATTTTCTTTAAATCATTATCCAGCATAGCAGCCATTATGTTATCATATAAAGCGGATTTTCTCATTGAATGGTCTTTTATAGAAGAAAAAGCCCTATCCTTTCTCACAAGACCGGTTTCCTTATCTAATACAATATCATAAAATCTGTTTATTTCTTTGTTTAGAAAATCCTTATACTGATCAATTAAATCCCTGTTTCCTAATAATCTCAGGCTTCTTACTAAAAACGGCAAAGAATCAGGGGAATATGTTGGGAAATCAAAAGGATAATTATAAGGTGTGATAGTGGTTGTTACTTTGTTATGCCTGGAAAAGACTTTAAGCGCATACCTCAACGTTGAGTAAACCTTTTTCTTGTAGCCTAAATTTAATAAAGACTCTGTGCAAATCCCAAAGTCTCTTGTCCAGAATTCTCTGAAATGGCCAGTACTTGTCCTGAAATACTTGTTTTTCCAGCAATCCTCTATAATCTGTTTGCCTATCTCCTGGGGACTTCCTTTATATCTCTTTATTCCTGAAAGGATTACCCTCAAGCGCCGCTTGAACATCCTCAATCCTTCCGGGATATATATTAATTGAAGCATGACCATCAACTATTATGAGTAAATCAATGAAACGAGCCTGATGGGATTCGAACCCACGACCTATTGCTTACTTCTTCTTAACTAAAGTTGAATAGGAGGCAATCGCGCTATCCAGACTGCGCTACAGGCTCATATAAACAAGTAAAAACAGTTTTTGTTTTTAAGTTTATCTAATCTAAACCAAAACCTTTAATACATAATAGTTCCTGAATTACCTCATGGACAAATTACTAACAGAAATCCTAAAAACATTAAAACCCTCTAAAGAAGAAGAATCAGCTTTTATTAGTGTAACAAACAATGTTCTGAAAAGGCTAAACTCCAGCCTAAAAGACGCAAAAGCAATCCTGGGCGGCTCAGGAGCAAAAGATACATGGTTAAAAGGCTCCCATGATGTTGACATATTTGTCTTATTCAACTACAACAAATTCAAAGAGAACCATCTCTCAACCTCAGACATCCTTGAAAAAGCCTTAAAAAAGAAATTCAAGGCTATCAAAAGAATCCCTGGCTCAAGGGACTACTTCCAGCTCAAAGAAAAAGGCTATGTGTTCGAAATAGTTCCAATCCTTAACATAAAAAAAGCAGAAGAATCATTAAACATAACAGACATAAGCCCATTGCATGTTGACTGGGTAAAGAAACATAAGAAACTTTGCGATGAAATAAGGCTCACAAAATCATTCTGTAAAGCCCAGCGAGTCTATGGCGCTGAAAGCTACATAAAAGGATTCTCAGGCTATCTCCTGGAAATCCTTGCCATCCACTACAAATCCTTCCACCAGCTATTAAAAAGCGCAGCAAAATGGAAAGAGCATGATGTAATAGACACTGAAAAATACTACAAGAACAGCAAAGAAGCGCTCAACAGCCTCAACAAGTCAAAACTCATATCTCCCTTGATTGTAATAGATCCTGTCCAGAAAGAAAGGAACGTTGCAGCAGCGCTGGACGGGGAAAAATTTATCCAATTCAAAGAAGCAGCCAGAAAATTCCTAAAAAAACCTGACGAAAGCTTCTTTATTAAGAAAGAGCTTGACACCAAGAAACTTAAGCAAAAAGCTGGAAAAGATAGATTCATCCTATTAGAAGCAGAATCATCCGGCAGCAAGGAAGATATCATAGGATGCAAGCTCCTGAAAGTGTTTAACTATATCTGCAGGCAGTTAACAGGAAACGATTTCAAGATAATAAACAATGGCTGGGACTTTGACAGGAAAAGCAAAGCCATTCTCTGGTACATAATCGACAAAAAAAAGCTAAGTGATTCAAAAAAAGTAATTGGTCCTCCAGTAAAAAGTAAGTATCATGCCAAAAGATTTAAAGAAAAGCACAAAAACGCATTCACTGAAAAGAACAGGCTTTATGCGAATGTTAAAAGAAAGTTCAGAGAGCCTTCTGCCATGATAAAAGGCATAATCAGGGAGGAGTATATTAAAGGGCTGGTAAAGAGAATAAAACCCAAACTATAGCGAAACCTTTAAAAAAAGAAGCCCTTTTTACAATATAAAGATGATAATACCTATCAGATGCTGGAGTTGCGGAAAGCCAATAGCTCATTTATGGGAAGATTTTAAAGAAAGAACAGAGAAAGGGGAAGACAGGAAAAAGGTATTAGATGAGCTGGGCTTGGAAAGATACTGTTGCAGAGTTATGTTCATGGGCCAGGTTGACCTTATAGACACAGCAGCAAGATTCAAGAAGTTCTAAAATGCCAGAAAAGGTTTCTGTTATTAAATGCAGTTCTTATAACAAAGAAGAAGTTTATAATTCTGTTAAACAGTCTCTGGATAATATAGGCTTTAGATTCAAAGAAAACTCTACTGTTCTATTAAAGCCTAACATCCTTTCAAGTACAACGCCTGATAAAGCAGTCACAACTCATCCTAGTATTGTTGAGGCTGTGTGCAAACTATTGAAAGAGAAAAACTGCAAAGTAATTATCGCAGAAAGCTCAGGATTCTCCGGAACAACAAAAAAAGCATTTGAGGTCTCCGGAATAAAAGAGGCAGCTGACAGGTATAATGCAGAGCTAATAAACCTTGGCTCCTCAGCTTTAAGAAAAATAGAAAATAAAGAAGGTGTTGTTCTAAAAGAGCTTTACCTGCCTGAAATCCTGTTCAAAGTAGATATGATAATCAATCTTCCAAAGCTAAAGACGCACTCTCTTATGCTTTACACTGGCGCAGTAAAAAACCTTTTTGGATTCATCCCTGGCGGAAGAAAGCAAAAGTATCATTTAGTTGGAAGTACAAAAGAAAAGCTTGCCAAACTGCTTGTTGACATCTACCAGCTTGCCAAGCCAAATCTCACAATAATGGATGGTGTTATTGGCTTAGAAGGAAACGGTCCTGGTGTCTCTGGAATACCTATTAAAACAGGCATAATAATGGTATCAGAAAGCTGTCCTGCATTAGACATAATAGCTTCCGGCATTATAGGCTACAACCCCTTTGAAATTCCAACCAATAAAGAATGTATAGAAAGAGATCTTGTAGACAAAGAATCAATCCAGGTAATCGGAGAGTTTGTGAAAGTTAACTATAAAAAACCCTCACCTCAAATCTCAAAAATTCCAAAATTCCTCTCTAACTTGGCATTCAAACACTCAATATCTTACCCCAAAATAAACAAAGAGCTATGCAGGAAATGCAGCATCTGTATTAACTCATGCCCTGCAAAAGCATTGCAGATGAAAGGTTACCCTGTTCTGGACAAATCAAAATGCATCAACTGCTACTGCTGCCATGAGCTCTGCCCTCATAAAGCAATAACCTTAAAGAAATCAGCAGTTATCAGCCTTCTTATAAAGATAAAGGATGCTCTGAAGTTATAGATGGGGACGCGCTAAAATTCTCTTCGAGAATTCACTGGCCCCCATTTTTCTTGGAGATTCTATCTTCTGCTGAGAATTAAAGTCTTTAAATCAAAAAGAAAAATGGGGACGCTGGGATTCGAACCCAGATCCAGCGGTATCTTCAGGGTCATTGCCTTTCGACTCATATCTCCAGTTACTGGAGCCGCTTATTCTAGCCAGGTTATACTACGTCCCCTTAGACTTAACATAAAAAAGCTTCTTATTTAAATATCTTGTCAAAAACTTTATATATTATAACTGATTTCAGTATAAAATAATGATGGTAAAACAAACCAATTTAATATTGAAAGATTCTGTTTCAGATAGTTTTACCTTTAAATTCTTTTATTTCTTTTGGTAAGTGCATAGGATTTTCCTGAATGCACCATTATCTCGACTTTTATTCTCTATAAATTTTTTAACAAAAATCCGGAGGACTAGAAAAAATGATAATAAAAATGGAAATGGGAACAGATGAAAAGAATATAAAGAGAGTTGAAGCTAAAATAAACGAGCTTGGGTATGAAGTTGGAGAGATACATGGAACAACAAGAACAGTGATAGGAATAAAAGGAGATGTTTCAGAACTTAATGAAGACACTTTCATTCCTCTGCCTGGTGTGGAAGAGGTTATAAGGATAAGTAAACCCTATAAGCTAGCCAGTCTGGAATACAAAACCCTGCTGAATGGAGGAACTCCTGTATACACAAGAGTTAGTGTTGATGGCATTGAAATTGGAGGAGATAAGCTTGTAATTATGGCTGGTCCTTGCGCAATTGAAACCAAGCAACAAATAATGGATGCAGCAAAGTCCATTGATAGAATCTTCCAAGAACAGGAACATATAGCCAGGCCTATACTAAGAGGAGGTGCCGATAAGCCAAGAAGCAGCCCATATTCTTTCCAGGGCTTAGGTGAAGAAGGGCTTGAATACCTGGCTGAAGCAGGGGAAAGATATAAAATGCCAACTGTAACTGAAGTAGTCAGCACAGAAAAGGTTGAACTTGTTAGCAAATATGTAAAGATTCTCCAGGTTGGCGCCAGAAATATGGATAACTTCGAACTGTTAAAAAGTATTGGGCAATCTGGGAAACCGGTTTTACTGAAAAGAGGAATGGCTGCAACTGTGGATGATCTACTACAATCTGCAGAATATATCCTCGATAATGGAAACAGCAATGTTATCTTATGCCTTAGAGGCACAAAATCCTTTGACAGCGGGAAAAACGGACCTTACAGAAACAACCCTGATGCTGCATATGCCGTGGCTCTAAGAAAACTTACCCCTCTTCCAACTGGATTTGATCCCAGCCATTCGACCGGAGCAAGGTATGCAGTTAAAGGAGTGGCTATAGGCGCTGTTTCTATGGGAGCTGATTTCCTTTTAGTAGAAGCTCACCCAAATCCAGAAAAGGCACTATGTGATGGGTCTCAAAGCCTGCATATGGAAGAACTAAGGGAATTAGTTAATGCAGCTAATGATTTCAGAGGCTTATATAATCACCATTTCAATGGAAAAGATTAATAACCTCTTTATTTTTTTATTATTTTATGCAGGATTCCGACCCTCTGCTTGAAGACCTAGAACAACCACCCTGGTGGAAAGGTCCATTGAGATGGATAATGGGCTTATTTCTTGTCCTTATAATAATCCTAATGGCAATACCTTATTACTCAATAAAGCTTGACCCAGAGCCAAAATACACCCCAAACACAGATGAAGTCTTATTTGGCACTAAACTGGAAACAAACAACTCAATAAAACTGGCTGATATAATTCACTTAGGAGCCTTCATAAAGCCAGGAGACCCAGTTATAAAAAGAACAGCTGATAAAATAGTCTCCCTATCCTGCAGCCAGGGAAAAATCTGCCATGCAAAAGCCCTCTACTACTTTGTAAGAGACAACATTCAATATGTAAGCGACCCTATTGGCAAAGAATACATTGAAGACCCAAAAGAGGTCTTAATGACCTCCGCAGCAGACTGTGAAAGTGGCTCTATACTCTTATCATCAATGCTTGAATCAATAGGCATAGACACTCAATTAGTATTAATCACAGGCCATGCTTACATAAGGATAAAACTCCCTGATGGGCTAAAAAGATACAAGATTGATGACTGGGTTTACCTTGACTGGACATGCAAAAGCTGCGAATTTGGAGAGATTCCCTGGAAGAATGTAAGAAAGCAGGCAACTTACCTTGAAGTAGGAAACTAATTTCCACTAATCTCCTCAACAATCTCCTTCCCTGACTTCTGTATAACTAAATATTCATAGGCTTTATTTAACAATAATACAGCTCTCGGCAAATCATTAACCCTATACGTATTAGAAGACTTCCATTCCTTACCCTTCTTATACCTTCTCTCAAGCGTGATTGTATAAAAATAGCTCACCTTATCATCCTTAACCCTCTTCCTGTTATTCCATATTGTCAGATATATAGAGCCGGACCTAAACTTCTTCTCAGGCAGATGCTTACCCTTAATTTCGCTTAAATCTATTTCAGGCATTTTCAGGGTTTCCCTTGTTTTCCGGAAATATATAATTCTTACGAAAATCTTATATATTATCAGCATTTTTGCTAATATATGGGAGACAATAAAGTCAGGATGCCCTCCTCAATGGGAGGACTTACAAGATACTTTGAAGACTATAAAAGCAAGATAACATTCAAGCCAGGGCATATAATAGTGTTGGTGGTAGTGGTAATCGTCGTAATGATAATTCTGCATACGCAGGGGTATGCTTTGTTAGGTCTAAGGTGAGAATATGTTTCCAGGAATGAACCCAAGAAAGATGCAGCAGATGATGAAAAGGATGGGCATTGCCCAGGTAGAGGTTCCTGCTAACGAAGTTATTATCAAACAGGACGACAAAGAGATCGTGATAAGCGACCCTCAGGTCAGCAAGGTTAACATGATGGGCCAGGAAACTTTTCAGGTTGTGGGAACTATTAATGAAAGAGCTATTTCTACAACACCTGAAATAAACGAAGACGACATAAAAACAGTAATGGAACAGACAGGCGCTGACAAAGAAAAGGTAAAAGAAGTTCTTGAAGAGACTAAAGGGGATTTGGCTGAGGCTATTATTAAATTAAAAGAAGAATAAAAAATGGGCCTGACCGGATTTGAACCGGTGATCCCCGCCAAGTCAAGGCGATGTCATAGCTTCTAGTTGCAAAGCAAGGCTTTACCAATCACTAGACCACAGGCCCTTATATGCATGGATAATTGATTTAATATATAAAAATAACGTAATAATTAAATAGAAAAGATAATTCCTTATGATTATGGCAAAGAAAATTATTCCAAATCCTGGAGCTTTACCTTTTTCAAAAGCAATTGTTTATGATTCTAAGTATGTGATGGAGCTTTCCGGGCAGGTAGGGCTTAACCCTGAAACAGGTAAATTAGCAGAAGGTATTGAAGAACAAACTAAGGCTACATTAGAAAATATAAAAGATGTTCTTAAAGAAGTTTCATGGAATCTGTCTAATATCGTTAAGGTAAGGATATTTCTTGCAGACATGAAAGATTATGCTAAGGTTAATGAAATCTATAGTAAATATTTCACTAAAGATTATCCTGCAAGGGTTGCGCTTGCAGTTAAAGATTTGCCATTAGGCGCATTGATTGAGATTGAATGCACTGCTGTTGGTGATTCAGCGTAATTATTATATAATAATAAGTATTTCTTTGCTATATGAACAAAGACCTCAAGAAATATCTCATAATATCAGGAATAGCTCTGCTCTTTTTGCTCTTATTCAAAAAGATTATAGTAATCTCACTGCTTGTAATCTCAAGCTTTGTTATCAGTTATATAATAAACGCCTTTGGCCTAAAAGCAATCGGTCTGGAGCTGGTAACCCTATCAGCAGTCATCACAGGCAAGATATACGGCCCCTTAATGGGCTTTATCATTGCACTGGTATTAATCACTTTCCACCTTATAATGTCAGGCTACCTTGATATATACATCCTATGGATCATTCCAAGCTATGCCTTAGTAGGGATCTTAGCAGGACTTTTCTCAGGATTCAGCATAACCCAGCTAGGCATAGCTCTCACAATATTGCTGAACTTCATTTACTTATTCTTCACCCTCATGTTTGCTGCCGGAAATCTAACCAAACTACTTCCTTATTCATTAAGCAATGTAATAATCAATATTATACTGTTCTCAACCATAGCTAAGCCTTTGGTTGGTTTTATTAGCTGATAAAAAACAAAACAATTAAATAACTAAATTAAACAATCATCCCAAATGAAAACAATGAAAAAAGACCCAATACCAAAAGACTTGTTTAACATCCTTGCATGTCCTATATGCAAAGCTGACTTAACTTATAATAAAGACAAAACAGGCTTAGTCTGCGCTAAATGCAAGGCAAAGTATCCTATTAAAGAAGGTATTCCTATTTTGCTGCCTGCTGAAAAATAGTGCCTTTTTCTGACCCACTGGTCAATTTAATTTGACCAGTGGTTTTTGCCTCTACAAGCCCTGTAACCCTAAAATAATACCTTTTAGTTGACCACTGGTCACTGGACAGGTCCCCCCGCGAGGTATATAAACTAACTCTTCTTTCTTATTGGTTGAGGTGATTAAAAATGCAAGACCTAAACCTAGGAAATGTGAATAACAGGATATTTGGCTTTACAAAGCAGTTTGAAGATATTGACTTCAGAGAAATATCTGTTTATGAAGATGACTTTTTGGTTGGCAACTTAATGGTTTAATGCTGAATAGCTTCATATCAACCCTCCGTAATCTCGGGAGTTTCCTCTTTTGCTCCTGGGATTACTTCAAATAAAAAACCAATAAAAATCATGAGGTGATAAAATGTTTTTAAAAGATTTGTTCAAAAAGAAACTGTTCATGGAATGGGATGATTATATGGAAAAGGTAAAGTTTATCGATGAATTCCTTTTCCAGCAGAAAGTGAGAAGGGATAATGTTAGGAACCTAGAGGTTACCTAACCTCCCAAACTTATACACTTTATCCCCAACAACAAACACTTCAAAGCCAGACAAATCCTGTTTCAGGTAAGGGCTCAACAAGCTCTCTTTAAGGACGTTTGTCCCTTCTGTCACAAGATTGAAAGAAGGCATTACAACAAGGTTTTTAACCTTAAACTTTCCCTTAAGAAAGCACTTGAAGAGCTCTCTTCTGGCAGCTTCAGTTATTCCAATCGCGGGATGTTCATGGCCAATGATTATAGTATTATAATCTAGCTTCTTCTCAAATATAGTATGGCCATGAACTATTAATATTTTATTTGTTAGATAATAATCTTTTACTTCAATATTTCTCTTAACCGCAATAGGCCCAATAACTGTATCATGGTTCCCCTTTATCAGGACAATCTTCTCACAATGCTCAGCTAAGAAATCAAGCAGCCTCAAAGTAAGCCTCCATTCCTGTTCAGATATTGTCCCAAACTCATGCTTAATATCGCCATTAACAATAATCAGCTTAGGCTTAACCTTTGCAAGAATCTTCTTCAGCCTCTTAACCAGCTCATCAAACTGAAACCTTGGCACCAGCAGCCCCTGCTTATTCAAAGCCTCTTCAAAGCCTATATGGGTATCAGCAATAACCAAAGTCCTTTCCTTAGTAAGATACAGCCCCAAATCAACTATTTCTATTCCTGGCAAAATGTTCATAAAAACAAGAAAATAAAGCGAAATATAAATAGATTGTTCCTCATAAAGCCTAAGTTGACAGTATGCACAAATAAAACTAAATGTTTATAAATAGCACTAAATACTCATCTATTATGGAAATCAGAAACGTCCAGAGAACAGGGAATATGCACTATGTATACCTCCCCACGCTTTGGTGCAAGAAATACGATATATCTTCTAAATCCAAGGTTGGCCTTGAAACGATGAACGATGGCAGCCTGAACATATCCTCTTTCATTGTAAAAAGGCAGGATAAATCTGTTAACCTGAACGTTCTTGAACATGACCAGGATGTGCTTATTAAGCTTGTTGTAGCATGCTATATCAACCCTACAAGATCCTTTAAGATCAAGCTGGGCAAGAAAATCAACATTCCTGAGTTTCTTAACCAAAAGGATATAACCAGTGGCCTTGAGTTTGTTGAGGTTGACGGCCTTAACATTACCTATGAATCAAGCATGACTATCGACGAGCCTGATTCTTTGCTAAAGACACTGGTAAGAAAAGTAAAGAACCTCTTGGTTGTTATGATAAATGATTATAACATAAAACTAATTAATAAATATGAGGAAGAGATTGACAAAAGCAAAACCCTGATTTACAAAGCAACAATCGGCGCGCTGAGTTTCCATGAAAAAAGTAATCTAAAACCCCTTGAGTTGCATTATATAGCGCTAATCTCAATGAATCTTGAAGAAATAGTTGACCATCTCAGGTTTGTGGACAAAAATGAAAAGGACTTTTTAAACAATGTTCTTGGTATTACCAATAAGATCAAGCTTATCTTGGAAAACTTAAACGAATTTGATTACAAGCAGGTCTTAGAGCTCACGAAAGATATATTAAGGCTGGACAATATAACAATCAAGGATGTCAGGACATATGACAAGAAAAGGGTTAAAGAGCATCTTGTCAACCTATCAGAGGTGTTGCTTGACTGGTCTGTTACAAAAGAGCTTGAAAAGACTTAAGACAAGAAAAATATTTAAATGAGTTATTTTTATTCTATAAGAAATGAGCGAAACTGAAGAACAAGGACATGGAAAGGTTCCAAGGCATATAGCTATAATTATGGATGGGAACAGAAGGTTCAGCAGGAAATTAATGCTCAAGCCCTGGAAAGGCCATGAATGGGGCGCTAAAAAGATTGAAGATGTGTTAAATTGGTGCAAAGAATATAATATCACAGAATTAACATTATACGCTTTCTCTGTTGAAAACTTTAACAGGCCAAAAAAAGAGTTTGACTTCTTAATGAAGCTATTCAAGGATAATTTTGACAAGCTGAAAGATGATAAAAGAATATATGAAAACGAGATAAGGATTAATATTCTTGGAAGAATATGGATGTTCCCCAAAGATGTCCAGGAGAAGATGCAGCAAATCATGGAAAAAACAAAAAACCATAAAAAATATACTGTAAACTTTGCAATGGCCTATGGCGGCAGGTCAGAGGTAGTTGATGCTGCTAAAAAGATAGCTGAGAAAGTAAAAGAAGGCAAGCTTGACATAAACCAGATCAATGAAGACACATTCTCTAAAAACCTGTACTTTGACCATGAGCCTGACTTGATAATAAGAACAGGCGGAGAAAAACGAACATCTAACTTCCTGGCATGGCAGGGCGCTTACTCTGAATACTTCTTCATTGAAAAAGTATGGCCGGAGTTTGAAAAAGAAGATTTTGTTATGGCTATTAATGAGTATTCTAAGAGGCAAAGAAGATTTGGTAAATAATTGGTAAGTTTTATATAATTCTATAACAGTTTTAAGAACTAAATGAACATCGACATTGTTTTTCCCAATGGAAATGAAAAAAGTTTTATTGAACTAGCTGAAAAGCTGGGCTATAAAGGATTATGCTTTGTATGCAAGTCCAAGGGCTTTAACAGGAACTTCTTTGAAAAGTTAAGCCAAGAGAGTAGGATCAAGCTATCTTTTGCTCTGCTTGCAAAAGCTGATGAGCTCAGGAAAGCCAAAAAGCTCTCTGAAATTGTATTTGTCAAATCATCCGATAAGGATAGGAATGCAATAGAAAGAAATAAAGACTTTATTCTATACGGCTTGGAATCAGGAGCCAGAAGAGACTTCATCCATCACAGAGCAGGCCTAAACCAGGTTATCTCTAAACTAGCTTACAAAAACAATGTAAAAATAGCATTTTCCTTCTCTGACATCTTAAACTCTGAAGGCGCAGAGAGGGCAAACATCATAGGAAGAATGATGCACAACATAAGGATGTGCAGGAAATATAAGGTAAAAACATTCATTGCCTCCTTTGCTGAAGAGCCCTTCCAAATAAGATCAGCCCATGACTTAATGGCCTTCGGCAAAATTCTCGGCATGGATAAGCCTTCTTTGTTAACAACTTGAATAATACGAAATCTTTTTATTCTAGACTAAAAATACTAAACACTATGAACCTTTTTGCAATCATTCCCGCGCATAACGAAGGAAAAAACATTGGCAAAGTAATAGACAATGTTAAAGCCCATACCAAAAACATAATCGTAGTAGACGATGGAAGCACTGACAACACCTATAACACAGCCAAAGAGAAAGGGGTTATTCTTCTAAATCATATTGTCAATATGGGAAAAGGCTCTGCTATGAAGACTGGTTGTGAATACGCTATTAAACATGATGCTAAACAAATAATCTTCATTGATGCTGACGGCCAGCATGATCCCTCAGAAATCCCCAGCTTTCTGGAGGCATTAAAGGATGTTGATATTGTCTTTGGCTACAGAAGAGATTATGAAAACATACCTTTTATCTTAAGGTTTGGTAACTGGTTTATTAATAAATCTGTCAAGTTTTTATACAACCTTGATTTAAAAGACACCCAAAACGGCTACAGGGCATTCAACGCAGGAATCTATGAAAAGATAAAATGGAGAGCACTTGACTACAGCGTTGAATCAGAAATCATTGCTAATATTGGCAAGAACCATCTTAAATACAGGGAAATACCCATAAAAACAATCTACAGCAGCAAATATAAAGGCACAACTGTTATAGATGGGATAAAGATTGTTATAAACATGATATTATGGAAAATAGGAATGTAAAGTATTTTGTATATAACTTCTTCTAAATGACAAACAAACTTTAAATAACTAATCGGGAGTAATTAAAGCATGTTCTCAAAGAGCCTGGCCTCTTTTGTTAAAGAACAGATAAAAGAGGGACATAATACAGGCAGCATAAAGAAATACCTAAAAAATTATGGGTATCATGAGACTGAAATAGAGGCAGCAATAAACTCTATCTACCAGAAAAAGGGCTTTGACTATAAAAAAATAGCAATAATAGCTGTTGTGGTTATTGTAATTATCCTTCTGGCTGTTTCTTTATTTTACCTCTTAAAGCCGGGAAAAAAAGAAACAAAGCCCGAGATGACTTTAAAAGTTGAGCTCACCAAGAAAGAGCTAATGCCTGGTGACACTCTAAAATTTAATGTTGATATATCAAGTTCAGGCGTAAAGAGGTATATCCTTAACATAGAAAACAGCATTCTCTACAAAAAAAATGTGATCTCAAAAAGCTCAGAAAAGATTCAATTCTCAAAAAGAAGCCTGACACAACAAAGCCTGGAACTGCATGACAAGCTAAAGCCAGGAGATTATGAGCTTGAAGTCAAAATTTATTATGACAATAAGGTAAAAACCGCAACAAGTGCATTTAGGATTAAGGGAGAAACTGCCGAAGAAGAGACAACTCCGGAAGAAGGCCTGGAAAAAGAATGTCCCTTATCCTGCGATGACAGCAATGACTGCACAGAAGACAGCTGCGGAGAAGAAACAGGCTTTAAATGCTCAAACACCCTAATCATACCCTGTTGCGGCAATAATCTCTGCGAAGGGGGGGAAACAGAAAGGAACTGCGAAACAGATTGCAAAAAGGATAAAGAGGTTAAGATAAAAGGGGAAGAGGCCTTTGAAGGCTTAACCATCTGGGAGAAGATTCGTGAAATCGGGAACATAAGCATAACAAACCTCAAGTTCTCTGAAGAGTTCTGCAAAGGGGTAAAACAGGAAACATACAAAGACCAATGCTTTCTCAATATTGCTGAAGCAAGAAAGGATATCACCTACTGTGAAAATATAATAAACAACAGGACAAATGGTAACTGCTACTTAGCTATTGCCCAATCAACCAAAGACAGCCAGCTCTGTGCAAAAATCATCATAACCAGAAGAGATTATTGTTATATGTCATTTGTAAAAGAGGAGGATTATAGCGTATGTCCTAGGCTTAACAACAAATATCTTAGGCAGTCATGCAACACTCTTAGTAATATAAATAGCAAAGAATAACTGATAATTTGCGAAAAATATATTATAATGAATAATTTTCTTATTCTAAATGCAAGAAGAAACCCAAAAAAGACTTAGCCTGATAAGTCTGCTCAAAAAACAGAAAAAAAGAGTTTATTGGATGGCATTAACAGTTATCATCTGGTTAGGCGTATTTATAAGAACAAGAAACCTTCCCTTATTAAAAGGCAGGTTTCCTCTTGCTCTTGACCCTTACTATTTCCTGAGGATGGCCAGGCATATTGCAACGGAAGGCTCAGTTATGGCCTGGGACACTATGAGATATGCCCCTATAGGCCAGGACCCAAGCCATGAAGTTGTTATATTACCATATATTATCTCTTATATATACAAGATATTAAAAGTATTTATCCCAACTATTACAATTGAACAGGCTGATATCCTTTACCCTGTGATATTCTTCGCATTATCCATACCATTATTTTATCTTCTTATTAAACAACTGTTTAACAGAAATATTGCGCTGCTCTCCTGCCTTTTCCTGGTAGTGCTTCCCTCTTATCTATACAGGACAATGGCAGGCTTCTCTGACAAAGAGCCCCTTGCTATGTTCCTCATGTTTGCTATATTCTATTTCTATGTAAAATCCTTCAAAGCCAAAGATTTCAAGCTAAAACTATTCTTTGCGCTGCTTGCCGGCATAAGCAATGGCCTGATGGGCCTCAGTTGGGGGGGTGTTAAGTTTGTGCTCATGATAATAGCCCTCTTTAATCTGATACTTTTTGTATTGAATAGGTTCAGGAAGGAAGACTTATATGCATATATAGTATGGTTAACTCCAGCCCTTGTTATGATGTCCATGTTTCTCGGGAAATATGGCGGGATCAGGGGCGTACTACTCTCCATCAACACAGGACTTCCTATTGCTGTGCTAATGATACTATTATTCAGCAGATTGGTTCAATTCTATCTCAAAAATAAAAAACCAGTTAATATCCCACTAAATCTTTCCATTATAGCAATACTGATGGTTTTTGCCTTAACAGCAGGCTTTATACTAAAACCTGACTTCGTAATCGAAAAACTAGACGAAGTAAAGCAGCAGTTCCTGCACCCAATGGGCATCAGCAGGCTGACACTAACAGTTGCTGAGAACAGGCAGCCATACTTTACTGACTGGTGGAGCGAATTCAAATATTACTTCTATCTATTTTTCATTGGCTCAATACTACTGTTCTATACAATAATCAAAAACTTCTCTGGAAAAAAGAATATCTACAAGTTAACTCTTGCCTACACCATCTTCATAACAGCCTTTATATTCAGCAGAAGATCCCCCAACTCCTACCTGAACGGAGATAACCTTATCTCACAGCTGTTATTCTTTGGCTCTCTGATTTGCTTTGTTCTTATCATCCTTGGCATATTTATTTATTCCTTCTACAAAAAAAGAGAATTATACGATAATATCAGAAGAATAAACAGGGGTTATCTCTTTATCTTTGTATGGTTCCTCATAATGGTTGTCGCTGCAAGAGGCGCAATGAGGCTGTTCTTTGTTTTTGCTCCCATTACCACTATCCTTGCCTCTTTCCTTATATTATCTGTCTTTAGATACACAAAATTAGTCAAAGACAAGGTTTACAAGACTCTTTTATACGCGCTTGTATTTCTTATCTCTCTGCCTATAATCTTTTCCTCAGCTTCCCTAAGCCTGGCGCAGGCAGGCTACACATCACCCTCCTTCAACAACCAATGGCAGGATGCAATGAGCTGGGTAAAACAAAACACTCAGGAAGATGCTGTCTTTGCGCACTGGTGGGACTATGGCTACTGGGTGCAGGCTGAAGGAAGCAGGGCAACGATTACTGATGGCGGTAACTATTATGCCTACTGGAACCATCTCATGGGCAGGCATGTGCTTACTGCAAAATCATACGAAGAAGCCCTAGAATACCTAAAAGTGCATAACACAACCCATCTCCTCATAATCTCTGATGAAATCGGCAAATACACCGCTTACTCAAGCATTGGCAGCGATGAAAACTTTGATGTTTTCTCCTGGATAGGCACCTATTCTATGAACAGCAGAGCTACAAAAATAGAAAACAACCTTACAACCTACTTCTTCCAGGGAGGCACTACCCTTGATGAAGACTTTATTTACAATGATAAGGTTTACCCTGCAAAGAAAAGTTATATTGCAGGATTCTTTGTTCCTGTTGACGAGACTGATGAGGATGAGATTGAAATAAAGCAGCCAAAAGCTGTTCTTTACTATAATAGGGAGAGAACAGATGTTCCTGTTGAATGCATCTATGATGAAGATGAAGGAAAAACAATTTTCAACGAATCTGGGCTCAAAGGCTGCCTAAGGATAATGCCCCTCTACATAAACAACCAGTACCAGCAGGAGAACGGAGCTTTGTTATATGTCTCAAGGAAAGGCCTTAACGCATTATGGACAAAACTCTTCCTGTTCAAGGAAGAAAACCCTTACTTTAAGCTTGTATTCGATGACAGCAACAGGAATGCTCTTGCATATTATAGGGGAAGGACACTTGGGCCTTTAAATATCTGGGAAATAAATTACCCTGAAAACCTAACAATCTCAAAGGAATTAAGAGAAGAATATCTAAGCCTTAACACTCCTGAATGGATGAACCTTAGCAAGAAGATTACTGCATGGGATTATTGAGGGCCCAGCAAACTAATAGTCTTAGAATTCAATAAACTATATATACTACTAATTAACTTTACTGCACTAAAATGGCAAAAATCAGCATAACATTCCCAGACGGCGCAAAAAAGCAGCATGATAAAGGCTCTACAGCCCTGGAAATTATCAAAAAGGATATAGGAGAAGGCCTGGCAAGGGCAGCTTTAGCTGCAAAACTGGATGATGAACTCATTGACTTAACAACACCTATCAACAAAAGCGGAAAACTCACTATATTAACATTCAAAGACAAAGAAGGTAAAGAAGTTTTCTGGCATAGCGCTTCTCACTTAATGACTCAAGCTATATTAAGACTATTCAAAACTCAGAATATTGGTCTAGGTGTAGGTTCTGCTATAGATGATGGCTTTTACCAGGATTATGATATTAAAGAATTACATCCTGATGATCTACCAAAGATTGAAGCAGAAATGAAGAAAATTGTTAATGAAAAACAAGATATTACTCAAAAAGATGTTCCAAAAAAAGAAGCGCTTGAATTTTATAAAAAAGATCCCTATAAGACTGAACTGGCTAACGCTGTTCCAGATAAGAAAGTAAGCATGTATTCCCAAGGCGAGTTTAATAACTTATGTAAGGGTCCCCATGTTCCAAACACCTCTTATATCAAAGCTTTCAAATTAATGAAGATAGCAGGAGCTTATTGGAGAGGAGATTCAGACAAGAATATGCTCACAAGAGTTTACGGTATCGCATTCCCGGATAAAAAAGAATTAAAAGAATATTTACATCTACTGGAAGAAGCTGAAAAACGCAACCACAGAAAGATTGGGAGAAAGATGGACCTGTTCTCTTTCCATGAAGAAGCTCCGGGCATGCCGTTCTTCCATAACAAAGGAACATTTATCTTCAATAAATTAGTGGAATATGTTTCAGGGATAATGAGAAGCAGGGATTATGAGATAAACAAGACTCCTTTGATCCTCAGCAAATCTCTCTGGCATGAATCCGGGCATTGGGATCATTACAAAGATAACATGTATTTTACCAAGATAGATGACAGGGATTTTGCTGTTAAGCCTATGAACTGCCCAGGGAATGTACTTATTTTCAAAACAAAAACGCATTCTTACAGGGAGCTGCCAATAAGGGCTGGAGAATTCGGTCTTGTGCACAGGCATGAGCTCTCAGGTGTCTTAAACGGATTGTTCAGAGTGAGATGCTTTACACAGGACGATGCCCATGTTTTCTGCATGGAAGAACAGGTTGAGCATGAAATTAAAGACCTTATCGATTTTGCTGATGTTGTATACAAAAGGTTTGGTTTTGAGTATCATGTAGAATTATCCACCAAGCCTGAAAAAGCTATGGGAGATCCAAAATTATGGGACCTTGCTGAAGGTACATTAAAGAAGGTTCTTAAAGAGCTTAATATGGAATATAAAATTAATGAAGGTGATGGTGCTTTTTATGGGCCTAAGATTGACTTCCATTTGAAAGATGCATTAGGAAGAAGCTGGCAGTGCGGAACCATCCAGCTTGACTTTTCAATGCCTGAAAAGTTTGACCTGAACTATGAAGGCAAGGACGGCAAGAAGCACAGACCGGTGATGCTCCACAGGACCATTCTTGGCAGTGTGGAAAGGTTTATGGGAATTATAACAGAGCATTTTGCTGGCAGGTTTCCATTATGGCTCGCGCCAGTACAGGCAGTTATCCTCACAGTTGCGGACAGGTTTAATGGCTATGCTGAAGAGGTTAAGACAATCATGGAGGAAAACGGTTTAAGGGTTGAGTTTGATTCCAGAGCCGAATCTGTTTCTTATAAAGTCAGGGAAGCGCAACTGCAGGAGATACCTCTAATAATAACTATTGGAGAAAAGGAAGAGAAAGCCAAGACATTGACTATCAGAACATTGGATGGAAAATTATACCCTAACTCTAAGATAACAGAATTAGTTGACAAGGTTTTGGAGAATGTTGAGAAAAAAGCAATAAAGATTAACCTATAAAATGACAATAAAGAAACACGACTTCATAGAGATTGACTACACCGGTAAGGTTGAAGACATGGTATTTGACACAACCAGCGAGAAGGCTGCTAAAGACAACAACATCTTTAACCAGGGCTTTAAATACAAGCCAATGGTAATCTGTATTGGAGAAAACATGGTTATAAAAGGCCTTGACACAAGGCTTGAAGGAAAAGAAGAAAACAAAGAATATGACTTCAAGATTCCTACCGAAGAAGCTTTTGGCAAAAAAGACCCCAAGCTCCTAAGAATGGTTCCAATGAGCATATTCAAAGAACAGAACATAAACCCCATGCCAGGCCTGCAGGTAAACATTGACGGAATGCTGGGAACAATAAGAACAGTTGGCGGCGGCAGAGCCATTATCGACTTCAACCATCCATTATCAGGCAAAGATGTTGAATACAAAGTAAAAATAAACAAGCTCATAACAGGCAAAAAAGAAAAGCTTGACTCTTATCTGAACTATTTCCTTGGCGATATTAACACTGAACTAACCGAAAACAAAGCAAAGGTTTTCTTTGATAAGGAGATTGATGAAAAAGTAAAAGGAACTCTCAAAAATAAATGCAAGGAGCTTCTCAACATTGATCTTGAATTCTTAAAGAGGCCTAAGGCTGATAACAAGGAGACAAAGGGGTAGGTGGGCTTTGGAATTCTATTGGAATTTCTCCATATAATCCTTCGATCATATCAACCAGCTTTTCTTGTTCGCGTTTACCAGTAGTATGAGACCCAGTAATATAAGATGATTTATTACTATACATTGTCTGTCCTCTGACTTCAACTCTTCTGGGCTTTCGTTCTGGTCTGATAAGATCTCCATGCCAGTAAATCTCAGAAATAAGATATCTCATGCCAACTGGCTCTAGTATATTAAGTGTTGCGAACTCCCAATCTTCCAGTTCGGGTTTGATAACTTCTTTTCCATCATTCCCTAATAAAAAACCACTGGCATCCTCTTCTGCTTCAGATACTTCTTCTGTTTCCGGTAATGTTCCCAATAATAAATCCCACATTAAACTTCACTTCAGTAAAGAAAATCAACCCATATTTAAATATTTAGTTGCTTAATGCTCATAATACCAGCCAGATGTTCTCAGGTGGAGTTTAGTTTCTTCAGCTTAGGATACAACCCAGGCTCCATAAAAACCTTACGAACTTTAACAGCAATCCCTTTCCCTTTGTTGATTATATCTTTGCTATCTAACCTTGCCTCACCCAAAGCTATCAGCTCATCCTTTAAAGTCATCACAGCAACACTATCTCCCGCCTTGACATCATCATTTAACTTACACACTCCTGGCAACGCCAAATCAAACCCATGGCACAACGGAGCAACAGCAGAATCTGAAACCCAAACCTTTGGCAGATGCTTAACCCCCAACTCAACAGGCCTGATTAAATTCTTTATATACTTATCATTCTTCTCTTCCTTCCAATAAAAATATGCATCCTTAAGCTCCTGTAAGGTAACTAATGAATCTTCATTGAGAGGCCCTGCCTTTGTCCTTCTCAACTGCGCCATATGCGCGCCGCAACCCAACTCTTTTCCAATATCAAAACAAAGCTTCCTGATATAAGTTCCCGCCTGGCACCCTACTTTGAACAAAACATCTTTTTCCTCAATCTCAAGAACATCAAAATAATAAATCTCTCTTTCCCTTTCCTCTCTCTTAACAGCGCTCTTAACAGGCGGAACCTGTTTTATCTTACCAGTAAACTTCTTAAACACTTTCCCCAACTTACCTTTATCAACTTCTTTATGCAGATGCATAATACAAACATACTCCTTCCCGGCCTTCAGCAAAGTCTGCACAATCCTTGTAGCCCTTCCCAATGCAATTGGAAGAACGCCTGTAACACCAGGATCCAAAGTCCCTGAATGTCCTGCCCTCTTAATACCAAGAATATTCTTAACATAGCTTGAAACCTGATGCGATGTAGGCCCCTTGCACTTATCAACATTAACAATGCCATAATCAATAAGCTCCTCAGCAGTCCTCTCCTCAGGCTTACAGCCTAACTCAGCATTGCTCTTGCTATCCTTCTTAGCAATTACTTTTCTCTCCGTTCTCTCAAAAGGCAGTTTATTCATTACATCTAAAGGATACCTTGGGCTTTAGCCCAAGTTGTAGTCCACAGCTACTCCCTTTCCTCCGTAAGTTTTTTCTACCATTTTTGATTATAA
>NZBG01000004.1 GCA_002687795.1 Candidatus Woesearchaeota archaeon
GTTCGGCAGGAAATGTTACTGCTGATGTAATCCAAAATTACATTGCTGAATCCCAGGGATGTTGGGATTTTGGCGGACAACAAAGGAAAGTTACTTCCTTTGCTTAATATGATACCCCGCACTTTAGTGCGGGGAGGTTCATCTTAATTATATTTATATTTTAGTCCTATTTGGTTTTCTTCAAAATCTCTGTAACAGCATCATCGGTGCTCATTCCTTTCCTCTCTGCCTCAAAATTAAGGATAATCCTATGCCTTAATATAGGATATACCATGGTCTCTATATCCTCGCTCTTGACATGGTTCCTTCCCTGGATAAGCGACCTTGCCTTTGCCGCTAATATTAATCCGATTGTTGCTCTTGGTGATGCGCCATACTGCACTATCTCCTTCTTTGTTCTTGTTGCATTAATGATCTTAACAACCCTGTTCTTAAGGTCATTGGCTATCGGAATCTGCCTTGTAAAGCCCTGCAAGGCTATAATATGGTTCTTGTTCAGCAGTTTCCTTACCTTTGGTTCTTTCTTCTCCATAGCGTACTTGTTAACTATCTCTTTCTCCTCATCAATGGAAGGGTAGCCAACCTTTATCTTAAGGAGAAACCTATCAGACTGTGCTTCCGGCAAAGGATATGTGCCTTCCTGCTCAATGGGGTTCTGTGTTGCAAGCACAAAGAATGGTGGCTCAAGCTCAAAAGTCTCATTGCCAATTGTAACCTGCTTTTCCTGCATAGCCTCCAGCAAAGCTGACTGGGTTTTTGGAGTTGCCCTGTTAATCTCGTCAGCCAGAAGAATATTAGAGAACACTGGCCCTGGCTGAAACTTGAACTTCCTCTTGCCATCGCTTTCTTCCACTATATAAGTGCCGGTAATATCAGATGGCATCAGATCAGGCGTGCTCTGGATTCTGCTAAACTTCAAATCAAACAGCTCTGATATTGTCCTGACTGCAAGCGTCTTAGCAAGCCCGGGATAGCCCTCCAGCAATGCATTGCTATTACACAGGATTGAAACCATTATCTGCTCAACCACATCATTCTGCCCAACAACAACCTTGTTTACCTCTTTCATTAAGGTATCAAAAGTATTTTTATAGCTCTTCATTTTTTAACCTCCTTCTTTCCTGGTTTATTAGATATTATTAATATAATTATTGCGTGATCTTCTCAAAATAACTCTTAACCAGCTCCTGCTGCTCCTTAGGGATATTCTCTTGATAAGACTCTGCTGAAGATGAGAATATCTCATCAGGAAACACATTCTGGAATTCCACTCTCTCAGCATCCTCTACATCATCAAGATTAACCTCATAACTGCTCGGCTTGATAACCAGGTCAAGCTCTTTTCCACCAAGCTGGGCAATCATCTCTTCTCCATAGATATCCTCAGCAGTGATGCCTCCTGCTGCTCTTACATCCATCATAGTCCCTTCCTCATCACCGGAATCATTACCAGTCAGAGATGTATATTCTGTAGGCTTGTTATTACCGTTAAGGTTATCAATCAACTGGCTGAAATCAAAATAAATATTATTCACAGCCAGGAACACTATCAAAAAAGACATTAATATGGAAGAAAGGATCTTATATGAAACAGCCTTTGAAGCAAAAAAATGGCCCAAAGACACATTCTTTAAGTCTTTCATAACCTCTTTATGCAGATCATCAACAAACGGGTTCTCAACATAGTCTTTATGGTCCACAGCAGTCCTGAGTTTCTCATCAAGGAAAGGAAATTCCTTCTCTATATCCAGATAATATTTTTTCCTAAGCTTAAAAATAGTTGAAACAATGAAATATAAAACAGCCGGAACAACAGCATAAAGCATATTATACCTAAACAAAGTAAGAACCAAAGAGCAAAGCAGCAGGATTACAACAGCGTTGAGTATATTTGTAAATATAATGATGTTATGGAAATTAAAATCAATGTCCTTAACAGCTTTATCGAAATTTTTCATTTTGCATAATGATATTTTAACATGTGCCCTGCAATACGCATATTTGGTTGTTTAGGCTACTAATCTCGCTATTTAATGTACTAATATCTGACTTCAGGCCTGTTATTGTTCTCTCTCTTTGGGCAATAGTGTTCTCTAGCGTAGCTACTCTTTCTATTTTAACCTCCAGCTCTGCCTTCTTTTGCTCCAGCTCGCTCTTTGTATTAAATAGCTCGGTCTCTAATGCTGCCTTATCAACATCCAACTGCTCCTTTATATTCCTCAAATCATTGTATTGCTCGCTTAATTCTTCTTCTCTCTTGGCCTTGATATCCAACTGGGAGCTTGTTTTGTTCAATTCCTCTTTATTCGTGCTAAGAGTATCCACCAGCTCATCAATCTTCTTTATCTTTGTTTTATAGTTTGACGTCATATCCACAAAAGTGTTATAATAAAAGGTTGTAAACCCAACAAATGCTATTAAAATAGCTACTATAAGTATTAAAAGACCAAAATTTACATTCCGTTTTATGTATGACATTTTGAATTCCTGAATCTTTTGAGTTTATAAATTTTTTTCATATTCTTTATCTATAAAAGTTTTCCTTTATCCTCCTTATGCATATCTCTATTAATAAAATTACTAATGCAGCTATTATAAACGGCCACCTGTAATAGGTTGTATCAGCTTTTGTCCTCTTTGAGGTAGCTTTTATATGCTCAATAAGGGCTGTTGTGTTCTCCAGATCAAACGCCTTACCTCCGGTTACCTTTATCATATCGCCTAAATCCTGGTTAAGCCCTGTTTTCTCATACTCTTTGTTATGACTGACAGCCAGGTCAGCATCAAAAAATGTAAAAAAACCTGTAGCTTCTGGTATAAAGCTTGCTTGGTATCTGTTTTCTCCTATCTTTGAGAACTGAAGCGTTGACTTAGGGACTTCTTTAGAAAAGACCTTTATATCAACGCTTTCCCCAAGACTGGTATCTTTTAGCTTTACGCTAAAATCCTTTTTCCTGTCAGGATCGCCGATTGCCCAGTTGATGATTCTTGTGATAATCTGTGAATTATCTTGGTTTAAAAGCTCTCCGCCCCAGCCAGATCCGTCATCAGTTGAAAGCACAGCTATTCTCCCTAGGCCATAGCGCCAGGTTGTGAGGATTGGGTTTGAGTTTTGTGTGGTAATTAATAACCTTGCAGACTGTTTTGGCACAACCTGGTTGAAACCATTGATATTCGCTGTAAGGCTCATCTTATTTGTAATAAAATGATGATTGTCCAATATTACCAGGTTATTCTCTTCAGCAGGCTCTTTGCTTTCATTAAACAATAAGGTAAGCTTTTCTGTTTCAGCAGGCTCAAAAAACACGCCATTGCCTTTTAAGGCTAATTTCCGCATAAAATCCTTATTTGTGTCTTCACCAATGCCTACTGTATACAGCTTTAATCCCCTTAATGACATCATCCTGGCATTAGCCAATGCCTGTTGAGGCATTTGAGTAATGCCATCTGAGATAAGGATAACATTCTTGCTGCCTGCTGCATACTCTAATAGCCAAAAGGCTTTTCTTAACCCTTCAGAAATAAGCGTGCCAGCCTGAGGGTCTGATTTAAGCGAAGCTATGCCTTGCTCTAACAATGGCTGGTCTTTCTTTGGCAGCAACTTCCTTGTTACATAATAGCCTTTTGTATCAAACGCAACAACGCCAACATTATCTTTTGGGTCTATATTCTTAAGAATCTCCAAAGCCTGCGCCTTCTGGATGCTGATCTTTGAAGTTGAGCCAGGGCTAAACCCCAAAGTAGTTGTCCCTGAAATGTCAATAACTATAACAATGTTAATATCAGACTTCTCGCCCTTGCCAACCCTTCCGATTGTAACAGGCAGCATTGTCTCGAAATATGAGTTCTTGTATTTTCCGTAATCAAAGGAATGCTTGCCTCCAATTACCACAAGGCCATTACCCTTATTTATATAATCCCTCAAAGTGTCTGTCCATGGGTTTATGGTGTCGGCATCCAAATTATTCAGGATCGCAACCGGATAGTCGTCTAAGTCCACTGGGAGCGTATCTTTCTGGCTGACCACATATGGGAACTCAAGTATTGGCTCAAGTGGAGTATGCTCTTTCGTGATAAAAAGAATCTTTGGCTTTGGCAGCACATGAACTGTCTTATAGTATACATTATTCTCCTTGAAGAAGTCATCTGCTATTATCCTGCCCTCAATCCTGTGGTAGCCCACACCAAGCTTCTTATCTAGAATCTGAGATTCAGCATTCTCCTCGCTTATCACCTTATCACTATCTATTTTTACTTCTAGTTTATAAGGAAGTGGATTGCCAGCTTTATTTATATTGATATGGAAGTTGATTTCAGCGCCATATATTGTTTCCTGCGGTGCATCTATAGTAATACCAACATCATCAGCTTTTGGCCCTATATCCAATGTATTGATTGTAGTATTCAGGATGCTGGCAAACACCATCATGTCCCATAAGTCCTTGCCTTGGTGGTTATTCCCATCGGTTATAACCATTATGTTATCATCACCCTGAATATTGTTCAGGAGAGCGTCTCCTATAGCTGAGTTATTATCATATGCAATTGTCTTTATTGTTACAGGAATCTCTTCCCCAATCCTCTTCTTGAGCTCCTCCCCCAAACCCTGCTCAAACATCTTAAATGAATTAGACTTATCCTCCAATATAGCCAAAGAATAATCCCCTTTGACAGTCTTTCGTTCTATAGTGAACGGCGAGGATGCTGCGATAAGAAGCAAAGTGAATATAACTATCCTGGAAAGGGTTATCCATTTCCTTGGGCCCTTGCTTCTCTTTCTATAAAGGTTCTGCTCTGTTGCATTCTTAAACTTAACAAAATTTCCCCTGATAATAAAAAATAAGATTAATATCATAGGGAATATCAACAGCAGAGCCTTTGGATGCTCCAATGAAAACGGCAGGTTTATCTTTGCAATCAGTTGTTCTATGATATAGGCAAGATTAATTATAAATCACCCCTTCTCTTGATGTAAAATATTTCTACCAGCAACAGCAGAGAGGTTAAAATAAGCAAAGGCACAACAAGGCTGAGATTAAAGCTCTTTTCTCCCGACCTCAGCACAAAAGCTTTTTCCCCTTTCTTTATACTGTTCTCTATAGACACATCAGACTCTTTCTCATTTAACAGGTTTACAGCAACCTTCTTGTCCCCTGCGTCATAGATACCTATCTTCTCATAATTCTCCAGTCCCTTATAATCAAACCTTTTATTATAATCAGATATATCCTCGCTCCCCATTAAAAAGTTGATAAGATTCTCCCAGAATATGGGATAATCCTCCTGCGCCTTGAAATCTGAATACTCATCCATAATGCCATAATATACTATTTTGCCATCCCCTTCATCGTTTATAGTTATAAGGGGGCTGTCATCATCAGCAGCAACCAACACCAAGGTATTGTTCTTTGAGCTGGAGGGAAAATACTTATCCATTGTTGTAAAACACCCCCCTCCTTTATTCTCAAACCTTTTTGTGAAAAAGTTAAATATCTTGGTGCACACCCTTGTTGCATTCCCTGTTCCCTTAAACTCAACAGGATAGAGCTCAGCCAAATCAGACTTCTCAATCTCCTGCTGCGCTGTTATTATAAGGCTCTTTCCGGAGCGGATATAAGAGGCTATATCCCTTATATCAGAAGGCACAATCTTCTCCTTTACATTATCTATTACAATAATATCATGCGTTAGGTCGAACGCCTTTACAATTGGAGGCTTTCTCACCTCTATCTCAGTATCCTTTGATGCCTTAATAGCAGACATAAGATATGTCTCATCAGCATTTGTGATTAATAAAACCTTAATCTTCTTTCTTGGGGGAGTGCTTATAAAAACATGATTATCAATGTTTAAATCATCATCAATATCCAGCTCTATCTTGCTAACAGAAGGCTGTGTCTCGAATACTGCAGTTTCCACGGAATTAGGCAAAAGCTTAACAGACTTTTCCTTTATTATCTTATCTTCCACAATCAATCTAACCGGCACATCCGCCTCCTGGCTGTTGAAATTCTTAATAAACACCTTAGTCTCGCGCTTATCAACAAGAAGGTCAACAATCCCTATATTGCTTGCATTGGAAGACACATCTATGAACATAACATTATAACCCAAAGCTGAAAGATACCTTTTTGCCTTTAATGGTTGGTCAGCTTCCTGTGTTGTGATAAAATCGCTTATAACATAAATATTTCCTCCCTTCTTATTCTTCAGCAGGTTCTCTGCCTCTATCATCGCCCCCTCTATATTTGTGGGGGTGTCCTTTGGCTTCATGGAATTCAATATTGCCGATGCATCTTTCTTTGTTCCGCTCTCTAAAAGTGTGTTGGGAATATTTGAAGTTGATATGATTGATATCCTGCCATCCAGGTATTTCCTTGCCAGGCTTATCGCCCTCTCAAACCTTGTCGAAGCACCATAACTTGTTTGAGAGCTTGCGCTTTCATCAAGTATGATAACAGTATCCCCTACACTGGCATTATGAGGCATATCTGCAAAAGGCTCTGTTAATGACAGCGCCAGCACGGAAAGCGTTAATATCTGCAGCAGCAAAAGGAAATTTCTCACAAGGTTCCTAAAAAAGGTGAACTTTCTTTTTGCTTTGCTCTCACTTATAAGGAACATAAGGGAAGGAATCACCCGATCTAATGGCTTGGGCTTTCTCAAATAGAGGACTATTAAGGGTATTAACGCCAAAAGGCCGTACAGCCCGATTATATTTCCTATTCCCATCTCCATTTTATGGTTTCTCCAGCTCCTTTGTTTTCTTGATTATCTTATCAATGCCTTTAAATGAAGGAATCTCAAGCTTTTTCAATATAATCACATCGCCTTCCCCCATAACTATGAACTTCTCCCCTTCCCTGAGGTTAAGGCTATCTCTGACTTCCTGGGGTATTACAACCTGCCCCCTTGATGACAATGATGTGATTTCAGGCTTTTTCATTTGGGTTTTCCTTCAATCTTACTTTCTTATTATAAGATTTCTGTATAATAAGAATATCTTATATATAAAAGTTTTGGTCAGAAACCGAGAAACTCTGAAAAAACACAAAAAGGCCCTATACAACAACAAAATTTATTAATAAAGAAGTTATATTATATTCCTATGGAGAGATTTCAGGAGCTAAGGGATGCTGCAAAGAAGAAACTGAATGTTGCTGACCATATGCTTTTCATGACCTATCCCCTAGTAAAGGACACAAAACTGCTCCTGGCAATCATGGAAAACGTGTTTCTTGCAATGTCATATGCAATGAGCTCAGTTTTGCACTATGAAAAGCTGTTTAAAAGGCTGCCCTCTTTCCATGAAAGCTTTGAAAACAGGTTCAGCCTATTTAGGGAAAAATGTATCAGTAAATATGGGTTCAATAAAGAGCACATAAACATTATTAAAGAAATAAAGGATATAATCGTAGAGCATAAGAACAGCCCTATGGAATTTGTCAGGAAAGACAGGTTTGTAATATGCTCCAGCAGCTATAGGGTTAAAACAATAGAGCTTAACCAGATTAAAAAATATGTTGCTGAGGCAAAATTATTTGTAAAGGAAGTAAATAATGTAACAAGCAGGAATGAGGAAATATTCAAGCAAAGGGAATCATTTCGTTTATGAGGTGTTAAAGATGATGGAAGCATTGGAAGACGCAAGAAAAGAACTAATAAGGGTTGACCACCTGGTTTATGTGAGCTTAAAATATACAAGGACAGTTGATATGATAAAGCATGTGATTGGAAGGCTGATAAGCGCTTATGATTTCTTAAATCATGCGCTTCTACTTTATTCTAAGGAACAGAAGAAGATTAACGAGATTCCTGATACCCCTTGGCTGAAAAGAGAAAAGCTTATGGAGTTGTTTAAAGATGATGAGACCATAATCAAAAATATTCAGATTTATGCATTACTAAGAAAAATAGATAAAGTAGAAGAATACCAATCATCAAGAGAATTTAGGAGGCATGTAACTATGACCTCAGAGATAGATGGAAAAGAGGTTAAGGTGGATATTGATGCAATTTATGAATGCTATAATGGATTACAGGAATTTAATGAATATGTTAAAAAGATGATAGAAGGCGAGGAAGAGGAAGATGTCTGAAAGACTGATAAGCAACCTGAAAGAAAAAGGCTGGGAACATCATGATATCCATAGAACCATGAAGATTATTGAAAAAGGAAAACAAAAGAAGCACAAACTTATCAAGGCTCTTGATATAGCGGTCTTCTGGATTGCTTTAATCCTGGCAATCATTGGGAATATTGTAATACTGTTTACATTGGTTCCATTCCTGTTAATGCTCAAAAGCTGGATTTATTATTTGATAATATGTTTTTTAGGCCTATCTTTTGGCTTGTTATTTGAAATACTTATCAGAGATATAGAGCATCTGGAAAGGAAGCATCATCTTCTTATAGGCTCTCTGCTCCCTGTTATAACCATTGTTAACTTTATCCTTATCACAAAGATACTCAACAGCTTTCTGGTAAATTATAATCTCAGCATCCAGATTCCTCTATTCGTAGCCATATTCTATACAATAAGCTTCTTACTGCCTTACTTTATATACCAGATGCATTATAGGGTTAGGTATAATATTATGAAATAAGTTCTTAACAGGCAAAGCTTTTAAATAACAAAGATTTCTTTATATTTATTATATATTGAATATTTATCTTTCACAATCACCAATATGGCGGTAGTAGTTTAATGGTAGAATATACGGTTGTGGTCCGTATGAAGCGAGTTCAATTCTCGCCTACCGCCCTTTTATATCCCTCGTATTGCCAATATAACCAAGTCGGGCTATTTTGAGCAAAGCGAGAAATAGACCACGGGTTGATAAGGGTGAAACCCTTATGTGGGATTTCCTCCTACCGCCCTTTTATTCTTTTTTCTTATTATTCTGAGTTTCATGAGGTCCTCTTACTGCTCCTTTCGCTAGATAATTACAAAAACCAAAGAGAGCTATTGAGCCAATAACAATTCCTGCACCCCATAAAAACTGTTTTGGTGTAACGCCTAGTTCAGTAAGACTAATACAAGATCCATCATAAAATTCAGGTGTCTGAGGAGACTCTTCACAAGTTTGGTCTTCACTACATTCACACCCTACCAGGGCTGCTGCTCCTAAAGGAATAAGGTTCTTTCCTTTTGTTGAGCGTATATAATCCCATGCGCCCTTTGCTTGTTGAAGAAGTCTCCGGCTTTCGAGAGACTCATTATTAAGAACATCACTCATGGTTTGAACAACTCTTTCTCTGGACTCAGAAAACATTTCTTCTGCTATTCTTAAATCAGCTTGGCTTATCAAAGGATTAAACCTGCCACCAGATACATCAGTAGCTCTGTTGGTGATATTATCATCAAGGCTGGTAAGAACCGCTAAATCTCCTCCTAACTCAGCAGCAGCCTTATAATCGCCCTCTCCTAAATATACAATTGCCCTGAAAAAGTCTTCACCGCTCCCCCTGACCAATGAGGTATATGAATCAAGGTTTGCATGATTAGCTTCATAAGCACCTATTAAATGGTCTGCTTTACTAACGGCTTCTCTTACATTTCTCTGCATTAAAAGCCCCGCAGCCTCTTTACCAAGATAGCCCATCGCTTTTCTGCCTGGGTTCTCACTGTCTCTTTGAAGATTCCCAAAATGAATATAAGCAGCTCCTGCCAAATATTGAGAGGTTGCAACGGAAGCATTTAAAGGGCTCAAGCCAAAACGCTCAAACATTACCCTATCAGGCAGTTTTGTTATGCAATATCTGCTTTCAATCTTGAGAGTATCTCTTAATGCACATCTCATAGATGCTGTGAACCAATGTTTTTTTATAAAACTTTCTTCCCTTGACTACTTTAGGATAGTAGTGCTCAATTCACCCAAACCAATTCTCGCCTACCGCCCTTTTTCCCTAAACAATATTACGTTTCTCAGCGAAGATTGCTGAGATTGGCTTGAAGCTAACTAAATCTTTTGGAATCTTCAGAGCATTTAAGGCCTTTTCAATCTCTTCCTTTGCTTTCTTTGGGTCTTCCCCTTCGAATTCAAGTTCTCCGCTCCAGCCCAGACCTTCTATATGTTCAGCTACTGTCTTAAATCCATATTTTGGTATATCCCACATGCTTGCATTCTCTTTTCTGACAGAAAACCAGGGTTCAAACCCCAAATCCCTGAGCAATGATCTGCAGATGTTCAGCTCTCCGCTGAATAATGCTACCTTTCCATCCGGATAGAGAGCTCTTTTAAATTTTATATCCCCAAGTGAAATAACTTCGTTCTTGACAAAGAAGATTGTAGTAGGCTTCTGTGGGCTTTTCCATTCCCTTATTCTTAGATTCTTTTCAACAAGGTTCCATTTTTCCTTAACCGGCCTGAAATAATAATCAGTGAATTCATAAGGATAAACCAGTTTAGCTTCCAGTTCTTTTAACCTATCCTCAAAGCTTTTTATATCTTCAATAGTAAACCTTACTTCACATTCAAATAAAGACGCCATAATTTAATATAAAATAAGTTAATCTTATAAGTGTCTTACTATTTTATGAAGAACAAAATGATCTGCCTGGGAATAGAATCAACAGCTCACACCTTTGGAGCAGGAATAATTAATAGCAAAGGAAAACCTTTAGCCAATGTTAAAGACAGTTACACATCTGAAAAGGAAGGCATTCATCCTTCTAAAGCTAAAGAGCATCATATCAAAGTAGCAGACAAAGTAATAAAAGATGCTCTAAAACAGGCAAATCTAACTCTAAAAGATGTTGACATAATCTCATTCAGCCAAGGTCCTGGACTGCCGCCCTGTCTTGTAGTAGGCATGGAAAAAGCCAAAGAGCTAAGCAAAAAGCTAAACATCCCTTTAGTAGGCGTCAACCACTGCATTGCTCATCTAAGCATCGGAGAGTTAACAACAGGTTGTAAAAATTCTGTTCTGTTGTATGTAAGCGGCGCCAACACACAAATCATTGCTTATGAAGGCGGGAAGTACAGAATATTTGGAGAAACCTTAGACATGGGAATAGGCAACTTCATTGACTCATTTGCAAGATACATAGGAATAGGCTTTCCTGGCGGCCCAAAGATTCAAAAGTTAGCTGAAGAAACTAATAATTATATAGAACTACCTTACTCTGTAAAAGGCATGGATGTTTCTGTTACCGGTATATTAACCAACCTCAAAAATAAGATGGACAGCAACAATTATTCAAAAGCTGAGCTTGCTTATTCCTTGCAGGAAACAGTATTTGCAATGTTAACAGAAGTAGCAGAAAGGGCAATGGCGCACTGCCAGAAAAAAGAGCTTTTATTAGGCGGCGGAGTTGCCTGCAATACAAGGCTGCAGGAGATGTCAAACATTATGTGCAGGGAAAGAAACGCAAAATGCTTTGTCCCGCCCAGAGATGTTCTTGTTGATAATGCTCTCATGATAGCATGGCAGGGCATATTAGAAAAAAAGAAGGCATCTAAGGCTTTAAGTAATGTTGACATCAAACCTCACTGGAGGACTGACCATGTAGATGTAGACTGGAGATAAATCACTTCATCCCATGCGCCTTCTCAAACTTCTTCTCTTCTTTTGGTGCTAAAGGCTCAAAAATAAGGCCGCAGTCTTTGCATATAACCTGTTGCTTTCTATCGTTATATATTATATTTGAGCTGCCACAATCAGGGCAGTCTTTTATTTCATGTATGTCTTTTACCATACTGTAGGGTTCTTCTTCCTTACTTTATAAAATTTGTATACACTAACCTGTATATTTCCTGATGAAAAACTCTAAAATTCTAAAAATAATATACATATTGCTGAATTAAAAGAAAAAGTTTTTATATCTTAAACGCCTTGCAGGTATAAAATGCACTATCTGAATAGTGTAAAAGAGAAAATCTTTGCTGTTGATTGTTTGAGGTTCTTAAAAGAAAGCAAAACATTCAGGGAGCTATCCAAGGAACTAAATCTGCCTATTGGCGTTTTAAACAGATACATAAATGGTTATGTTCTCCCAAAAAGCCAAAGGGCTTCTGAAATAATAGACTTGTTTTACAAGAGCTACTATAAAGGTTTTATCCAGGATTTATCTAAGAATGGCTCTAACAAGCTTTTCATCACTTATACTATTCTTTCAAGGCCAAAACTTCTTAACTTCATAGCAGGAGATGCAGCAGGGAAATTTAACACAAAAATAGACAAGGTAATAACTTCTGCAGTTAACGGCATTCCTTTGGCTGTTAAAATAGCTGATTACTTGGATTGTGACTCTGTATATGTTAAAAAGAAAAAGGAAATAGCGTTATCTGACTATTATGTTTCAAATAATGTACTGGAAGATAAGCCAACCACAACACCGTTTTACCTTCCAAAGCATCTCCTTAAAAAGAAAGATGGTGTATTAATAATAGATGATGTTATAAGGAGTGGCTCTACCGTATTATCATTGATAAATATCTGCGAACAGGCGAATGTAAATATTGTAGGGATTTTTGCTGTTTTTATAACTAAAAGCGCCTACCAACGATTTAAGAAAGACTACAAGACAGAATATGTTATAATAGGAGAAGATTGAGAAAGATTTTTATACTGATAATAAATACTTCTCTGTATGCAAGCTGTTATCGTAAATTTCAGGAGAGGAAGGCATACTCAGACATGCAACCAGATGGTTATAAAACCAGCTGAGGTTAACGATAAAGATAAGGCTAAAGAGCTGATAGGCAAGACTGTTACATGGAAAAGCCCTGCAGGAAAGCAGATAAAAGGCAAGATAACAAAAGAGCATGGAAATTCTGGAGCAGTAAGGGCTTTGTTTGAAAGGGGCATGCCAGGGCAAAGTATTGGGAATTCTGTTAAGATAGAATAATAATACTTACATTCTAACTCGGAAGGTAATAAGCAACATTACTTACAAAATATAGAAAGCAAACAAATCCAATCAAATGCGCAAAAAGGTTAACCTTCCCAGTAAAAAGAAACCATAAATAAATTACCCAGTAAAAGTTCATTGCAAATCTATTAGCTTCATAAAATAGGATTAATAATCCCCTTATAGCGCTCATTAATCAGCCTCCTTGGCTATATTAACCAAAGGATTCTAATTAGATTTATATAGTTTGCTTTTAAATCCAAAACCTTAAAATAATAAAGCCTAATACTTAGTCTTAAAATGAAAACCTTCATCATGATCCCAACCTATAACGAGAAAGAGAACATAGCCAGTCTTATAAAAGAGATTCTCAGCCTGAACATAAAAGATATAGAAATTGTGGTGGTTGATGATAACAGCCCTGATGAAACATGGAAGATTGTAGAAGATATCTCTAAGAAAGATAAAAGGGTTCACCTTCTGCTAAGGAAAGAAAACAGGGGGAGAGGCTATGCAGGCCGTGCTGGCTATAAATACAGCCTTGAGCATGCAGCAGATTATATCATAGAGATGGATGCTGATCTTAGCCATAACCCTTGTTATATACCAAGGCTCTTAGAAAAGGTAAAAGAAGCTGATTTAGCGATTGGCTCCAGGAGGATAAAAGGCGGCAAAGAGGAAGGAAGAGGTTTAGTAAGAAAAATAATAACAATCTTTGCAAACCTCTACATAAGAATAATGCTTGGTTTAAAGGTAAAAGACTGTAATTCAGGGTTTAGATGCTTCAGAAGGAAAGTTCTGGAAACAATCAATGTTGATAAATTGACTTCTAAAGGGCCTTCTATTGTTCAGGAGGTTTTATTCAAGGCGAAACTGAAAGGCTTTAGAATAGAAGAGGTTCCCATTGTGTTCAAAGACAGGGAGCTTGGAAAGAGCAAGCTCGGCTTAAAACAGCTTGCTGCAGGCTATTGGATGGTTTTAAAGCTTAAGGTAATGCATTTATTTGGGGCTATTTAAACAATATTAAAACAAAAAACTTATAAGTAATAGTTACTCTCTAATAATAAAATGATGCCCTTTAAACCGGTGAATTTAGAGGATCTTGTAGCCCATGAAACATTATATGTAGTTCCTAAACAAAAAACTTGGTGGGAGTATACTGGGTCTAAGCTTGATAAAGTAGCATACCATGCTGCTAAAACTAAAGAACAAATACAGAGGGCAAGGGAACCACAATATGAAAGACATTCTGGACCAGGTGCTGTGTTCAAGAGATTTGATCCTCCAGAAGACTTCTCTGAAGGCTCGATTGAGAGGGTGGACGATAATACCTATAAAATAACCTATGGTGAGGAAACAATCTACAGGGCTATGAGCAAGAATGGCAAATGGACATTTGTGTATGCTAAACACCAGGATGATAAAGGCAATGAGATAATGAGGTCTACTTGTAAAGAGCTAAATGAAGAATACAGAAATAATGAAGAGCATCTGGAGAGATTAGCGTTTGATGATTACTGTAAACTTAAAACACATGTGTTGAAGGAATATAATCTTATATCAGATGCTGTTCCTTGTTTGGTTAAAAGGGCTGCATAGGTAGCTTAAAAACCTTTTTTAAAGTATCTTCTAGTAAAAATAGAAAGGTTTATATATAATGAATTAATACTTACTAATAAGTGATAAAATGGCAAAAAATTCACTAAATGGAACAAATGCTCAAAGGACAGTATGGCCTTATATAGGACAATTTGATACTTTTGGTCAGATTGATGAGTCCTTAAGATATGTAAATGGTATAAGGTTGTTGTCTACTAAAACCGAAGACATGGAAGATTTATGTGAACTTGGCAGGCATCTTCTGGTTTTGGCATATAAAAATGCAAGATATAAGCAAGTAGGGGGAAAAAGAATTCTCAGAAAAAAAGAAGATATAGATGATATTCTTAATGAAAGGGTGTCTGATCTTAATCTTATTTTATACGATGAAAAAACTAAGAAATCAAATACTCGTAAGGTCAGAATTGGAAATTTAATTATTCAGGAATATCTGAATAATGCCTCTGAAGAAGAGAAAGAAGATATGGGATTAAGAGAAAGAGGTGGTTTGATAAGAATGATTAGAGGTCTTGAAAGAAAGTTTCATATGACTTACTTAACAACTTATGATAGCTCTAAAATTACTCGTTTGAAAGATATCAAAGAAGGCATTGATGATGAAAGTATCCAGGGAACATTAGATGACATAATCGCAGAAAACAAAAGAGAGCTGGAAGAGCAGAAAGAAGAAGATAAAATTGACCAAAAGCTTTCTGTTGGCCAGTTGATGAATACTTATTTTAATACTATAAAGGGAAAAATTGATGGTATCTTATTAAGTACTGAATTATATGGCGAATCAGAACATGGAAAAGAAGGTGAAAACAAAAAACCAGAAGATAAAAACAAATATAACTTTCTTAAAGGATTAGGAAATGACTTGGTTAAAGTATTAGCAGAAACTTTGCCAGAGATTGCAACCCAGGCTTATAGAGGGTCTGGAGAACCAAGCAAGAAACTGCATGAAATGTTATATGGTTTTGGTGCTGCATTCGAGCAGATCCCCAGTTATTTGGAGGTAGCTAAATATGAAGTTGCTATGAACGACCTAAATAAGGGAATAACAAATATATTAACAGCGCTTAAAGGAATGGATGTTGACAAAGCAATAGACACCTTAGCAAGGTTAAATACAACTGTGCAGGAAGACCCTGGGAAACTGAATGGCCGTCCCTTACTTAGATTTTTCCTTAAGTTTTTCTTATCAAAAACAAAATATAGCAGAGGATATCATAAGTATGATGAAGATACGCCAAGATACAGGGAACTTGCAGTAGAAAAGAAAGAAGAATATAGAAAAGAAGCAACAACTGATAGTTTTAGAAACAACTATAGGAAATTTATAAACCATGAACAGCTTATGTTAAAACATAAATCTCTCAGAAACAAGTTAGAGCTCTTAAGCAAGGAAACCATAACAGAAAATAAAGAGAACGGCGGTGATGACCTTGAAGGATGGGTAAACATTGCAGAAGGCGAATTCGCAGATATATTCCATAAAAACCATTATGTTATGGAAAGAGTTAGAGGAGATGCTCAGTTTAGAAAAGAAATAACACATTATGCAGGAAAGATCTATAACTCAATATGTGGAAATATCAATGGAATAGCCGATGAAAGAGAATTAAGACATTCCTTAAGAGAAATCAGGTATCAGCTTGAACTCAGGAAAACAGGAGTTCATAGAGAAGATACAGAAGATTTCAAAAATATCTTAGCTGGGATTGCTTATTATTCTACTAAACACAATGTTCTAGAAATGACCAGCCAGTCATTGTTCGATTTCTTATTGGAAAAGACAGATAAGCATAATGCCTTAAGTGTTGAAGAGCGAGACCAGGCAGAGAAGTATAGAGAGAGATTAAGGATATATGAGGAAGGTCCTACTAAACCTGAAGTAACCAATGTAACAGAAGGGTTAGCAAATACAGGTTAATGTTTTCTTAGACCTTTACAACATACTCAAAATAATCGTCCCAGGGATTCTCAAGTTTCATCATCTGCTTTATAGAAAGCTTCTCAAAATGCTTTCTGAAAGGTCTCATAGAATTCCCATGCGCAGAAATAGCAACATTAACCTTTTCCTTTTTCATCTTTTTCAATAAATCTTTGATAAAAGAATTAACCCTTTTCTCTACCATCTTCACGCTTTCCCCCTTAGGCGGGGGGACATCATAACTCCTATGCCATATATCAAACTGCTTTTTACCATGCTTCTCGATTATTGTTTTATGGTAATGTCCTTGCAGTCTTCCATAACATCTCTCAATCATCCTGTTATCTGTGATCACTTTCTTGCATTCAGGATGATATTCTAGAACAGGCTTTAATGTATCCTTTGATCTAGAAAGTCTTGTCTTATAAGCAACCTGAAATCTTTTATTCTTCAGTTTCTTAGCAACCTTCTTAGCGTCTTTTATACCTTTAGGAGTTAGCTTAGAATCCTTCCATCCGGTAAACCTTTTATCCCTGTTAAAATATGTCTGGCCATGCCTGAATAAATAAATATGAAGTTTCATACACACAAAACTCCTTTTCCATTAATATAAATCTTTCTTTTATATGTTAGTCTTTTAATGTAGTATCAAAAAATATATATAGGAGTATATACAAAAATAAGCTTAATATTTGATAGATCAGGAAATATAATAAAAAAAGGAAAGAAAAAAGGAGGTGTTTAAAGAATGCAGAAAAAAATAGGACATTATTCTTTTGTTGTGGGTGTTGTATTAGCCCTGTTATTAGGTTTAGCTTCTCAGCCACTATTAGGAACTGGCTTGATTCCATGGCTAGCCTCGTTATTGGTTGTATGCGGGCTGATAGTAGGGTTCTTAAATGTTACCGGAAAGGAAACAAAAGAATTTTTGGTTGTTGCAACAGTACTGATAATTGTAGCTGGCTTAGGCGGAGCTTCTAGCTCAATAGCAAGCGTTGCTATTATTGGGCCTTATATGAATGCAGTATTTATCCAATTACTGGCATTCCTTGTACCAGCCACTGTTGTTGTTGCATTAAAGGATATCTGGTATCTTGCCCAGAGTAGCTAAATTCTTTTTCTTTTATTTTTCTTTTTTAACAAGAAAATTAAGAATTTTCTTTAGTTGAGTAAAGTTATAGACTTTATCAACAATCCAAAATTATATATATACCCTAAATAATTAAATTTCTATGGTTCTGGAATCAATACTCAATCCTTTAAAAGCTGAAAGAAAGCCGGGAGAGGTTTTCTTTTTAGGATTCTTATATTCTTCAATCGCTGTACTTCTATCCCTTTGGATATTTGAAAGGTATGCAAGCCTGGTATTGGTGTTCTTGACAGTAATATCTACTATTCCCCTTATTTATGGAGTAATAAGGATGGAGGAAAAGAAGGATATAAAGATTGAGAAAGAATCTTTGTTATTAAAAGAGCATGGGAAGGCATTGCTGTTTTTCATTCTTTTATTTCTTGGCATAACACTCTCCCTTACGTTATGGTATGTTCTTCTGCCCACAGATGTTTCTACCAGGCTCTTTAATATCCAGCAGCAAACTATACTTGATATAAACAACCAGATAACAGCTAACATGACGTTCCAAGCCAGCCTGCTCCTTAAGATACTCTTTAACAACCTGAAAGTTTTAACCTTTGCAGTATTGTTTGCCTTTATCTATGGCTTTGGGGCAATCTTTATATTAACATGGAATGCCTCAGTTATCAGTGTTGCCATTGGCAACTTTATAAGATCAAATTTAAGCAATCTGGCAAACAGCGCAGGATTTATTGGAATCGGCTCTTATCTTAGCATATTCTCATTAGGGGTTCTAAGGTATATGACTCATGGCATATTTGAGATACTGGCATATTTCACTGCAGGTCTTGCTGGGGGGATTATCTCTGTGGCTGTGATACGGCATGACTTCAGAACAAAGAAGTTTGAGCATATTGTCTTGGACTCTGCTGACATGTTGATACTGTCAGTGGTTATACTGGTAGTAGCAGCCTTTATAGAAGTGTTTGTTACACCAGCCTTGTTCTAAACTAAGCATTCATTATTATGAGCTTCCCTGCTCTGGGCTCAAATATCTCCCCTTGCTTGATTAAGCTGTCAATAATCTTATCTGTTTCCTTGCTATCCACGAGCCCCAGAACATCATCAAAATTAGCGCCTTCTCCCTTATCAAGCAGCCTAATAGCATCAAGCACTTTTTGCGCAACATCCCTTGAATTATTTTCCACTTTTTCCTGAGAACCTTCTTCCTTAGTGCTTTCTTTATTAATATCTTCTTTTACCTGGTCTTTTAACTCAAGCTTCCTTACCATAAGCCACTTTGAATCCTCCAGTCTTTTAACTATCTCAGGTATTATATAAACATCAGAGCCATACAGCCTTGGCCTGCCTATTAATAAGATAACATTGCCCACCCCTATATTGCTTATATATGAAGTTTCCTCAAAAACTCTCACAGAGACTCTTTCTGTGCTGTCATCTATTGTAAATCCTTTATAATTTGGATTATCATCAACAGAAATAACAACCCCTATCAGGTTTATTCTGGACACCTTAAGGTTATTTGGAGTGATAATATAATTCGGCTGCCAGCCTTCATTCTTGATATAGTTTCCCATAACCAAGTCTTTTATCCTTACTTTGTAAGCTATCTGCCTTTTTTGTATAGTTTTATCTTCCATCTTTTATAGTGAGAAAAAATATTATAAGCGGGATATGAAACCCCTTCTCGGCTCGAACACATCACCGCTCCTTCTTAACCTTTCAATAACCTCTTCTACCTTATCCTCCTCTATCTTCTGCTCTTTGGCCTCTTTTACAACATCTTCAATTGGAATGGTCTTCCCGATTGTTTTCTCCAGGTCATTTATGATATCTTTGATAATAATAATAACATTTCTTTGAGAAGCAGTGATTCCTGTTGTGATTCTGTCGATATCAATCTTGCCGGTCTCCTTATCAAATCCAACCTGCATCAGGCAATATTCTAATTGCTCAATACCTCTTACAGCATCCCTTTTAGTTACCCTGTTTGACAACCTTACCTTTGCAGAAGCTTCCGCTAACCTTACCAAAGCTTCCAGTTGTCTTGGCGAGATAGGGATTGTCTTAACGCTTCCCTCTGTTGATCCGCTTGCCCTCATCCTGAGATAATACTCTCTAATCTCTTCCATCGCTGCGGTTGTAAGTTTTGGCTTAAACCTTTGCTTTGCGTAAGCAATATATTTCTTCAGCAGTTTGGTAGGGATTTCAGGTACTATCTTATCCGGCTCCTGATGAAGGCTTAATATATGGGAAGCCATCATAGTATCCTTCTCTTTATCAGGCAGATCCTTAATAGGGAAAATCAAATCAAACCTGTTGATTAAGGTTGGTGGCAGGTCTATCTGCTCGCCAATAACTCCGTATGGGTCAAACCTTCCAAACTTTGGGTTGGCTGCAGCTAACACTGTAGTCCTTGCTAACAAAGTAGCCTGGATATTAGCCTTGCTGATACTAACTGTCTGCTGCTCCAATGCTTCATGCATAGCGCTCCTATCCTCCGGGCTCATCTTATCCATCTCATCAATCGCGCAGATTCCATTGGAAGCCAGAACTAAAGCTCCTGCTTCAAGGCTCCAGCCTTTTAAGAATTCATCCTTTACAACTGAAGCGGTAAGGCCTGCTCCGCTTACTCCTCTCCCGGTTACATACCTTCCCTTTGGCGCAATAACTCCTACTCTCTTTAATAATTGGCTCTTGCCAGCACCAGGATCTCCAACAAGAAGAACATGCATATCACCCCTTGAGATAGCGCCATCAGACCTTACCTTTGGCACTCCTCCCATTAACTGTAGGATAAGAGCCTCCTTTATCTTCTCATAGCCGTAAATAGAAGGCGCAATTGAATTAATTATTCTCTTATAGACATTCTTATCTTTTGCAATATCTTTTATCTGCTTCTCCTCTTTCTCTGAAATGTCTATCTCATAAAACGTTTCTTCCATGGCAGTTAAGCTATTGGCTTCTATAAGAAGATCAAACCTTGTTGACTTCCCGCCTGACTTTAATATTATCGGCACTTCTTTAATAATCCCTACAATATTGATTTTTGAGCCGGGTGAACTCTTTCTCTCACTCAAAGGGCTTACAAGGTCTCCCTTCAGGAAAATATTCATCCTCTTTGGCTGCTCTCCGCCTTCTATATTCTCAGGCGACTCCTCCAACACAATGCCCTGGGCGTCTATCAGCTCCTTGTTAATAAGCTTAAACTTTCCTTTTCTTCCGCAGCCGCACCTGGAAGGCTCCTTAAACTGGGAATCCAGCTGAAGCACAGAGATTATATTGCCGCATGAAGGGCACTCAAACTTGGCTGCTGTAACCTGGGGCCTTACATCACTCTTCTGCCTTACAATCCCTTCCACCACCACCAGCTTGCCGATATGCTCACTTCTGATATTCCGTATCATTATCTTCTGGGAAGGAGGAAGGTTCTCCAGCCTTAGCTTAAAATCCTTGACTTCAGCAGGCAGGTCAAACTGCTCAATTGAAAGCTCAGCTGCCTTAATAACCTCTTCAGGCTGTTCCAATAGAATATCTCCTAACTCTGGGTCAAACTTTAAAAGTTCAGTAAAGTCAATAACAATAGATTTAGCGCCGGTCCTAACATTCTCTAACAAAACTCCCTGGTAAACATCTTCAAAGAACTGATGAAACCTTTTAATCTGTTCAGTTACTTCCATTTTTAGTACTGATTTTACCCCCAAAAAGACACTTACATCTAACTCAATAAAAAACTGAAGCAGAACTCCTTTATATTCTTTTATCTTTTGTGAAGTATAGTAAATGACATAACTAATTGACCAGCGAGTCATTTACTATACCAGGAAAACAAATCTTTAAATTTGTTTTCCGCTGTATAGTAAATGCTGTAGGTATTGGAAAATAACTAATGAAAAGAATCTAATACCTTTATATCTCTCTTCGCATTTCAATCTTATAATCAAAGAATCCCTTCTTCTTATAAACAGAATGCGCGAACTCATTATCTACATACAATCCTATGGATATATGATTCATATTATTCTTCTTTAACCACTTTATTGATTTATCCATCAATTGTGAACTAATTCCTTTTCCTCTATGTTCTTTTTTGACGAATAAATCACTTATATATCCAATCTTCTCAATCTTAAATACGGGGATTTCATCTTTGATAATCACAAGCGTAAATCCAATAATATTATCATCTACTTCAGCGAAGAATATAGCTCCTTTCCTTGATTTAAGCTGTTCTGTAATGAAAGCTCTATAATTGTCTGCTGCATTCTTCTTCCTTGGGGTATATAGTCTAAGCCTTTCATTCCTTTCTAGAACTATTTTATCATGGTCTTTCATAAATTCCTCCCATAATTTAACAATGGAAGAAATATCCTTGACGTTAGCTTTTCTAATCAGTACCATACAAATAGATTAAGAACATTATTATATAAAATTATCTACTGCCAGAATCAACTATTAGCATTTCTACAAAACCCTCATTTCACATCACCAAGAAGTTTTACTGATGTTAAATCTCGAAGAGATTTATGGATTTTTTAGCAAAACTTCTTCTCACCCAAAACAGTAAGAACTAAGAAACAGTTATTATAAAAAAAATAAAATAAGAATAAAAAAGGCTTTATCTAAGCCCCAGTCTTCTTCACTCCAACCTTCTTCAGATTCTCAACCAGCTTGTCAAGAGCCTCATGCACTTCCTCTTCGCTCTTAGTTCCAGTGCAAACAACCTTTCCATTGCTGAACAATAAGAAAGTTGCCTTTGCCTTTGGCAGCTTATAAACCAGACCAGGGAACTGCTCAGGCTCATACTCTGTGTTATCAAGCTTCATTGTCAATGTATTCAGGTTAAGATCCATGCCTATTGAGCCGCTTGCCACAATGTTCTGAATCTTTATCTTAGGCTCAACAGTTATCTTAATCTTGATCTTCTCAAGGCTCTTTATAATCTTCTTTATAGACTCATGAACCTTCTCCATTGACCTTGCCCCAGTGCAGACAACCTTGCCTGAGCTGAATATCAATGCAGATGTCTTAGGCTCTTTAATCCTTATAACAAGCCCTGGAAACTGCTCAGGGTTATATTCTGTATTAGAAAGCGTTGCAGCCATCTTTTCCAATGGTATATCATGCTCTAATGATGTTGAAATAACGATATTTACAACTTTTATATCTTTAGCTTCTTTATCTTCTGTTTTAACAGGCTTTTTAACATCAGCCTTCTTTCTGCTAGGTTTCTTAGTAGTTTTTTTAGCTTTAGGCATTTTATAGACCTCCAGACCTATTTTAAATGAATTTCCCCCAAAATATCCTTTATAAATAGAGTAAGCTTTATAAATGCTTTTATTTTTAAAGGGTATTATGATTTCTGTAGAAGCCTTCTAAGCTCCTTTATCTCATTTACCATGTCACCTGCAATATAAGCAAAACCCTTCTTTTTCTTAAGCAAATCCCCAATAGCCCCATTAATATAAACAGCATTAACTGCGCTCTGCAATAAATTCCCGCTCTGCGCTAAGAAACCAACACATAAGCCAGCCAAAACATCGCCTGTACCTGACTTTGTCATGCCTTCATTGCCGGTTTTATTATAAAAAACCTTATCCTTACTAATAATCTTATCAACAGCTCCTTTAACAACAATTATGTTATTATCAATAATATCCTTAACATCTTTAACCTTAGAATTCTTCAACAAAACCTCAAACTCCCTTTTATGCGGCGTGAATATTGCATTATGCACATCCTGCACTCTAAGAGCTTTAACCCCTTCCGCATCAATAACCAAAGGCTTTCTAACACTTCCAACAACATCTTTCACAAACGCCTTTGTCTCATCTCTTAAACCCAATCCATTGCCAATAAGAACAGCATCAAACTCCTTAGATAATTCAACTATCCCTTTGCTCTGTTCACCTGAGAAATAACCGCAATCAAACTTCTTTGTTATAAGCTCAGGCGTATAACAATTAACAGCCCAGGCAACTTTCTCAGGAGCAGCCACTGTAACCCAATCAGCACCAGAACGCAAAGCTGCCAGGCCAGCTAACACCAAACAGCCAACATAATCCTCAGAACCCCCTACAATCAAAACCCTTCCATTATCGCCTTTATGAGAACTCTTTTTTCTATTTGGAAATCTCAGGCTTTCTTTTGTTAGGATTGGCTTTTTCTCTTTTTCCATCTTCTATAGACAACCAGCCCTGCAACCACTATAATAATCACAATAAAGATACCAACTCCCTTGCTGCCTGTCTTAAGCCCAAGCTTCTTTGCTTCAGATTTAGAATAAATATCCAGGATTAAGTTAACATCTTCATTAAATTCCTTGTTATTAGCATCCCTATACTCAAGCGAAAGCGGCAATAATACTTCAGGCTTTGCTGTCTGTATATGAAGATTAAAATCAGCAGTTTCATAATCATCAGAGTCAATATTCCCTACGTACACATTATCAGGGGAAAGAAGCTTATAATCAGAGCATCCCTTTAGTTTAACATCCAGGAACTTAAGGTCCGTTACACCTTTATTAACAAACTTTATTACAACATCACCAGTATCACCATTTGTATAAACCTCTGAGTTGTCTATAGTAACAGTAAGCTTTGGCTCTTCTCCTACTATTAAGCCAATTGTATTGTTTTTTGTATATTTACTTCCCATACCGTCTCTGTAATCTATTAACAGAGGAACTTTATATATCTTTGACTCAGCATCTGACTCAGCTGTAAGGCTAAATTTGAGCAAAGATTCTTTTCCTGAGCTAAGCCTTAGAATATTCTTTTCGTTTGCTATCCCAATAGGCACAAAAGGAACATCAGCAATATCAAGCTTAACCCTTATATCCTTAATAGGAGAATCTGCAATATTCTTCAGCTTAAGCTGCAGTTCTGCATTCTCCCCCGGCACTATCTGGTCTGGAACAGTAACCGCAGACAGAATGCTTAATATAGCATCATGGGTTCTTACCCTTATATTAAAAGGATCCAGTTTTGTCCATATTTTACCTTCATCATTACTATATCTCAGCATTATCGCATTATCCCCTTCAATAGCATCCTTATGTACTCTTAGCTTATAATAGACCATCATGCCTTCATTGCCCATCTGGTTGCCCCAAACAGTTCCAACTTTCCTTATAGGAGAATCTCCTGCCTCAAGCGAGAAAGGAAAAGCAGGAATCAATTCAACCCTTAAGTCCTTTACCTTTTCCCCCCCAAAATTCTCAACCTTCCATCTTACCTCTACATACCTGCCTGGCTCAGCGGGGTCTGGATTCTGGTTTACGAACGTATTATTCACATTATACTGGTAAATGTTTGAGGCATTAGAAAACCTTAACCTGGCCTGGTCAATAGCGCCATCATTAACTACAGCAAAAGCTCTTATAGAAACTAAGACAATAAACAATAAGTAAATCAGGTTCCTCTTTTTCATTTCCGTATAGATAAGATAGTAACTTATATATAAGAGTTTTGAATTAATTTATGTCAGAATGTCAGGCCCAGGGGAAGGAAAGATTGAACTAAAAAAGGCGAAGGTTTATATTCATGTTAAAGGCAAAAGCAATGCTAGAATCACTCATGTTGATATAGAGCATCCTTTAATAAATAAAATTATAAAGGATAAGGAAGCAACTTATTGCGCAGGCAAGCCTAGTGGCTGTTTTATTGGTCTAAAGAAAGAGATGATTAAGAGGGCTGAGAACCTTTTAAAAAGGATATCATAATGAAAAACATAATAATCAAGCTTGAAAACGTCTGGAAAATCTATAAGATGGGCAATGTAAACGTAAATGCGCTAAGAGGCATTGACCTCAGCATAAAAGAAGGCGAATTTGTTGCTATACAAGGTCCCAGCGGCTCCGGCAAATCAACTGCGGTTAACATGATAGGCTGCCTTGATATCCCCACAAAGGGTGAGATATTTCTTGATAGGAAAAATATTGCTCATTTATCTGAATCAGACCTTGCCCAAATCAGGGGAAGAAAGATAGGGTTTATCTTTCAGACCTTTAACCTAATCAACACATTGACAGCAATAGAAAATGTTATGCTGCCAATGGTTTTCCAGGGGATCAGCAAAGAGGCAAGGCTAAAAAGAGCAGGCTCTCTGTTAGACCTCATGCAATTAGGAGACAGGAAAAATCACAGGCCAACCGAGCTTAGCGGAGGCCAGCAACAGAGAGTAGCAATCGCCAGATCTTTAGCTAACAACCCAAACGTTGTGCTTGCTGATGAGCCAACAGGCAACCTTGACTCAAAAACAGGAAGAACAGTTATGGACTTTCTAAAGAAGCTTCACAAAGAAGAGAACAAGACCATTATAATGGTTACACATGATGATAAATTAGCCAGAGAAGCAGACTGGGTTGCTTTCCTGAAGGATGGGAAGATTGTTAAGTGATGGACATAAATGAAAATAACAATATTTAAGAGTAAGCTTTAAAAATAAAAACCCACTTTTATTGGTATTATGACTAACGACGAATCAATTGACAACAGTATTGATGAAGAAGCTGTAGGGATTAATAAATTAATTGAAGAGAGCAAGGTTCCATTTGATCAGATACCTAACCATTTCTTGACTGGAGAAGATTCAACAATAAGATTTCTATTTGAAAGCATGCCTTATTTCGGATGTGGTCAATTAGCAGAATTATTAAGCAAGGTACACTTAGATGATAAAGGACAACCATACATTCCTAGCGCATTAAGAGGAAGGGATAGTGATATTAGAGATCTTGTGAGGAAACCAATATTACAATCTGCTGATAGTCTACTTCATTATGTGTTTGGACCATCTCCTAAAGTCATAAAGAAACATCAAAGGGTCAGAGACAAGATAAGAAGGGAACTCACTGATGAAATAGTATATGCCTATTCTGTAAATAACCTTTTAAGATATAATCCTTTAAGAGAAGAGGGAGGTATAAAATCCTTTGAGAGATTCCTGAATACACAAGTAAGGCATCATCTATTTGAAGTATTAGAGTATAAAAGGAATAGAGAATCATCTCCTCGCTATGATTCAGGAAGACGTTTTAATAGACATACTAAAGATGATTTATCAAGGAATAAACCAACACTTGTAGGTTCAATACAATCAAATGGAAGCATAGGTTATTCTGCTATTGGAGAAAGGTTTGAAGAACTCTGTGTTGCTAAAGATATAACAAGGTTTATTCATTATCAAGAATACAGGAAGAGCATGGATAGAAAGTATGGAACACTAAACAGAAAAAGAGTTACTAATTTTTAATTAAGCCTCTTTCTTCTTTTCTCCCTCTTCTTTCTTCTCTTTTACTTTCTCTTTCTTCCCTATCTTAGCAAACTCCTTATCATACTCAGGGTTATCAATCCTGATCTCCTCAAGCTTGCCCCTCTTCTTCTCCAGAATATTCTTTAACAGCTTCTCCACCCTATCCTTCTGAGAAACTTTTAAGTCAATAATATCTTTCAGGGCATCGCTGATATGAGGAATATAAATCTCTATATAATCCCTCTTCTTTGACTCATCCTGGATCCTTTTCTTCTTATGTATATAAAGCCCTAACTTTCTCCCGCACTCCTGCAAGGCCAGCTTAATCTCCTTAATAATCTCAGGGTAATGGGCAATTGCCTCCTTGCTCTCTGAAGTATAAGGAACCCAGACCGAAGCAAGATGAACCACTAAAGTTAAAGGGCCTGCAGGCAAAGCTCCTGAGCTCTGGCTCAGTCCGTAAGAGCGCCAGTTAGTTGTCAAAACACTCTTTGTAACGCTGCAAGCTCCCTGCTGATAAAGCAATGGAACCCTGTTTGCAAACCTGTACAATGTGATTGACTGCTCAGCCGGCTGCTCCCCTCCATAAGCGCAGGCAACCTCAACAACAAAAGGATTTCCTCTATAAACATTAGGCGGCCTTGTTGAAGCAGCATAAAACTCTGCATTTACCTCCTTCCTCAAACCCTTCTCTAAAAGCTCAGCTCCCAGAGGAGAAATGCAGTCAGTGGGAGGAGAGATTATCTTGGTTCCATTAATACCCTTCAACAAGCTCTCAGCCATCTCCCTGCTAACTGAATGAGGCTTTGTTTTAGGCAATAAAGCAGCATTCTCGCAGATCTGCTTGGCTGTGCCTGAGCCCACCCTTGAAAACTCGTTCATCAAAAAGCTCTGCAATGTTCTGGACTCTGTCCATTTCAGCATGTTCATCAGCCTTCCAATTTCAACGCCATAAGGGTGAGGCTTAATCTCAACAGGCTTCTTAGGCATAGAATCAGTTGCCCTGGCAAAAATAAGCTGCTCTCCCTTAGGAGGCTGGTAGATTAAAGTAATATGAGGGTTAACAATAGCAGTCTGCTTCAAATACTGGTCAATGCTCTGGTCCCCTTTCTGATAGCTGCCTTCCAGGTCAAGCTCAACCTTGGTTCCATGCTCTTTCTCCCATTCTATAACCTCTTCTTTAACTATCTCAGGCTTATTCTTCTGTGTATCAATCTTTAACTCATAAAAATGCGCGGGATGCTTAGGATCTATCTTAGAGATTATCCTTGCAGCTTTTCCTGTTGTTAACTGTGCATACATAACAGAAGCTGAAATCCCTATCCCCTGCTGCCCCCTCGACTGTGACAGCTTAAAAAACTTAGAGCCATAAAGCAGCCTTGCAAAAATATGCGGTATTTGCTTCTTAACAATACCCGGACCATTATCCTCAACAATAACTTTAAACCGATTCTCGCTCATCTCTATGACTTCAACACTCACCTCAGGCAATATATCTGCCTCTTCGCAGGCATCAAGGCTGTTATCAACAGCTTCCTTTATAGTTGTCAGCAAAGCTTTCCTCTTATTATCAAACCCAAGAAGATGCCTGTTTCTCTCAAAGAACTGCGAGATTGAAACCTCACGCTGCTTCTTAGCCAGTTCTACGGCAATAGGCTCCTCTGCGTTATCCACTTGGTCAAGCTTGTTTTGTTCTTCTGCCATGTTATTATTTTCTTTCTAATTAATCAGCAATAAGTATCATTTTATAAACTTATTTCTTTAGCTCGATTTCATCATCTAACATCTTTCTTCCCTTTTGCTTCTCCAGCAATGCATAAACGCTGCTATGCTTAGAACCATTCAGCAAACTTTCAATAGCTTTCTTGCACATCATCACATTCCCAACCTCGCCTATAATGCCGATAGTTTTACCATAAATAGAAATCTGGGTATCAGTCAAATTCTCAATAATCCTCCTGCTCTTGCCCTCTTTCCCGATAGCCCTTCCCTTCAGCCTCAACAAACTCTTCTTTCCCTTAATATAATCATTAATATCAATTAACTCAAAAACATAATCGCTCTTCAAAAGCAGCAGGGCAGTCTCAGGATTAAACCCTCTCCCAATTGCTTTGATAACATCCTGTGTTGTATAAAGCTTTAAGCTGTCTGTCCCTGAAACAAAAACATCACCCTCTTTAGAATCTACATTGATCTTTGTGTCGGTTGCCGCTTCTATCTTGTTCTTAACACAGCCATCCTTGCCTATCAGCACAGCTATCCTGTCCTTTGGAATCTTTAAATCATACTTATATTCTGCCATATTAATCATTCTTAATACCTAGTTGTTTATTAAGATTTCCTATGTTTGCGAGAATTAGTAATTCGGAATGTTGTTTAAAAGGGGTTGTTAAGTTCTTTTCCCCTACGAAGTAGGGGAGGGAAGTATGACGGAGGGACTCGCCGCAATAAAGTGCTTAGCACCATTAAGCAACAGAAGAAAGGAGTAAATCTAGTAGAAGTGAATTATATTTTCTTCTTAATTTTTTCATATATCCAGGTTAATATAATTATTATAAAACCATGAAATAAGTTATATATTAAATATTTATTAGTAACAATAGTTAATTCACCAATAATAACAGAATTTAGAATTAAAAGGATTGGATGAAGACTAAAAATAAAAACAAAAGGAATAATTTTTTTTAAATTAATTTCTGTCTTAGAGTATTTCCATACCCAAGCAATTAAGACTAAAATGGTAAATACAACTAAAATAAATGATATTATCCAAAGATGACCAAATATGTCCTTGTATTTGATTAAAAAATATATATCACGAAATCGAAATATGATGGCTCCTATTAAGAATAAGATAATGGTTATTCTCGCAAAAATTATAAAATTTTTTTCTATTTATATTAAGTTGGATAGCGATCTTTGGATTACTATTTACTGATGAATTACCATTAGATTATATTGTTACTGGAATGTATTTTTGTTATTCAGTTTTATTTTTATGTCAATCATTTATTTTCTTAACCACTAAATATGTTGGCTATTATACATCACCATTTAAAAAAATGAGCCATAATAAAATTGCTGGAATAATACTCCTTTTAATTGGACTTGGACTTTTGATTACTACGTTAGTTTCTTATGTAATTGTTTAATTAAGCCCTGAAATTATAATTGTGCATAATATCTTTTAAACGAACCTTTAATAAGAATAAATATCTTCCCAAACACCATCTTTTAAATATAGAAAACTATTTAAACAAAATGCTTTAAACTATTCAGTGAGGGTTAATGATAAATCTTGTAAAACAATTTATTAATAAGGTTCTAAAGAACATCTTTAAAAAGAAAAAGCACCTTAAATTAGGAATATATGGTGCGCCAAATAGTGGGAAAACCACTCTTGCAAACAAAATATGCCAGGACTGGCTGGGAGAGGATATGGGAAATGTTTCCAATATAGCCCATGAAACAAGAGAAGTCCAGATAAAAGAGCAGATTAATATCAAACATAAGGGAAAAGAACTGTCATTTAACCTTGTAGACACGCCGGGAATAGCCACAAAGATTGATTATGAGGACTTTATCAAGGTTGGGCTAAAGCAAAGCGAAGCAAAGAAAAGAGCCAAAGAAGCCACTAAAGGCGTTATTGACTCAATCAAATGGCTGGATGATATGGATGCTGTTGTAATTACCCTTGATGCAACTAAAGACCCTTACTCCCAAGTCAATATAACCATTGTCGGCAATCTTCAGGCAAGGAAAATACCAGTTTTAATAGTTGCAAATAAGATAGATTTAAAAAAGGCAAATATTAAAAAGATAGAAGCTGCGTTTCCTCAGTATGATGTAATAGGAATCTCAGCTAAATATGGCAAAAACGTTGATAAGTTTTATGAAGCATTGTTTGTAATAACAAGCTAAATACATAAAAAAAGGAGGTTTAGAAAGTAAATCTTTGGAAAATGCTTACACTACAATTTATGGCTTACTCAGAGATAGAGAACCTGAACTCATCTAATAGGATTAAGAAGATATTGGATATAGTTAAAGAGAATAAGATTGTGCTGCTTGAAGGAAAGCTAAAGAAGGAAGAGGAAGCCAGCTTAATACAGGCAACCATGGAAGAAATCAACAACAAATTCAAAGGCATAGAGCTAAGCGCCTTTGACTATGCAAAAGGAGAAGAGGTTTTTATTAACAAGCTGAGAAAGAACTTTGCAAGGTTCTTATTAGGGCATAGAAATGGGATGACTATAATCGGGCCTGCATCAATTGTCAAAGAAATCAAAAAAGATCCTAATAAAATAGAACTGCTAACCAAAGATGGAAATAAAAAAAGGTCAAAAAAGAGGTGAATAATGCCACACCAATGTGTTGTCTGTAGTACCTTTTATGATGATGGCGCACAGGAGATTCTAAAAGGCTGCCCTTGCGGCGGCAAGCTCTTTTTTTATATTAAGAAGTCTAACATTGAAAAAGCAAAAAAGATAACTGAAGAAGCTAAATTAACAGAAATAGATAAAAAACAGATAGAACAGGATGTAAGGGAATTAGCAGGTGAAGAAGACAATGAAACACCTGTTGTGCTGGACTTAGAAGCTGTGAAGGTTATAAAGCCAGGCAAGTATGAACTTGACTTATTGCACTTGTTCAAGGGTGAGCCTTTGATATTCAAGCTGGAAGAAGGAAAGTATATAGTTGATTTGATTCAAAGCTTTAAGAACCTAAAAAAAGAGGGCTAGTAAAAGATGGAAAAGAGGGCGGTTTATAAAGGCAAATCAGTAGTCGGATTAGTGGAAGACGTAACTGTTTTTGGAAAAAATAAGGGAAAGAAACTCAGGGCAAGGATAGATACAGGCGCAACAAAAAGTAGTATTGATAAAGATTTGGTGAAAGAATTGGGTATAGGCCCTGTTATAGGAAAAAGGTGGGTTAAATCTGCTCATGGCACAACGCTGAGGCCCGTTGTAAAAATAAAAATAAAGCTATCCAAACGGAAGATGAATTATAAGTTTACTATTGCAGACAGGAAGCATATGAGATATAAAATCTTAATCGGGCAGAATATACTCCAAAAACATTTCTTAATAGACCCCTCAAAATAAGATGAAAGCCGCATTAATCAGCTTGGGATCAGAAAGTTCAAAATGGATAGCCAAAGCTATGAAGAAATATTTTGAGGATGTAGATGAGATAAACCTTAAAAATATTGAAATAGACCTTTCCCATAAAGAGCTGGAGATTCTTTACAAAGGAGATCCTTTAGGGGAATATGATTGTGTATATGAAAGGGGCTCTTTTAAATATGAGCCAGTGTTGAAATCCATTGCGGTTGCATTGTCTGAAACAACATACATTCCAATACAACCAGCAGCTTTCTACCTGGGCCATGATAAGCTTCTAACACAGCTGGAGCTCCAGAAGCATAATATACCCATGCCTAAGACATACCTGACACCCACTCTGGGCTCAACAAAAGCAATACTGGAAAAAATAAATTATCCCATTATCATGAAATTCCCTGCAGGTACAGGTGGAAAAGGCGTGATGTATGCTGAAAGTCTTCCAGCAGCTTCTTCCATTCTTGATGCATTAACCGCGTTAAAGCAGCCTTTTATAATCCAGGAATATATAGAGACTGAAGGCGTTGATACCAGGGCAATAGTCGCTGGCGATACTGTTGTAGCTGCAATGAAAAGGAAGGCTGTGAAAGGAGAAAAAAGGTCTAATATACATGCTGGCGGTGTGGGAGAAGCCTGTGTTCTGGATAGATACACAAAAAAGATTGCAATAGAAACAGCTAAGATCATTGGCGCGGAAATCTGCGCAGTTGATATCCTTGAAGGTGCTAAGGGTCCAATGGTAATCGAAATAAATCTTTCTCCCGGACTGCAGGGTATCACAAAAGCCACAAAGATTGATGTTGCAGACAAAATGGCCAAGTATCTCTATAAAAGAACAAAAGAAATCACAGAAAAGGGCAAAAAAAAGGTTGCTTCAGAGATACTTGAAGACCTGGACATTCTAAAACCAGGCAAACTAAAAGAGATAATCACAACATTAGACTTCAGGGGCAATAGAATCCTGCTCCCTGAACTGGTAACCAATGTCAGCAAATTTGATGAAAAAAAAGAAGTAATAATAAACATAGACAAAGGCAATCTGTCTGTAAGGGAATCAGAGATAGGCAGGGAAAAAGAGAAGAAAAAGTAGTGCTTATTGCAAATGAGCTTAAATCTTATTCTGGAAACTATAAAGAAGCTTTCAAGCCATAAATATGTTATATTAACCTCAAGAGGCAATTCTGCTATCTATATAGCGCTTTCTTTGGCAAAGAAATTTTCTAAAGGCAGCATCCTTATACCTGACCAGGCTGGCTGGCTGACTTATAAGCAGTATTCTAAGAAGCTAAAGCTTGGGGCAAGTGAGCTAAGGACTGATTATGGAGTTATTCAGTTAAATGAACTTAAGTCGAAACTAAAAGAAGCCTCTGCTTTGATATGTCAAAATGCTCGGAGAAATCTCCAAGCATTTTTTCCAGATAAGTCACACCACAAGTCAAAGAATTATGGTGCGATTATCTACCAGAACCCGGCAGGCTACTTTGCTGAGCAGCCATCAAAAGAGATTTATAGTTTATGCAAAGGAAAATGCACTGTTATTTGCGATGTTACAGGCGCAGTTGGAACCAGTATGTGCAATGGCAACTCTGTTGATATCATGGTATGCTCTTTTGGCAAATGGAAGCCGATTAACCTGGGCTATGGAGGGTTTATATCCTTTAATGACAAAGCATACCTTGAATTCACTAAAAAGCTTATGGAAGAAAAGCCAAACCTGTCTTTTGACGATAGTTCTGGGAGATATAGTCAGTTGCTTAATAAGCTAAACACATTAAACAAAAAACAGAAGTTATTCTCTGAAATAAACAAAAAAATTAAAAATGATTTAAAAGGCTTTGAGATTATCCATAAGGATAAGAGAGGCGTTAATGTTATTGTTAAGTTTAATGATGAAGCTGAAAAAGAAAAAATTATTAAATACTGCAGCACTAACAACTATGATTTTGTTTTATGCCCAAGATACATAAGGGTTAATGAAAAAGCTGTTAGCATTGAAGTCAAAAGACTGGGGTGATTAATATGAAAAAGCTGTTTTTGTTTGTGGTTGTTTTCCTGGTAATAGGCGCATACCTTATTATCCAGAATAATAATCTTGATATAGAGGAAGAGGAAGGTAGGAAGAAGTTTCTTACAAGCTTTACAGGCTGGCTCTTTAAGGTTGGCAAAAGCACAAAGAATGTTGCAAGCTATGCAACAGAGCAGGAATGGCTGCCAGATGAGGAAGCTGTTAACCAGACAAACACAAGTGTATTTATTTTTGAGGAAACAAAATGAGCCTTAGGATGCCTGAATCAATGGAAGAATGCATTTACTTTACTAAGAGGACTATTGACGATGGCAGGGTAACTGCCTGGGTTTTCAAAGAAAACTGCTCAAAATGCGGGAAAGCATTGATGGGCAAGCCTATAGAGAAAGGTAAGGTTAAGATTAGGGCAAAAGAATATGTATGCCCCGAATGCGGCTATACAGTTGGCAAAGAGGAATATGAAGAAACGCTAACTGCAAATATTAGCTATACCTGCCCCCACTGCAGCTTTGAAGGCGAAATCCAGGTGCCTTTCAAAAGAAAAAAGATTCAGCTTGTTAATGAAGAGACTGGAAAAAAGAAGGTGGTTGATGCTTTAAGGTTCCAGTGCGAGAAGTGCGGAGAGGATATAGATATAACGAAGAAGATGAAGTAAATCTTATTTTTTGGGGGTAGAATATGAGCGATGGCCAATATGTTCCAAGTACAATAGATGAAGAGGTAAAGGCCGTTATGGCTGATTCACACGCTAAAAACATGGTAAGGATGATGATGGTTAGCGGTAGAGAACCAAGCGAATATCATTTAAGGGATGGTGAAAAAGCCATTGCAGAAGAATTGGGCAAATTAGGCGTTATTAGGGTTGCCAGCATAGGCGATGGGGAAAGGCCTGTTCTTAATGGTGTTCTTGGGGATGATTATCAAGAGGAAGGCAGATATAGGACAGAAATGGAATCTTTATGTGGATATGAAAATAAGATTTTATCATCGGAGAATACTAGATTTCTGTTAGCTTTCTTGGGTATTGAGGCATGACCAACAAGAAGCAGTTCACTTATACTCTCCAAACTCTTTAGGATTAGCAATATCAGTATAATTATCCTTAAGCTTTCTCTCAGGGAAATCCTCTTTTCTAAAGAATTTGTTTTCAAAAAACTCCTTTAGCTTTCTCATCATCTCTGGTATTTTCTTGTTAAGCTCAAGCCCTTTTATCTTATCTATGTTAAATATTACTGAGGCTGAAACTATCCCTATCATTATAATTAAAGAAGGGCCCATAAGCTCGTTCTTAACAACCACTTTCTCCATAACCTTTATCTCATGGCACTTGAAATCAGAGCCGCAATAGAATCCCTCACCGCAGTCAGCATCTGTATTACATTCCCTTGAAAGATAGCTCATAGCCACAAACACCACAACAACTATCAAGAAGGTTGACAGCATAACAATAGCTGCGGATGCTTTTTTGTTGTTGAGAAATATTGCCATAAAGTGACTAGGGAAGTAGGTTCTTTTTTTAAACTTTTTCTCTTAAATAAAACGGGCATTCACCCACTATTTAAAAGCAGGGTGAATGCTCGTTCTTATTTGCTCAAAAATAGGGTTGAACCCCCGATTTTTTTCAATTACTGCAAAGTTAAAAAGTAAAAAATTCTTTAACCGTTCTTCAAGCTTTAAAACCCTAAAATTCTTAACCTTCAAATACCAAAATTTTAATGGTAGAGGGCCTGTAACCCCATTTTACAATCGAAACCTTTATATAGTTTTTACCATTATTTTTTAATGGAAATAAGCTGATTTTCTTATGATTTTAGGGGCTAAAAATGGCAGAGGAAGAAAAAGCGGAAGAAGAGAATAAAGCTAAAGATTCTAAGGAGTCTGGAGAATATGGCGCCAACGACATACAGGTATTAACAGGCTTAGAAGGAGTTAGAAAAAGGCCTGGCATGTATATTGGCGACACTGCTGTCAGGGGGCTCCACCATTTGGTATATGAAGCTGTAGACAACAGCGTTGACGAAGCCTTAGCAGGCCATTGCAATCTAATAACTATTACTATTAACAAGGATGGCACTGCAACTGTTGAAGATAATGGCAGGGGAATTCCTGTAGACATGCACCCAAAGTTAAAAATACCAAGCGTTGAAGTTGTTTTAACCAAGCTGCATGCCGGCGCAAAGTTTGAAAAGAGCACATACAAGGTATCAGGCGGTTTGCATGGTGTGGGCATTTCTGTTACAAATGCTTTATCTGAGCAGCTGGAGGTTGAAATCAGCAGGGATGGCAAGATTTATTCCCAAAAATATGCTTATGGCAAGCCAACAACCAAACTAACAGTTAAAGGCAGCGCAAATAAGATAGGCACAAAGATAACCTTCATGCCTGATAAGGGTATATTCAGCAGTGTGATATTTGATTTTGATATCCTCTCAAGCAGGCTTAGAGAGCTTGCATTCTTAAACAAAGGACTTAGGATAATAATCAAAGATGAAAGAACAGGCAAAAGCCATGATTTCTTCTATAAAGGAGGCATAAAATCTTTTGTAGAATATCTTAACAAGAACAAAGCTCCTGTTCATAATGTGATATATTTCTCAAAAGAAAAGAATTCCACGAATGTTGAGATTGCGCTGCAGTATAATGAAAGTTATAATGAATCTGTGTTCTCTTTTGTTAATAACATAAACACAATAGAAGGCGGAACTCATTTGTCAGGGTTCAAATCAGCTCTTACAAGAGTAATGAACAATTATGGAGAAAAGAGCAAGATGAGTGAAGGCAAGCTCACAAGCGATGACACAAGAGAAGGTCTTACAGCAGTTATATCTGTTAAAGTTAAAGAGCCGCAGTTTGAAGGCCAGACAAAGTCAAAGCTGGGCAACTCTGAAGTAAAGGGAATAGTTGATTCTGTTGTTTATGACAATCTGAATGATTTCATGGAAGAAAATCCTGGCGTTGCAAAAACAATTATCCTGAAGCTAATCTCTGCTGCAAGGGCAAGAGAAGCTGCAAGGAAGGCAAAAGACCTTGTAAGAAGAAAGAATGCACTATTCGCAAGCTCTTTACCTGGCAAGTTAGCTGACTGCTCCAACAAAGATCCTGCTCAATGCGAGCTTTACCTTGTGGAAGGTGACAGCGCTGGGGGCAGTTGTAAAATGGGAAGGAACAGAAACTTCCAGGCAATACTGCCTTTAAGGGGAAAAATCCTTAATGTGGAGAAAGCAAGGCTTGATAAAATAATGAACTCAAAGGAAATAACTAATTTAATCACAGCTCTTGGCACAAGTGTAGGTGAAGAGTTTGATATTAATAAGTTAAGATACCATAAGGTTATTATCACCACTGATGCAGATGTTGATGGCAGCCATATATCCTGCCTTCTGCTTACACTTTTTTATAGATATCTCAAGCAGATTATAGAGGCTGGTTATCTCTACATTGCCCAGCCGCCTTTGTATAAAGTCAAGAAGAGAAATCATGTATTTTATGTTTATAATGAGGAAAAGTTAAAGCTTTTATTAAACAAGATAGGCAAGGAAAGTATTGGTATACAGAGATATAAAGGCCTTGGAGAGATGAACCCTGACCAGTTATGGGAAACAACAATGAACCCTGACCATAGGACAATCCTACAGGTTACATTAGAGGATGCTGTTGAAGCTGACAGGATATTTACCATCCTCATGGGAGATGAGGTAGAGCTTAGAAGGAACTTTATAGAGAAGCATGCTAAGGAAGTAAAGAATTTGGATATATAAACCACAATAACCTTTAAATATAACCTGATATTCCCCTTTTCTTAGATTAATCATTCTGATAATAGCATGAACGGGGGGATTAGAAAATGATGATAAAGCCATTAAAAGACAGAGTGCTCATAAAGCCAAAAGAGGTTGAAGAAAAAACAGAAGGCGGCATATATGTGCCAGATTCTGCAAGAGAAGACAAGATACAGGAAGGAGAAGTCATAGCAGTAGGAGACAGTTCTGAGGTCACTTTAAAGCCGGGAGACAAAGTGCTGTTTGAAGATGTTGGCTGCACAGAACTGAAAGTTAACAGCAAAAGGCATGTTATAATGAATATCAAGGACATATTAGCTAAGATAGAATAACTAAACAAGGTGATTACAATGGCAAAACAAATAATATTCAATGAAAAAGCAAGGAAGTCTTTATTAGATGGAGTTAACCAGTTAGCAGATACAGTTAAAGTAACATTAGGCCCAAAAGGCAGGAATGTTGTTCTTGATGATGGTGTTGGCTCGCCAACAATATCCAATGATGGCGTAACAATAGCAAAAGAGATTGACCTAAAAGAGCCATTTGAGAACATGGGAGCTCAGCTTGTTAAAGAGGTTGCAACAAAAACCCAAGATATTGCTGGGGATGGAACAACAACAGCTTGTGTATTGGCTCAGGCTATAGTAAGAGAAGGTTTAAAGAACGTTGCTGCCGGAGCTAACCCGATAGAAATCAAGAGAGGCATTGACAAGACAACCTCAAAGATTGTAGAGTTTATTAAAAAGAACAGCATAGACATCAAAGATGAAGAGAAAATCAAGCAGGTTGCCACTATTTCTGCAAACAATGATGAAGAAGTAGGCAAACTAATATCAGATGCTATGAAAAAGGTTGGACATACAGGAGTTATAACTGTAGAAGAAGCCAAATCAATGGAAACCAGCCTTGATGTTGTAGAAGGAATGCAGTTTGACAGGGGATATCTTTCGCCTTACATGGTAACAGATACTGAAAAGATGGAAGCCTTACTTGAAGATGCTTATGTTTTGATTTATGATAAAAAGATTGGCTCTATGAAAGAATTGGTAAAAATACTTGAGATGGTGGCTGGCCAGAGCAAGCCTTTACTGATAATCTCAGAAGAGGTTGAAGGCGAGGCTTTGGCAACAATAATCCTTAATTTGATTAGAGGCTCTATCAAGGCTGTTGCTATTAAAGTGCCGGGCTTTGGCGATGAGCAGAAAGATCTGCTGGAAGATATTGCAATCCTTACTGGCGGCAAGGTTATAAGCGAAGATAAGGGGATGAAGCTTGAGGAAGTTCAGCTTGAAGATTTAGGGCAGGCTAAGAGGATTAAGGTTGATAAGGATAAGACCACTGTTGTTGAAGGCTCCGGAGACAAGGCAAAGATTGATGCAAGAGTTAGCCAGATAAAGGCTCAGCTGGAGAAAACAGAGTCAGATATGGATAAAGAAGACCTTCAGAAAAGGTTAGCTAAACTTGCTGGCGGTGTTGCTGTTATCAATGTAGGAGCTGCAACCGAAACAGAAATGAAAGAAAAGAAGGCAAGAGTAGATGATGCCCTGAACGCAACCAGAGCAGCTGTTGAAGAGGGTGTTGTTGTTGGTGGAGGAGTTACATTGTTAAGGGCAGTGCCTGAGCTGGAATCTTTAGAGCTGGAGAATGACCAGATGGTTGGGCTTGAAATCCTAAAGAAAGCTTTGGAAGAGCCAACAAAACAGATAGCGCTGAATGCAGGCAAAGAAGGCAGTGTTATTGTTGAAAGGCTTAGGAAAGAAAATGGTAATCTAGGCTATAATGCAAAAACTGATAAATTTGAAGATTTGGTTGAAGCAGGCGTTATTGACCCAACCAAGGTAACAAGAATCGCATTACAGAACGCTGCAAGCATTGCAGGCATGGTTCTCACAACTGAAGCATTGGTAACAGACATCAAAGAAGATAAAGAAGAAGCGCCGGCTATGCCTCCTGGCATGGGAATGGGTGGCGGAATGCCTGGGATGATGTAAGGTTTATATTTTCTTAATTTCTATGATTTTATATCTAATCAGTAGTAACAAAACCGAAAGCTTTATAAAGCCTTAATATTATCTAGTTTACTATTATGGATAATAATTCAAATAATAAGCAGCACTTACAGGATATTATTAAACATTTCTCTGTTCCTATAGTAGTTGCAAAACTCGTTCTTGGCCCAATGGTGCCAATAGCGCCTGTAGTATTAAGCAATTGTGATCTTGGATTTGGTCCAAATATACCTGAACTTGTTGAAGGGGAAGAGGACGGTTCTGATGAGCCTCCTATTGAACTAGAGCCTCCAAGAGAGCCTAGAAATGTATTATGGATTGCGGGAGATGACATCGCTCAAAGATATGCAAAATCTTATGCACAAGACTGGGAATCGATTAAGGACATAGTTGTAGAAAAAACCTTGAATGCAGAAATATGGAATGTAAGCAAACAAGAGTATCTAGATGAAGCAAGGCTTTTGCTTTTTGAAGCGAAGCAGGCATGGTTAAGAGATGAAAGTAATCGGAAAGAACAAATTGCATGGAAAGATGAAGAGCTTTCATTTGAAAGAGATAATATTTATCCTTATAAATTATCAGATCCAGATGGTATCTTAGAAAAGATTAAAGAATTTGATGGCAGAATCGACTATCTTTTTGTCGAGGTTCATGGAAGAAGAGAGGATATAGGAGTTGACATTGAAGATAGTCCGAATGAATACTTATCAATAGAAGAACTTCTTAATTTATCTGAAGAGGACAAAGAACTAATTAGAAGCAAGTTTGATGAGAATTCAAGAATTCTCTTGCATTGTTGCGAAGTTGGGGAAGATTATGAAAAAGGTCATAATACATTTGCAGAGGCTCTTGCAGATGTTCTTGGTATTCCTGTTTATGCATCTGAAATAACAGTATGGGGTTCTTCTAGAGGAGGCACAACAATTGGATATTTCAAAGAAGTTCAACCAGACAGAATAGAAGACGTCCTGGCATATAACTACCAATTACTCAATCAAGATACTTATTCCGCAAGAATAGCAAGGGGGGCACTAGAAAATGGCTCAGAAAGATTCTTTTCTCCTACATGTGATATACACATATACAACTGAAATAGAAATTGATGGTGTTCCTTATACAGCTATAAATAGAGCTAATTTATTTATTAAATCAGATGACCCAGAATCTGATTTAAATTATTTAGAAGTAACTCTTTATCCACAATCTTACTCTGGAGATTATAAAAAACATACTTTGCTTTTTCCTGAACTAAAAAATACAAAAGGAAGATATAATAAGGAATCACAAGAATTCGCAGATATGGTACTTGGGAAAATATGCGAGAAATTACCTGATGTTGCATAAATGCCTTTTAAACTCAAAAACTCTTCAACACTTCCCTTATCTCCTTAACAGTCTTCTCCCAGGGAAACCTTTCCTTTATTGTCTTTCTTGCCTGCTCTCCCATTCCTTCTCTAAACCCATCATCCTTCAGCAAAGAATCCAGCTTTATACTTAAAACATAAGCATTCTTCACAGGAAAGAAACAGCCATTTACCTTATCTTTGATATACTTCTTAGGATAGCCTATCCTTGTGACCACAGGAGGGACACCGCATGACATTGCCTCCATTGTTGACAATGAACTGGTCTCTGTTAAAGAAGGCAGAACATAGATATCCATTGCCTGAAGATAAGGAACTATATTATCCACCGCGCCTATAAGCTTAACATTCTTATCCTTCTTAAGAATTCTTTCCTGTTCTCTTATGCCCTTTCCTGCAATCAGCAAAATTAAGTTGGAATACTCTTTCTTCAGCCTTAAAAAAGCCTTATACAAAGTCATTAAATCCTTTTCCCTGCCAATCCTGCCGCTAAATCCGATTACCTTAGTTTTTGGCTTAATACCTATCTTAAGCTTTGAGGCTGACTTATCTTCTGAAGGGACAAACTTGCCTGTGTCCACACCAAGATGAACCACCCTTTTCCTGGTCTTTACTCCTTTCTCATTCAGTTTTTTACCCACATCTTTGGAAGGAATCAGCAACAGATTGCACTTATTATAAAGAGAAATTCCTAATGTTCTGGTTAGATAATAAACAATACTTCTTTTAAAAAAGTTTTTTAAGGCTTTCTTTGCAAGCTCTCCTTCTAGGGAATGCACATAGGCAACCAATGGCTTCTTATGCTTAACTGCATAATGGTTCACGAACCATACTATTGGTCCTATCGTATGCGTCCATACAATATCCGCTTCTCTCACCTCCTTTTCAATCTCTTTTATCTTTGGGATGCATGGGTATGTATCTCCAAACCTGATAATCTTCAACAAAGGGAACCTGATAACCTTTACACCTCTATATTCAGGAGATGCCCCCTTAAACCTTGGCGCTAAAACTGTTATATCATAATCATTGCTTAAAGATGGTATTACCTCTGACAAAAACCTTGCTATCCCGTCCCATCTTGGGAGGAAACAATCAGATGCAATAAGCAGTTTCTTCATCTTATCTTGCAAAAAACCTCAGCAAACCTGCAGTTATTCTTCAACCCATTGGAAAAATCCTTCCTTATAACATTCCATAACAATGAAACCATGGTTATCTTCTGGCTCTTATGGCACCTTAATGCCCTGAGCTTAGTGTCATATTCCCTGCTTATATCAACAACAAGCTTAGGTAATTTACCTTGTTCTATATCAATAGGGTTCCAGACACCATAGGAATACACATCATATTTCATCTCATTCTTGTCTAAAACCTCCAGTAAAACATTAGTAACAGCCTTATGGTCAGGATGAGGGTCTTTGCTGGAATGTGTAAATATCTTAACAGGCTTATATTTTCTGATTGTTTGTCTTATTTTATTCTTTAATGTTTTTTTATTCTTTTCAATATCATCTCTCATCCCTGGATCCTTGAGCCCTAAATAGATAATCTCTCCGCCGCCTATAATCTTATTAGCCTCTTTGCATTCCTTTTTTCTCATCTCTTTAGTAACATGCTTCTTCAGCCATGGATGGCTGCTTTCCCCATAACAAAATATAACCGTAATAATATTCAGGCCTTCTCCTGCGTATTTTATCATAGTGCCCCCTGCCCCAAACAGGTTATCATCATTATGCGCGCAAAAGATTATGATGTTCTTGCTCATTATGTTATAGATGATTATTTGTTTTATAAAGGTTTTTATAATCAAATCGAAGATTTTAAATACCTGTTTAGCTTCCCTCTTTTTAGGGGGTAAAAAATGAAATTGTCTTTAGCAGAACCAACATACCTAAAAGAGAGTATTTCTATAATTTCTGACTTAGTAAGCGAAGCAAGGTTCAAGGTAACCCCTGACGCAATTGAGCTCGTTGCCATGGATCCTGCAAATGTTGCAATGGTTGTATTTAAGCTATTATCTTCAAGTTTCACAGAATATAATGTTCAAAAAGAGCAGAATTTAGCAATAAATCTAAGCAACTTTAAACAAATTCTCAGGAGAGCAAAGCCGGAAGATATACTAACGCTCGAGTTAGAGGAAAATAAGCTTAAAATCCAGTTGAAAAGCAACACAACCAGAACATTCTCATTGCCTATAATTGATTTAGAAGAAAAGGAGCAGAAGGTTCCTGAGCTGAAATTCCCTGTGAACATAAAAACAACAGCAGCACTTTTAAATGATACAATTGAGGATGTTGACATTGTTGCAGAATCAGTAACATTCCAGACAGAGCCAAAGAAATTTATTGTTTTGGCAGAAGGAGACCTCAGCCAGGCTAAGATAGAGGTTCCTGAAGGAGAAGACACAAAGATAACCGCAGGCTCTGACACTGTAAAATCAAAATATTCCATAGAATACCTTAAAAAGATGATAAACGCCTCAAAACTGGCTAATGAAGTTACTTTACAGTTTGACAAGGATTATCCGCTTAAATTAGAGTACACAGTGGTTGACAAACTGCAGCTGGCTTTTATACTGGCGCCAAGGGTTGAGAACGAATAGTGAAATATTAATTCTCTCTTTTTGTGTTATGTTCTATCTAACCATAAACTATATATATGTGGCAATAATTATTAGATCTTCGATGTTAAGAGATATCAAAAATATGTTTAAAAGAATTTTCTTTAGAATTCATAAATTAGGTTTACGGATAGGTATATGTATTCTTCCAACCCATTTTTATTCTTCCGCTTGTAATATTTTGGAACTTGAAGCAACTAAACCTACTTGGTCAAAAAGATCTGAAATGCCAGGTGTTCAAATAGATTTGGATAAACAGATTAGAAATCTAAAAAGTGTATGCTTACCATTCCAGAAGGAATACCTAAGTAATAAAGTCTATTTAGATAGTGTTAAATCTAAATGGGGTCCAGGCTAGGGTTATATTGAGGTTCAGGCTCTTCATTCAGTCATTCGCTATTTCAAACCAAAGAAAATTATTGAAGTTGGATCTGGAGTTTCTACTTCTTGTAGTTTAGCATCCATTAAGTTAAATTTTAAAGAAGAAAATATAAAACAGGAAATTGTATGTATTGAACCGCACCCCTCATACCAGCTTAAAAATTCAAAGGAAATAAAACTAATATGTAAAAAAGTGCAAGAAATACCTTTTGAATTCTTTAAAAGGTTAAAAAAAGGGGATCTACTTTTTATCGACTCTTCTCATGTTGTAAAATCCGGAAGCGATGTAAATTATATTATCCTAGAAATACTTCCTAGGTTAAATAAAGGAGTAATAATCCATTTTCATGATATATATCTCCCTTATGATTATAATAGGTTTGTACTGAAATCTTTCTGGGACTGGAATGAGACTTCTCTCTTAAGAGCTTTTCTTATTTTTAATAAAAAAGTAAAAATTTTGTTCTGTTTAAGTCATTTGCATTATGATCGTAAGAGCGTCTTAAAACAAGTATTTCCGGAGTATAACTCCCAGTCAGATCTTGATGGGCTTTGCAACGAAGAATGTAAAACATTTGAGTATCCCAAAAAACATTTTCCTTCATCAATATATATCCAAAAAACTTAAGATTTTCCTGTGATTAAAAAGACAAATCCTCAACTCAAAAATCACATTAACTCCATTTATGTAAGGTCTATATCCCAATTTAGAGTAACCTTTATAAACAAAACCCACTTTTTTCTATAATGTAGGGCAAGAACTTAGCTTTCGCATCTAATGTGAGGAAAGTCCACCCACACAGCTGTTTTCAGCTGAAAAGAGCCACTCTTGAGAAAGAGTTCCTGAGAGGGAAGGCAACCCATTCAGAAAATAAACCACTTATTAAGAGTATGATGCTGCGAAGCCTTGAGGCGACTTGGGGCGAGTTAACCAGCTGACGTTTTAGTAAGAAAGGATGAAACATGGGACCTGGTCTGTGCAAGTTCATTGCAACGCTTAGTTAAATGCTAAGGCAGGCTATCGCAACATCTGTTGCACAAAAGGGCCTGACAGAAGGTGGCTTATTCCTACCCTACATTTTTTTTAGTTTGTTACTATTCTCCAATCCTACAAAAAGTTTATAATATACAAGTAGTTTAATTTATGAATTCTAAAAGGGGGTGTTTAATGGGATTTTTAAATGTCTTTGGGAAAAAAGAGGCGAAACCTAAGCAGGAGGTAGATATACCACCCCCTCCGCCACTTCCTTCTATGCCGTCAGTCAAAGGAAAAAAAGGAAAGGAGATAGAACTGCCTCCTTTACCGCCATTAGAGCCTATTACCTTAAAACATGAAAAGCATAAGCCAAGAGAGGTTCATGAGATGCCTAAGCCTCCAGGGCCTCCTGCATTTGAGCAGACCCCTGAATTCGAGGCTCCAAGATTTCCTCCACCAGGTATAAAGCCCAGGGCAGGAAAACTGCAAATGCATCCAAGGCAGGGATTTAAGATACCAGAAGCGTTCAAGAAACAGGCTGCGCCAAGGCATGCGCCGCCGCCAAGACATATGCCCCCACCACCAAGGCAAATGCCACCGCCTCCAAGGCACAGGGAAGCCAGCCCTTTTGTGCCTCCTGTGAGAACAAGGGAAGAAGAGATGATTAAAAAGGATATCAAAGGCCCATTATTCGTAAAGCAGGATTCCTATAAAGCCATCCTGGAAGGTGTTTCTATAATCAGGAATAAGCTAAAAGAATCAGATGATCTGGTTTTAAACCTTAACAATATTAAGAATAGCAAGGATAAAGAGTTTGAGAAATGGAGAGCCAGTTTAGAAGACATACAAAGAAAATTGATATATGTTGATAAGGCATTGTATGAAAAATGAATTTCAGGTGAACAAAATGCAAGAAAATGTTTCCAAGCCCCCAATGTTTATAAGGATAGATGAGTATGAGGATATACAGGATATAATGAGAGTGGTCAAGAAAAAGCTGGACCAGGCAAAATCTATATTAAACCGAATTTACAGCTTAAAAACCGATGAGGATGCAGAGATTGACAGATGGAATTCTATATTAGAGGACGTAGAAGGAAAGATGGATTCTATAGAGAGAGCTTTGTTTGAACAAGAGGGCTGAAAATGAAAGAAGAAGGAGGTGAGTTCAGTTATATAAGGATTAGAGATAATCTTGAATTCAGAAGGAATATTTTAGGCTATTTAAAAGGCGTTATCCAATTATTGCAAAGGCATGAGCAGATAAAGAGCATAAGAGAAGAAAAGATAGAAAGGGTAATGCAGCTCAAAGGTGTTCTCCTGGAATTGTCAAAGCTGAACATGCAGTTAAGGTTAGAGATGCCAAAGGTTAGTGTGCCCAGCAGAAAGGCAGGGGGATCTTCTAAGGTTATTGGAGCCGGAAAAGCAAACCAGCTTGAAATGCTGGAGGAAGAGTTAGGTGACATTGAGTCAAAGCTGAAGGGTTTGGTTTAAATAATAATTATCTGTTTCTGTTATCTGCACATTCTGGCTGAAAAAGAATTTTTTATAAAAAACTTCTTTGCTGAAATGAATCATCCTAAGATTAGTAAGGCTGTTTTGGAACAAAACAGCTTAACAGCTGAAAGAATAAGATTAAAGAAGTAATTATTATAAAGCTCTGATTTAGGAAAATATTTAAAAGACTGTTTCTTTTCTCAGTTCTATTTGATACGCGGGGATGCCGGAGTGGCCAAACGGGATAGAGTTTAGTCACAGAGGTACTAAATATCCACACTCAAGTCATTTGAGTTATGAGGTCTCACAAAAGACCAATGAATTGCTCGTGAGCCATCTATTGGCTTAGTGCCTACTAGGGTTCAAAACAACTGAGGAAGTTGATGAAAGTCCCTATCCCCGCATTTTTTCTGCCATAAAACAAAAACATTAAAATAACATCTCCTCTTACCCATCATTTTAATGAGCCTATCAATAAAAAACTGTAAAATTCTCCAGGCAGGGCGTTTAGTTGACACTAATATCTATATCGATGACGGGAAAATAAACCATATAGGCAGCTTTGTTGATGCAGACAAAAACATAGACGCTAACGGGAAGATAGTTATCCCCGGCCTGATTGACTCTCATGTGCACTTCAGAGAGCCTGGCATGGCTCATAAAGAAGACTGGAAAACTGGCTCTGTAAATGCTGCTTCAGCAGGGATCACAACAGTGCTGGACATGCCAAACACCTCACCCCCCACTATATCTCTAAAAGACCTGAAAAAGAAGAGAAAACTTGCCTCTAATAGTCTTGTGAACTATGGGTTCCATTTCGGAGCAACAACAAACAATGTAGACGCCATTAAAGAGCTTGAGAAAGAGATAGCCTCTGCAAAGATCTTCATGGGCTCCTCAACAGGATCGCTATTAATAAACAAAAGCAGAGAGCTGTTTGAGACATTATCCCACCTTGACAAGCTGATAACAGTGCATGCAGAAGATGATTTCCTTATAAAACATTTCTCAGAACAAAACAGGGATGAAGACAATCCCGAGATACATCATGAGGTAAGGACAAACCTATGCGAAGAGCTTGCCATCACAAAAATAATCCTATTCTCAAGGCATCTAGGCAACAGCCTGCACATCTGCCATGTAAGCACAAAAGAAGGCCTTGACCAGATCATAAAGGCAAAGAACGAAAGGCTGAACCTTAGCTGTGAGGTAACCCCTCATCATTTGTTCTTAACAAACGAAGATGTTAAAGATTTAGGCAACTATGGCAAAATGAACCCTCCTTTGAGGTCAAGGCAGGACCAGACTGCCCTATGGAACGGCTTAAGAAAAGGCTGGATAGACACAATCGCAACCGACCATGCTCCTCACCTCAAAAAGGAAAAAGAGCAGTCTTACTGGAAAGCGCCTTCAGGCGTTCCCGGGGTCAGCACAATGCTTCCCTTATTACTGGACGCTGTGAACAAAGGAAAGCTGGAGCTTGATGATGTTGTAAGGCTCACAGCAAACAACCCAGCCAGTATATTCAGGCTCAAAGACAAGGGCTTCATAAAGCCCAACTATGATGCAGATTTGGTTATTCTTGACATGGAGCTTGAGAAAGAGGTTAACAATGAGCAGCTTAACAGCAAATGCGGCTGGAGCCCTTTCCATGGCAAGATTCTTAAAGGCTGGCCCATCACCACAATCATCAACGGGAACCTTGTATTTGATTCAGGGCAGGTTTATGATGAGGAAAAGGGAAAAGAGGTAGAATATATGGATGAATAGGGGGTAAAATAAAATGGCAAAAGAAAAAGAAATTGCAAAGATTCTGCTTGAGAAGAAAGCAGTTACATTAAACACCAAAGAGCCTTATACTTATGTATCAGGCATAAGAAGCCCTATTTATTGCGATAACAGGGTTATGACCTTTTTTCCTGAACAAAGGAAAATGATCTCCAATGCTTTTAACGAAATTGTTGAAGGGCTTGAGCCGGATGTTATAGCCGGGACAGCCAGCTCAGCAATATCATGGGCTGCCTGGGTCAGCCAAAGACTGAGCAAGCCAATGGTTTATATCAGAAAAAAGACCAAAGACTATGGAAAAGAGAAGCTTATTGAAGGTGGGGATGTAAACGGAAAGAGGGTTGTTGTAATTGAGGACCTTGTAAGCACTGGAGGAAGCAGCCTGAATGCTGTAAACGCCTGTAAAGGGGCTGGAGCGGAAGTTATTGCAATGGTTGCAATATTTACCTATGAATTCGAAAAAGCCAGGAAAAGCTTTGAAGAAGCTGGCTGCAAAGCAGTCTTTCTCACCAATTTCTCAACCTTAGCGAATGTTGCAAAAGAGATGAATCATCTTAACGAAGATGAATTAAAAGTTGCCTTAGAATGGAACAAAGCACCTTCAGAATGGGGACCAAAGCATGGGTTTGCTAATGCTGAGGGTAAATCTTAACAAAGATTGATATGGTGTAAAGTAATTAATGAAAAATAGAAATGTTTATAATGTAGTAGTGAATGAGTATGTAAATAAATATTTTTAAAATAAAACAAGAAGGTGATTTAAAAATGACTGAAGCTGATAAATCTTTTGAAGAGCATTTTGCAGAAATGGAAGAATATTATTCTGATAAAAAGGGAGTCAAAAAAAAAGAGAAGGATAGGAAGGGCGCCCAAAGGGATCTTGATGCAATAACCAAAGATGCAGAAGATAAAATCAAAGAAAGCGGCGATGATGCTTCCCAGCATGCCTATAACATGGTCTTGGAGCATGCTAAGAAATTCTTAAAAGATTATGAAGGAGTTAAAGGTCTTGATGGCAAATCAGAAGATGAAATCCTGAATATGTTTAGTAAACATGTTCGTGGCGCAACTAGAGGTGAAATAAGAGACAGTTTTGAGCTGATACAGCACATAGCAAGCCATCCGGATGCTTTTGACCAGTTTGATGCCTGGAATAGTTACCAGACAAATATAGGAGCTACAGTAACTGATAAGATGACTGAAAAGGAACCTGTCCTGAAGCTTGCTCATTACCATGAGGCTGCTAAGGATTTTGCTGTTGGAAAATATGGCGAAGAGGGCATTAAACTGAAGACAACCCTTGACAGAGGACGCTATTTTAGGCACATAGAAGCAGTAGCAAAAGGCGAGCATAAGGCAAAGGCACATAAAACAAGAGCTGATTTCAGGGATGATTATGCTAAAACAGCTTAATTTTCTTTTTTATTTATTTTCTTTTAATTTTAGAAAGAATCAAAGCTCTACCTTCTTCTTCTCTTTCATTGCAGTTGGAGCCTGGCCTCCATGCCAAGTAAACCTTGACCTAATCCTCACAACAACATCTCATCCATACTCTCCTCAATAAGCTTCAGAACCTCTTTCTCACTAAAACTGAACTCCGGATAGTTCTTAATAAGATGCTTAACTCTATTAACCGCTTTATCTTTAATCTCTTCCTTCTCCTCATCAGTCCATGTAAACTCCTGGGCTTTCTCAAACACATCTGCGCTGTAATCTCTTATCTCATCGCTAAGATGCTTCTCAGATTCAGGCTTGTTTGTATGTTTAACTAATATCTTATGCAGAACTATGTTTCCTATACATTTGCCTAGGGATTTGATATACTTATTTTTGCCCATCTTGCTTGCTTTATTCTTTTTAATGTATCCTTCAATAACTGCTCCAGATATAATAATCCAATTTTTTTATCAGTCCTGGAATAATTATTTGATCTAAGCCTGTTCACTAAATTTATTCCTAACTCATCCTCAATAATCTTATTCAATTTTATATTATCAATTATTCCATCCAAAGCCAGGTTTACCAGCCATGAGTTTCTAATAGCTCTATAGAGCTCTAACCCAGACAAATCCTCCTCATCAACTATACTGAAATCAACCTTCATTCTTAACTCTAACCTTGGAATATTAACCTTTGAAGGAAGCTTTAGAGCACCATATATTGTCTTCCTGTTCTTTAATTGATACACTAAAGATATATTTATAGGATAAGAGTTGCAGAATGTTTTCTCATCATATACCTCTAAATCCAGATTCAAGCCATGCCTTTTAGCTTCCTTCTTAATCTGAACGATTCTCTGATATTTCTCAGCCAGTTTCTTCCAGAACTTCTTTTTAACAATAACCAAGACATCTATATCATTATAATCATGATAGTTGTTATAGACAACAGAGCCATAGATGGTAATCGAACTTACATTCCTTAGATTCTTTAATACAAGCTGCTTTAGCCTTTTCTCAATTGCCTTGGCTTTTGGATTATAATCCAGCTTATTTAACAAGCCTCTGCTATCTATCGAGTTCATTTCCCTTAGCTTAGGCCTTACAAATCTGCTTAGATAGTTTGAATCCTGCTGCGTAAGCTTAGCGCTACTTAGTTTCTTGTTTATTACTTCAGTTTCTCTTTTAGTTAATAACAAACTTTCTTGTACCATATAATGACTGTGGTTATTAACTTGTATATAAGCTTTTCTCTTTTAATAGATTAATATAGCTTCTATTATAATTAAGATATACAAAACCTAAAGAATCAAAGCTCTACCTTCTTCTTATCTTTCATTGCGGTAGGAGCCTGGCCTCCATGCCATGTAAACCTTGGCCTAACCCTCATTGCATACATTCTTTCATTCATGTCATCTATAGCAATAGCTGAGCCTTTAACCCTTGGCAGGTTATCAAGCTGTTTGTCTAAACCTTCCCTCATATAGCTCTGCATCAGCATTCCCAATGCTTCGGTGTCAAGCTTTGCGGTGATCCTATGGCTAAGGATAACATCTGACTGCGTCATAACATCTGTATGTATCTTGCCAGGCTGCTGTGTTGCCAGGATTAAAGAAACACCAGGTTGCCTACCTTCTCTAAGAATTGTAACAATAGCATCAGTTGCAGCTGTCTTGCCCTTCAAAGGCGCAAACTCATGCGCTTCATCAATAGCCATCCATACCAAAGGCATCTCCTGCTTTTCCTCTTTCTCTTCAGCAAAATACTCTGTTGCTGTGGAAACAGCGCCATACTCTTCCTTCTTTCTTGCAACCATCCTTTGTATAAACAGTTTCTGGGCTACGATCCCAATAACCAATGCTTTTACCTTCCATCCTCCAGGGGCTGTTGCATAACAGCTCACATCAAGCACAGTAACCTGGCCAGGGGCAGCAAGCTCACTAATTTCTGTGCCTTTCTCGCTAAAAACTCCCCAGTCTTTTGTGGCCTCAAACCTGTTCTCAGCAGCATCCTTAACAGCCTTCTCCACTTTAGTATCCTTCCTGATAACATCAAGAATATCATCCATGGAAAAATTCTTCTTTTTCTTTTTCAGGTCCAGAATAATTCTTTCAATAAACACACCTAAAGGGTCAGTGGATTTCAACTCAAAGGTCAGCCACCAGTCCTCAGGATTCAACTCAGAAGGCTTGATGGAAAAGGGAAAATCTGTGGGAATGCCCTGCTCTTTATACTTCTTATAATACCCAGTAGGTGTATAAATCTGGATATTAAGCCCTTTAGGCTTTAAGCCCCATTCATTCAAAAGCTCCTTATCCTTCATATTAGGATACTTCATAGTCCAGTAGATGCCCATTGTATCCAGTAATATTATAGAAAGATTATTTGAGATTTCCTTTGGGAGGTCTGTCATGCCTTCTGCTATGACGCCCATGGTGTAGCTATTATGCACGATAATGTCATTCGCAACAAAATTATGGTTTTCTGGGACAGATATGTCGTAAACAGTGAAGTTTCCTTGCAATTTCTCCATATAAACTATCTCATCCCAGAATATGTCAGATGCTGCTAGATTCTTAATGAAAGTGTTATTATCAGTAATAGCCATCTGGAGAAGTTTTTGCCTTGAAGGAGCATAGTTAATGCTACTTCTAGCAGCTTTTGGGCTGGAGTATCCTAATCCTTTACCAACTTTTACCCAGCTTTCAGGTCTATAAGAATCCCATAATTCCTTAGGGACTGTGTCTATGTTAGGATTTCTTTTACTCGATTCGGTTTCTCTTAAAGCTTTATTTTGTCTTTCTTCCTTCTCTCCGAAGAATCCTATCTCTTGTATGAATTTATACACTTTCTCCCCTTTGATTTTAATTTCGTAAGTACTAAAACTTTTTTTATTTAGTTTCATAGTTTTAGTTCTTATTTTGGATAAAACCTCAAATCGTAATAATAAATGCTGTACTTGATGGATAAGTTCTCTTGAAGAAGAGCAATAGGAAATTCTCCAGGATCTACTATCTTTTTCAAAGTATAAAGAGCCATCACAACTAAATAACCTGTTTAAGAATAACTTCATATTGGACTTTGAGGATTTAAACATAATCTTTGGAATAATCTTTTCTTTAGATTTTAATCCATAAATACCTGTTTTATCTAGCCATAGCCTTAGAGAACTTTTATGGTGGAATTTACTGCCCTTTTCAAATTGTCCTTTTTCGTTTCTTATAGCTTTTTCTGTGCTCCTTTTGTTGTTTGCAGATATTCTGAAGCAGAATTCATTGCTATGTTGTTTAATTGTTAGATTAGAGTCAAAATCGTTCACAGCTCTATTAAAATCGTCTATGATTATCTTATCTTTGTTTGTGAATAATACAAATCTATTTCCTAAATGGCCTTCAGCAATAAGATAAGCTAGGAGCTTTATCTTATGCTCTTCAAGACTATCTTCTCCAAATGCACTTATTATCCTTGGTGTAGCAATCCTTGAACCTGCGTTTAGCTCTTCAGCTGGAATCCAACCATTAATTGTTAAAAGAGGATGCTCAGGAGTTAGTTTTATCTCCTTTCCACTCCTTAGTTTTATATGTAAGAGTTCATTAACATTTCTTTTAAAGAAACCAGATTTCTGGGCTTTATTTATCTTAAGTTCCTTATTAAGGCTTAAAATATCATGGTCATCATATTCAAGGTCTTTAATGGGAATAGTACTACCATCATTTAGCGTTATTAAAGTATCACCATCAAGACACTTCCCGCCGCCTCTCTTACCGCAGACAAACACAATATGAGAATTTGTAACATCCATATAAATATTATTAGAAAGCGAGGTAACCTGGCCCATCTTAACATAATGCCTGCCAAGAAGCACTGCTCCCTTTTTACCATACTTCACCCTATCTTTCTCATTCCTTCCAAGAATAATATCATAGACCATGCAATAACCACAGCTTAAATAGAATATAAATGTTTTGCTTTAATGGGTGTTAAATAGCTTTACTCTATGAAGTAAGTATGGCGAGAGAAGTATGACGCAGGACGAAAATTATTTCTTAAGAACAAGTTTTAATAAGTATCCAATAAATCCACCTACAGCACCAGCTATGGTAGTATAGATCAAATTATAATTTGTAAATGTTCCCACACTAACAATTAATATTATTACGGGGATTAGTACAATTAATTCAGTTTTATTTTTTTTCTTCATGTAACTTTATACTCATTACCTATATTTAATACTTTCTTATAATTTTTCGAGAAAATTGTAACTAATATCTATTTCCACTACTCATTGCAGAGAATGGACCCAGTTTACAGAGATATCAAGACTTAATACTCCCTCTCAACAACATAATCAGCCAATCCTAACAAGAAATCTTTACCTTCCTTCTTAAAATCTCCATTAACTAAGCAGGATTTTGCTTCCATCACCATCTCCTTTGCAAGCTCCTTACTATAATCCAGAGAGCCAGTCTTAACTATAATCTCCTTAACCTTCTCTATATCTTTCTTTAAAATATTTTTATTCCCCAAACATTTCATAATAACCTTCTTATCCTTATTATTAGCCTTATCTAATGCCTTCTTAATCAGCAACGTCTTCTTGCCTTCCCTTAAATCATTCCCAACCTGTTTCCCTGTAGTTTCAGCTGTTCCAAACATGCCAAGGATATCATCCTGGAGTTGGAACGCCTGGCCTAATGAAATAGCAAATTCAGTTAGAACATTTAGCTGGTTTTCATTCGCTTCCCCAAGAATTGCGCCAATATGCAAAGGCCCTTCTATTGTATATATTGCAGACTTTAATTTATGAATCTTGGCAATATCTTCTTCTTTAATATCAGTGCTTGTTTCTGAAAGCACGTCAAGCATCTGGCCAAAGCATGTATTAATAATCACCCTATTAAACTTATCCAAAGCCTTAACCTTTAACTCCGGAGGAAAATCAGTGTTCATAATAGCTTCTGAGCCAAGTACTGAGACAATATCGCCNGNNATNATNNCCATATCCCTGCCAANCTTTTTGCTGTCAATAGCAGGATNNTCTTCCTTATACATCNTTNTCATANACCTTATGCANTGTNGGATTGCCNCTTCTCAGNTCNTCATCGTCAATAATNTCATCATGNATCAAAAGAAAAGACTGCATCAANTCAACGCANAATGAAGCTTTTATNATTTCNTTNTCATCNNTGCCTCCNACNNNTTTNTAACCAAAAATNATNAAGAATNGGNCTNATNCTNTTGCCNCCNTTCATNGTNAAATCTTTTANATTATTNATNAATTNNGATGCAGAANTNTCTATANTCTNTACTCTNTTAATCCTNNANTCAAAGAANNTNCTTAATTCANTGTCAATATCTNTCTTATACNTCTTNAATNTCTCCTTNGTNTCCATAAAAAAAGAAAAATATAATTTGNTTTATAAAGNTTATGNCNNTCCCTAAGNCTNTCTCANCCTCTTCNTCCATCNTCTNCANNCTNTCATAGTAATCAGGCAGCTCNTTCAAATGCGCNAGNGCAATCTTCCCAGTAATANTAGNGTNATCATTGCTAACATTAGTANTAGGNTCTATCAANCCATGCTCNAGCTCAACATCCATNCCNNTNCTAAACTGNTCAACATCAAACTTATCCCANTTAATCCCAATCTNCTCCCCNACCTCTTTAGCNTCNTCNTCTGTAAAACTCTTCTTAGGTTCCATTTTTTTACCTCCTTTATTAAGTAAGTAAATTATTAAGAATATAAATATTATTGTTTTTAACAGCTTTATATCATTTACTTAACTCAAAGAAATAAAAGATTTCTAAGGATGCATATTATTCATAAATTCCCCTGTTGCTATATAATCAATAAGAGTTGGTTTTGACAGGTTTCTTCCACCATAGAAAGGTGAAGTCACATTATATCCTATGAGGATATTTTCAGGATTAAACACTGGCTCTAATGTTAAAAGAGGCATGAGTTCTTTTATTTCTTCTTCTCTTTCCTGTACTTCTGGAGTATATTCTACATTATCAGTGTCAGAAAAATAAGTGGTTTTCAATCTTTCTTCTGGTGGTGCAGGCCAGTCTCCTCTTTCTTCTGAAGGCCTATCATTTCCAACAATATACTCTAGCCAGTTATCCAAATGTTTATCACCAGCTTTATAGACTAATGGACTTACATCAAAACCCATTAATAATCTTTCATTTAGGGGGTCAAACACTGGATCAATTTCTAGGTCCCAATATATTCCCCTAACTTCCTCAAGTTTCGCTTCAACATCTATACTATATTCTATATCTATAGTATCTTTATAAACAGTAAATTGTTCTGACACATCCACCTCAAGTGGATCTTCCGGCGTGTCTGGGATTATAACTTCACCAGTTCCAGTTATAAGTTTAATATTAATCAAAGATGAATTAGACGGTTCTACTCCATCTGCAATATATCTTATCCAGTTATCCATAAAACTGTTGCCTGCGCCCATAACTCTTGCGCCAACATCAAACCCTGTAAGCAAACTTTCATTTTCAGGGTCAAATACTGGGTCTATTACTAAATCCCAATACTTTTCTCTTACCTCTTCAAGTCTTGCCTTAACTTCAGGCGTATATTCAACATCTAAGGTATCTAGAAAAAACTTTGATGCTTCCACCTGTTCTCCTGGTAAAGGATCTCCAGGTTCAATCGGTTTAACACCATTTACTATATACATTAGCCAATCACTTTTTACAGTATTACTACTTTCTTCTGGATTTGCATAACAACCAAGAATCATATCTTCAATTGAAATCAAACCTATATTATTTGAAGGATACCTTTTTCTTACCTCTTCCAATCTTGCTTCAAGTTCACTAGAAAAAGGAACATCAGGAGTATTTACAACCACCAAACCATCAGCTCCTATTGTTGAATATGAATTTTCACTATTTTTAAAACTGAAAACACCATAACCTTCAATAGAAACTCGATAAATATTCCTATTTCTTTTATCGCCTCTCTCACCAGGTAAGCCAATATCTCCATCATCTGGTAAACCTGTGTCATTTGGTAAATCAGTATCTCCATCATTAGGTAAACCTATAGCAAATTCACAACTAGCTAAAGAACCCAAGGTTACTAACCCTGCTAAACCCAATATAGGAATTATTTTTCTCATTACATCTAAAGGATACCTTGGGCTTTAGCCCAAGTTGTAGTCCACAGCTACTCCCTTTCCTCCGTAAGTTTTTTCTACCATTTTTGATTATAAA
>NZBG01000005.1 GCA_002687795.1 Candidatus Woesearchaeota archaeon
GTGTGATGGAGAATGTCCTTGTGCAGACCAAACAGATACCTCAAGCAGTTAATTTTTTATTTTTATTAAGTGAACACAAAGGTTTATAAAAAAACAAGAGGAAACTAATAAAATGGTAAGGCAGTTAATTAAACTCTTTGCAATCTTAGTCTTTGTATTGTATATCACAGGATGCGGTTCAAAAACAGAATATACCAGTGAGCAGCAAACAGGGGGGGAAAAAGAATCAGCAGCATGGGAGACAGTCTCTGACCTTCCCGAAGAAGATATTACAGAGATTGATACTATTGATAATGAGCTTGACGATTCTGAGGTTGATGATATCACAGGAGAGCTTGCTGATTTGGATTGGTAATTTGTTTTTTAATTTTATTAATTATAATAGCTGTTTCTATAAGCCTATCTTTTAGCTGACAAGAAGTTTTTACAAAACTTCTTGGTAATGTTTTTACTTATTTAGAAGGTATTTCCGCTACTTTTTTATATTTCTGTTCTTTGATTGTGTTTATGAGGCTCTTTATAGCAGTAACATTGCCTGATAACATAAGAGAATACATAAAGGATATACAGAAGCAGGTTCCTTTAAATAATAATAAGATTAAGCTTGTTTCTGCTGAGCAGTTGCATTTAACCTTGAAATTCTTAGGAGAGGTTTCTGAGAAGGATGTTGATAAGGTTAAGGAATGTTTAAGCGCTGTTAAGGTTAAGCAGTTTAAGGCTGTGCTTGATGGAACTGGCGCTTTTCCTTCTGAGAGTTATATAAGGGTTGTTTGGGTTGGGTTAAGACCTAAGAACAAGTTTATTGAGCTGCAGCAGAGGGTTGATAAGTCACTCTTAGAACTTTTTAAGCCTGATAAGAGGTTTCAGCCGCATGTTACAATTGCAAGAGTAAGGTTTGTTGAGGATAAGAAGGGTTTCTTTGAGAAAGTAAAAAACATTAAGGTTGAGGAGAAGGAGTTTATTGTGAAGAACTTTAAGCTGGTTAAGAGCACTCTGACAGGTGAAGGTCCTGTTTATGAGGAGATAGGAAGCTTTGAGTAAATTGAAAAAATTCGTGGGCTTTTCAGCTAACACGAATTTTGAGCAAATTACTCCAAGCTACTCCACCTTAAAATCCCAGAGGGATACCGGAAAGCTGTAAGCTTTCCTAGTAAGTGGAGTATCTTTCCGTAATTTATATATACTAAGTTATTTTTTATTTGGTTATGATTCGTGAACCAATTGTAGCAGNCCAATTTTACCCAGATTCTTTTGATGCTCTTGATAAGCAGATTAATGNTAACTTTATTTCTAAGCTTGGTCCAGGCGAGTTGCCTGTTCATAAAAGAATAAATAATGTGATTGGNATTGTTAGTCCTCATGCAGGTTATACTTTCTCAGGGGCTTGCGCTGCCTGGGGGTTTAAGGAGATTGCTAAAAGCAAGTTTCCTGACTTGTTTGTTGTGCTTGGGTTGAGCCATACGGGGTTTAATTCATGCGTTACTTCACAGGATTTTAAGACTCCGTTTGGAGTGGTTAAGGCTGATAAGGAGTTTGTAAAAGCTTTAACTGAGAATTCTGAGTTGGTAGAGGATGATGAGGCGCATAACCAGGAGCATTCTATTGAGGCGCAGGTTCCTTTTTTGCAGTTTGCTAATAAAGACCGTTTGAAGGAGTTAAGGATAGCGCCAATAATTGTTTCTTATGATATGGATTATAAGGAGATTGCTAATGCGATAATGAAGAGTATAGGGAATAGGAAGGTTTGCGTTGTTGCTTCTTCGGATTTTACGCATTATGGAGAGAGTTATGGCTATAAGCCTTTTTCTTCTGATGTTAAGGAGAATTTGTATAAGCTTGATAAGGGAGCTATTGATTTTATTTTGAAGATGGATGCTAAGGGGTTTCTTGATTATACTGATGAGAAAGAAGCAACAATATGCGGGAAGCATCCTATTGCGGTTGCTATAGAGCTTTGTAAGCTGCTTGGAGCTAAGAAGGGAAAGTTATTAAAGTATTATACTTCAGGAGATGTTATTGATGATTATTCGTCTGCTGTAGGTTATGGAAGCGTTGCGTTTGTTTAAAATGTTTAAAAAAAGAGGCCAGTTAACAATCTTCATTATATTAGGGATTACTATAGTTTTTATCTTTGCTTCTCTTTTTTATTCTACTGTCTATTCTAAGAAGGTTGTTATGGAGAAAGAAGTTAAGAAGGTAATAGGCATGGATAATAAGGATATCCAGCTTTTTGTTGAGACTTGTTTTGATACAAGCATCAGGACAGGCATTGGCCTTATCGGGAAGCAGGGAGGTTATATAGATCCGGAGGGAATTCGTTTTTTGCAAACCCTGGTGGGTAATGTTTACATTCTTTATGATGAAGGGCAGAATAATCTTCCGGAAATATCAGAGACGGGGGTTTATTTGAAGGATTATATCAGACAGAATGTGAGCGGTTGTGTTGATGAGCTAAGAGAGCTCAGGAAGAATATTATTGAGGTGTCTGAAGGGGATATTGATGTTAAGGTAAGCATGCATGATAAGTCTGTGAATGTTGAGCTTACACAGGATATAACTGTTAAGAAAGGTGGTAATGTGTTTAAGCTTTCAGGCCAGAACAAGAATGTTCCCAGCAAGCTTAAGAAGGTTCATGAGTTTGCTGAGATGGTGATTAATACAATCATCGAGTATGATAACCGCCAGGTTCATTGGCCTGAGTTTATAAGCAACCCTGACAAATATACTGATTTCCTTAGCTCTGCAGGCTTAAGTTTGGAAGGAGAATTTCCTGTGCATAATAATTTTAAGAATTTTATATGGGATATAAAGGATTCTTCAGGAAAGGAAGAGTTTGGGTTTAGGTTTGGCACAAATACTATTAGATAAGTTTAAAATACGCCTGGTATTCTAATGCTTTAAAATGCTTTCTAAAGCAAGAGTCAAGGATATGGAGAAGCAGGGCTATAGGCTTGTTGGTGGTCATAGCGCTGTGAAGGTTTGCGGGTGGACTAAGAAGGCTATTAGATGCGAGGATACCTGTTATAAGAATACCTTTTATGGGATTAATTCGCATAGGTGCGTGCAGATGACTCCTTCTTTTCTCTGTAGTCATAGATGCTGCTTTTGTTGGAGAGATATTGGGTTTACGCCTTCTGAATGGAAAGGTAAGGTCGATTCTCCTAAGGAGATAGTGGATGGATGTGTTAAAGCTCATGTTGAATACCTCCAGGGTTTTGGGGGAAGCGCAAGAGCTGATTATAAGAGGTTCAAGGAAGCGTTGAAGCCATTACATTTTGCAATCTCGTTGTTTGGAGAGCCAACATTTTATCCTAAGCTGCCAGAGCTGATTGATGAAATTCATAGAAGGGAAATGACTTCATTTCTTGTTACTAACGGAACTAACCTGGATATGTTAAAGAAATTGCTTAAACATCAGCCAACACAGCTTTATGTTACATTGCCTGCTCCTGATGAGAAAACCTATGAGAAGGTTTGCAAGCCTTTGGTTAAGAATGGCTGGAGTAAGATTCAGGAGTCTTTGGAGTTGCTGTCAAGGTTTAAGTGCAGGAAGGCTATAAGGTTGACGTTGGTTAAGGATATTAATATGGTTAATGCTGAGGGTTATGCTAAGATCCTGAAGAATGTTGAGGCTGATTTTATTGAATTGAAAGCTTATATGTGGGTTGGTTATTCTATAGAGAGGTTGAGTATTGAGAATATGCCAAGGCATCCTGAGGTCAGGAAGTTTGCAGAGGAGGTTGCTGGCCTGGCTGGACTTAAAATCATTGATGAGAAGGAGAATTCAAGGGTTGTTTTGCTGATGAAGAAGGATAGGAAGGATAGGGTTATGAGGTTTTGATTAGAGTAACAATCACTTTCCTTTCCCTTGGCCCATCAAAGTCTGCAACACAGATGTTCTGCCATTGGCCGAGGAGCAGTTTTCCTTCATTTATTGGTATTGTTTCTGAAGGGCCTAAGATTGAAGCCTTGATATGGGCTGCTCCATTGTTGTCAACGCTGTCATGCCTCCATTTGCCTTCTGCAATTAAGGAAGAGAGCGCATCCTGGATGTCAAGGAGAATGTTAGGGTCATAGTTTTCGTTGATTATAACAGCTGCTGTGGCATGGGGCACATATACATTGCAAAGCCCTTCTTTTATGTTGCTTTTTGCTATGATTTCCTCTATTTTAGAGGTCACATCTATCATTTCTGTCTTGTTAGAGGATGAGATGTTAAAGGTTGAGAGCATTTTCTTTATTCAGTCTTGAGTATGTCCCCAATAGTTAATACATCGCTTTTTTCCTGTTTGGTTTTTTCCTGCTCAACTTCAATGGTTTCAATGAGATTGATCTTAAGAAGCCTTTCTAGTTTCCTTGCTAATTCAATGGAAGGCTCAAGCTTTCCTATTTCAAGATGATGCACAGTTGACTCTTTTTCAGATATCTTTTTTGCAAAGTCCTCTTGTTTTAATCCTAACTGTTCCCTTTTTTTTCTTATTATTTCTGCATAGTCAGCTACTATTGAGTCTATTATCTCAGGCTCTTCTGTTATCTGGTTTTTTTCTTCTTTAGGCTTTTTTTCTTTTTCTTCTGCTCTTATTTCTTTTATTACCCTGCCGAATTTTGAGCAGTTGCTGCAGACATTTAGTTCAGTGCCTTCAATATCAGCTAGAAAAAGGTTGGTTTCTTTTCCGCATAAGTCGCATTGGATTTTAAAACACCCCCAAAATATTTTTAGCTTAAGACTGTTAAGTTTAAATAGTTTTCTTTATACTAAGATGTATCACTCAATCCCAAAGCTTTTATTTGTCATCTCGATGCTTTTCTTGCCGTCTTTAAAGCCCATTGCTGCCCTTATTGCATCTATGTTTTCCGGGATTACATCTGATTCCTGGTGAACTGCCTGCATATATAATAGCTTGTGGTGGTTGGCTACACCGATTCCTTCTTTCCATATAACTATCTCCGGCATATCTCCCCGGTTTCTTCCCAGGTCTCGGGCAAATTCTATTATTTGGGCTGTTGATCTGACGCCTGATGCGTTATCAACAATCCTTACCCGTGATGTGTTTTTGAATAGGTCCAAAGCTTCTTCAACAGTAGGCTCTTTCTGGCATTCTACAATTACGTTGTGCATGTGCATTAGTGTTGTGGAGACGCTGATGGCTGTGGTGAATATGTTGATGTCTTTTAGGACGGTTTTTACATCAGGCCCATGATGGCTTGGCAGTTCTAATACGGGAACAATAGCGTTAATTGGGCCATGGTAGATGTCCCATGTGTCTGCTCCCCTTCTTATCATGGTTGCATGGACTTCTTTGATTCCAAACTTTTTGTTTACCGCGTCTAGTGTTCTGGAGAGCCCGGTTGTGTTGCAGCTTACGACCCTGATATAGTCTTTTCCGACTGCTTCGTCATAGTTGCATTGCGCAACAAATGAGCAGTCAGCTACATCAGGCTTTTCCCCGCCCTGGAATATTGCTTTGAGCTTGTTTGGCTTGTAGTATTTCTCTTTGTTTTCTTTGCCTATCTTCTTTGGTGTGCAGTCAACTATAATGTCAACTTTTTTTAGCATGTCTTCTATTCTCCCTGCTATGTGGACATTGTTTTTGATGAAGTCTTCTACCCCGTCTAGTGCGTAGATGGGTATGTTCTTTTCATTGGCAATGAGCATCCTGTAAGAATACCGGTGGCCTGTGATGCCTATGAGTTCCATATCTTCCTGGAGCATTACTGCGTCTGCAACTCTCTTGCCTATTGTGCCGTAACCGACTACTCCCACTTTGATTTTGTCCATTTATTTCACTGTTTACAATGTTTTTCTTATTATAGAAGCTGTTCCTTTTGCATTAAATGCCTTAAAGAATTTTAAGGCTTCAGTATAGGATTGCGCTTCTATAAAGTCTCTGCATTCATCGCTCATGCCATAAATCCTGTCATAGAATTCTATAACAGCCCGCTTGCCTTCTTTGCCGAACACTTCCTCTGGCTTTTTTCCTTCTATGGGATGGTTTTTTAGTGTCCATTCAAACATCTCTTTGTATAAGTCAGGGTGGTAGACCTTTAAAGCGTCAAATACTATATTCTGGAATAGTGTTGCAACATTGCCTTTGATTATGTCGCCTTTGGGGAACTGCTGGTCGATTAGCTCTATAGGGGTGCCTGTTATTCCATGCTGGGCTATCCTTACATCGAAGTCAGCGTCCCTTAATGCTTTTGCAACTGCTTTTGTCTGCGCGATATTTATTGTAACCTGGGCAATGAGGTTGCCTTGCTTGTCATATGTGTTTCCATGAGAGCTTCCGTTTGCAATAGCAAGAACATTTGGCTCAATTCCCGCTTCTTTTAATGCTTTTATGTATGCAACAGCCTCTTCAGGCTTTGTTAATATAAGCCCTTCTGTGCTTTTTCTTCCTATCTCCCCCACTTCTACTTCAAGGCCGAACTTTTTGTCTCCCATTTTTTCTTTTATGAAGTTAGCCATTTCGATAGTTACTTTTACATTAGGGGCAAGCTCTTCTTCCACGGTTTTCCCCTCAAAGTCAAATAAGTGGGAAGCGTCAATGGCAAAGCTTGTGAAGCCTGCCTCAACCTGTTGTGTTATGAGCTCTTTAACTTCTTTTATTTCTGCTTCATCGCCTTTTTTTATTCCAATATGGTCTGCGTGCAGGGCCCAGATGTCATGGCCCACTTCTTCATTTGCTTCGTCAAGGTGTTTTCTAAGATCTTTAGGGGTTAAACCTGTATAACCTCTCTTCTGGTTGGATTCTGATCTTGCAAGCTCCATTATTAATGCTGCATCCATATGTTTTGCAGCCCTGAAAACACCTTTTGCAACTCCTATTGTAATCCTTGGGTTGCATGCAAGAATTATTGATTTTTCATTTTTTAGTGCATCAAACATGTAACAACTTGGTATTGGACCTTTAATTTTAATCGCCTCCGTTTATGTTTAGATTGTTTGCTTATAGCATCTATGTCCTGTGGTATGCTTCAATGAATCTTATTGTGCCTGTTTTGGATCTCATGACGATTGAGTGGGTCACCACTTTTCCTTTTTCAAACCTGATTCCTTTCAGCATAGGTCCGTCAGTGACTCCTGTGGCGATGAACATGTGCTGGTTGCCTTTTGCCAGGTCTTCTGTGCAGAATATCCTGTCTTCAGGATTCTTGATTCCCATCTTCTCAGCTTGTTCTTTTTGCCTGTCATCTTTGAAGACAAACTTTGCCTGGATTTCTCCACCAACACATTTTAGGGCTGATGCTGCAATAACTCCTTCCGGGCTTCCGCCGATTCCCATCAGTACATCAATTCCTGAGTCCTCTACTGAGGGTGAGATTGCGCCAGAGATGTCGCCGTCTGTGATTAGCTTGATTCTTGCTCCTGCTTCTCTTATTTCATTGATAAGCTTTTCATGTCTTGGCCTGTCAAGTACTACAACGGTTATTTCATCTATATCTTTTTCCAGGCGTTTGGCAATTTTTGTCAGGTTCTCTTTTACAGAGGCGTTTATGTCAATGCAGCCTTTTGCTTTTGGGCCTACAGCTATCTTGTTCATATAGACCTCAGGAGCATTGAGCAGATCTCCTCTGGGAGCTGCAGCCAAAACACATATAGAATTATCTTTCCCGCATGCCACGCTATCAGTGCATTCAAGAGGATCAACAGCAATGTCAACATTAATGCCTTTCTTTGTGCCTATTTCTTCCCCGATGTATAACATGGGAGCCTCATCTTTTTCTCCTTCTCCAATTACAACCTTGCCATGAAAGTCAATGTTGTTAAGGCGGGATCTCATTTCATCAACAGCAGCTCCGTCAGCTTTCTTTCTTTCTCCTTTGCCCAGCCATTTAGAAGCAGCAATAGCAGCAACCTCAGTTGCTCTTACAAATTCCAAAGCAATATTTCTGTCCATTTTTCCACCTCTGGAAGTTTTTAAAAAGTATGATAAAGTAATACTGTGTATGATGCTTGTATATAAACCTTTTGTTTATATTACTATTTCCCATAAGAAAATATTTAAAGAAAAGCAATTTAAGAGGTATTATGAAAGAAAGGGTAACTCTGACGCTTGATTCTAACATACTAAAGACTATTGATAAGAATATTGATGGGTTCAGGGTTAAGAACAGGAGCCATGCAGTGGAGCTTTTGTTGTTGAGGGCAATGGGAGCTCATGTGCCTAAGAAAGCAGTGGTTCTTGTGGGAGGAAAGGGCACAAGGCTGAGGCCTATTACTTATGAGATACCAAAGGCTTTGATACCTATAAGCGGAAAGACTGTTACTGAGTATTTGCTGGATCTTTTTAAGAAGTTTGGGGTAAAGGAGATTATTCTTGCTGTGGGTTATATGAAGGAGAAGGTTATGGAGTATTTTGGGGATGGAAGCAGGTTTGGGGTTAATATAAAGTATATAGAAGAGGATGATCCGTTAGGCACAGCAGGGCCTTTAAGGTTAGGGAAGCATCTGCTGAATGAGACTTTTATAGTTTCTAACGGGGATGAGCTGAAGGATATTAATGTTGAGCAGATGTTTGCGTTGCATAAGGAGAATAAGGCTTTGGCAACCATTGCTTTGACAACTGTGAGCGATCCAACTAAGTATGGTGTTGCAAGGCTGTCAGGCTCTAATATTCTGGAGTTTGTTGAGAAGCCGAAGAAGGATAAGGCGCCTTCTAACCTTATTAATTCAGGGTTTTATATTCTTGAGCCAGAGGTTGTTGATATGATCCCGGAAGGGTTTGCTATGCTGGAGAAGGATGTTTTTCCTAAATTGGCTGAGCAGGGGAGATTGTTTGGTTATCCTTTCTCAGGTTACTGGTCAGATATCGGGACAATTGAGAAGTATGAGAAGGTTATTAAGGATGTTAGAGATGGTAAGTATAAGTTATAGAAGCCTTCTAGGTTCATTAAGCGCATCGAATTAAGGGTTTCAGCAGAGCCTAAAAACCAAAATAATTAAATACTCCTATTTCTAAGATAGTTAAATGCCCCTTTATACTATAACCGACCTGAAGGATAAGCTGAAGAGATATTTTATGTTCAGCAGGGAAGAGATAAAGAATTTTATAATCATAATACTGATTCTTGCGTTCATTGTGTCTTTTAAGGACTGGGGGGCAAAGGAGTTTGAGCTTTTGGTTGGCTTAAGGAATCTGTTTAATGCTGTGCTTATTGTAACATTGGCTGTGCTTGCCCATGCATCTGCGCAAAGGATTGCTGGGTTGCAGGTTGGTATAAGAGTTGAGCATAGGCTTTGGTGGGCTGGCCTTTTAATGGGCCTGGTTCTTATATTTGTTTCAAGAGGGAATTTATGGTTTTTGGCGCCGGGGGGAGTGATTTTCCATCATATGGCTGTTCACAGAATAGGGTTTTTCAGGTATGGTATAAACACGTTGACAATGAGCTCTGTGGCATTGGCAGGTCCTTTGGCAAATGTTGCTTTTGCTATATTGTTCAAGATTCTTTTTGTTTTGCTGCCTAATAATGTGCTGATTGAGAAAGCGATTCTTGTGAATGTCTGGTTTGCAGTTTTTAATATGCTGCCAATCCCTCCTTTGGATGGAAATTATGTGTTCTTTTATTCAAGAGGGCTTTATTTCCTGCTGTTTGGCGCTATATTAGGCGCTGCATTGTTGTTGGTGTTGAAGATTAATATTTTGGTTGCTATATTTGGCTCATTGTTGTTTGGTTTATTGTTTGGTGTGTATTATGCCAAAGTGCTTGAAGGCGTATTTTAGCAAAGCTAAAATACTTTTATCCTCCCCATTATCGCAGAACTAACTGGAGGGCCCACCCCTACAGGATTATATTACTTTCGTACAACTAGTAGGATGTACTAAAATGGGAAAATTAAATTTATATGAGAATTGGATAGAGCTTTCAGCTTTTGGGTTGTTGGTGTTAGGCTTTTTCCTGGCAACAACGCTTGGCTCAGCTGTTGTGAGTTATATTATTATATTTTTATGCGGGGCAACTGCAGGCAGGGTGTTGTTCAGGCTGAAGCCAACTTTAAAATTCCCATGGATTTTTATCACAGCAGGGTTTTTAGTGGGGTTTGCGCTTGGCTCTTTTTATGGCAGTAAGATAATGATTGTTGTGTTCTTTGTGGTTGGAACTTATGCTTCTTATTATGCGCATGAGGAAGGGTATATCAAAGGGTTTTAAGAGAATGCTTTAAATAAATCAAAGATTTTTCTTAGCTTATGAAGGCTGATATTGAGAGAAAGGTAAAGCAGACTATAGAAAAGTATAAGCTGCTTAGTAAGAAGGATAAGGTTTTGGTAGCCTGCTCTGGAGGGAAGGATAGCACAACTGTGCTTTTTTTGCTGAATAAGTTTGGTTATGATGTTGAAGCGCTTTTTATTGATTTGTTTATAGGGAAGTATAGTGAGAAGAATAAAGAGGATGTTGAGAGATTCTGTTCTGAGCTTGGGGTTAAGTTGCATGAGGTTTCTGTTAAGGATGTTGTGGGTTATTCTGTTTGTTATCTTAAGTCAGTTCTTAAGTCTAAAGGCTGTAACCTGAAGAGCTGCGCTATCTGCGGAGCTGTTAAGAGGCATATACTGAATAGGTATGCTAAGAGGCTGAAGAAGACTAAGCTTGTTACAGGGCATAACCTTGATGATGAGGCGCAGAGTTTTGTTATGAACCTGCTGAAGGACAGGATGGATCTTAGCCTGAGGCTTGGGCCTAAGACAGGGGTTGTTGAGGAGAAGGGTTTTGTTCCAAGGGTTAAGCCGTTGTATTTTTGCGCTGAGAAAGATGTTGAGGAGTTTTCAAGGCTTATGAAGTTCCCTGTTGTTTATGATAGCTGCCCATGCTCTGTGGATGCGTTTAGAAGGGATGTTGGCAGGTTTTTGGATAAGCTGGAGAGGGATGCTCCGGGTATAAAACTGAGGATTGTGGATTATTTCCTGGAAAGGATGCCTAGGTCTAAAAAGAGGTTGGGTAAGCTGGGTTATTGCGAAAATTGCGGTGAGCCATGCTCGGGAAAAGTTTGCAATGTTTGCGGTATGGTTGGGTTGTTGGGTGGGAAAAAACGAAAAGTATATAAATAACTTCTAATCTTAATGCTTTAGGTGATATACTTCTTTTAAAGATTTTATTTAAGATGAAGGAAGAAGAACAGCTTAAAACGGGAACAACAACAGTTGGTATTGTTGGTAAAGATTGTATAATACTTGCAGCTGATAAGAGAGCTACTGCAGGGTTTTTGATTGCAGATAAGAAGTCAGAAAAGATATACAAGATAACAGATAATATTGCTGTGACAATGGCAGGCACTGTTTCTGATGCGCAGTTATTGCTTAAATATGCTGAGTCAGAGCTGAGGCTGAAGAAGATAAGGACAGGGCTGGATTGCTCTGTTAAGGAAGCAGCTAACCTTCTGGCAAGGTTTGTTTATTATAATATAAGGAAAATGAGCATGATCCCGGGCATAGCACATTTTGTGCTGGGAGGCAAGGATAGCACAGGGTTTTATCTGTATGATATTTATGCTGATGGCAGCATTACATTGATTGATGATTATATCTCATCAGGCTCAGGCTCTGTTATGGCATACGGTGTCCTTGAAACACTTTTTAGAAAGGATACTAGTTTAGATGAGGGTGTCAAGCTGGCTGTGAAATGCGTAAACGCAGCTATACAGAGAGATGCAGCTTCAGGCAATGGGTTAGATGTTGTTTCCATCACAAGCGAGGGAGCAAAGAAGATAGTGGAAAAGCAATTGGATACAACAATAAAGGTATAAAGTATTTCTTAAACAAAATCATAATGGTGCAATTTAATTGGATAAAAAGCAGTTCTTGGATTTATTGTATGAGGTTTAAACTAAAATGACTGATATTATTAAAGAGATTTTAAAGCATATACCAAAGGGCAAGATAAGCGAGGCTTGTTTTGAAGGCGCTAATATAGTTCTTTATACTAAGGATAAGGATTTTTTCCTGAATAATACAGGAGTCATAAAGAAGATTGTGGATGAGATAAAGAAAAGGATAGAGTTAAGGCCGGATCCTGCTATAGCCATGGAACTGGAAGCAGCAGAGAAAGAGATAAAGAGCTTAATGCCAAAAGAGGCTGGCGTGGGCAATATAATTTTTGATCCGCAGAGGTCTATTGTGGTTATAGAGGCTGATAAGCCAGGGCTGGCTATAGGGAAACAGGGAAGTGTTCTTAGAGAGATAAGGACTAAGACTTTATGGATTCCTGTTGTTAAAAGGACGCCTGCAATAAGGTCAAAGCTTATAGAGAATATAAGGGCTGTGCTTTACCAGAACAGCGATTATAGAAGGAAGTTCCTGGATAAGACGGGCCATAGGATTTATGATGGCTGGATTAGAGAGAAGAAGGAGGAATGGATAAGGATAAGCTATCTTGGCGGCGCAAGGAATGTTGGCAGGTCCTGCTTGTTTTTACAGACGCCTGAGTCAAGGGTTCTATTGGACTGCGGGATTGATGTTGCTTCTGATAACCATGCTTACCCACATCTGGAAGCGCCTGAGTTTGATATAAAGGAGCTTGATGCTGTTATTGTTTCTCATTCACATTTAGATCATAGCGGTTTTATTCCTTATCTGTTCAAGTTTGGCTATAGGGGGCCTGTGTATTGCACAGCTCCTACAAGGGATGTTATGTCTCTTTTATTGCTTGATAATGTGAAGATTATGAGGTCAGAGGGTAAGGAGCCTATCTATACATCTGATGATGTAAAAGAAATGGTTAAGCATACTGTCTGCCTTGAGTATGAAGCGGTTACTGATGTAACGCCTGATGTAAGAATTACTCTTTATAATTCAGGCCATATCCTTGGCGCTTCATTGGTTCATCTGCATATAGCAAACGGGCTGCATAACCTTGTTTATACAGGTGACCTGAAGTATGCAAGAACGCAGCTGTTAGAGCCTGCTTCCACTTATTTCCCAAGGCTTGAGACTTTGCTTATAGAGAGCACTTATGGGGGAAAAGAGAATGTTCTGCCCCCGCAAAGGGAGATGGATGATTTCCTTAAGAGGATTATTAAGGAGACGCTTGAGAGGAAGGGCAAGGTTTTGATGCCTGTTCTGGGTTCGGGAAGGGCGCAGGAGGTTATGATCATGATTGCTAATATGGTAAAGAATAAAGAGGTTCCACCTTTTAAGGTGTATATAGACGGCATGGTCTGGGATGTTACTGCTATACATACTGCTTATCCGGAATTCCTGAACCATTCTATAAGAAAGCTGATATTCCATAAGGATGAGAACCCATTCCTGCTTGATATATTCAAGAGGGTTGGTTCACAAAAGGAGAGAATGGAGGTTGTAGAGGAAGAAGGAGCATGTTTAATATTGGCAACATCAGGTATGTTGGTGGGGGGGCCTTCTGTGGAATATTTAAAGCATTTGGCTGGCAATCCTAAGAATTCACTGGTGTTTTCATGTTACCAGGGCGAGGGCAGCATGGGAAGAAGGATACAGAGGGGAGAGAAAGAGATATTTTTTAAGAGTGGCTCTAAGCAGGAGAACTGCGAGATTAAGATGCAGGTGCATAAGCTGGAGATCACAAACCATTCTGACAGAAGGCAGCTTATGAATTTTGTTTATAAGTGCGACCCAAGGCCTAAGAAGGTTATAGTTAATCATGGGGAGAACAGCAGATGTTTAGATCTGGCTTCTTCTCTGCATAAACAGTATAGGATAGAGACATGCGCTCCAAGGGATTTGGAGGCTGTTAGGATAAAGTAAGAAAATTAGAGAAATACCAGAAGCCTGAAAGATTTCTTAGTATTTGGCTTTGTTTGAAATGAAATAACTTTTAGATTATAAGATTAACCTTCTCTCATAAAGGAAGGGAGTAGGACCACATGTAAAATGTCCTATGCCTGGTGTGGAATCTGGGTTTGGATCTTCTCTATAATAAATATATTTCACACATGTATCACAATAGAATAATATACTATAAGGTCTTACCCTTCCTTGTGATACAGGTATATTTTCTCCACATAAGCACTTAAGAGAAATATCAGAAGGATCTCCTCCTTTACCAATAAAGTCATTAACTTCCTCCGTGGTCTTTGCTATTATAGTTTTTTTTTCATCTTTATATGCCTAATAATTATTTTAGCTAGTGAAACACCATCTCTTTTAAAAATCTTATGTAGGATTAGATAAATTTTTTAGGTTTTTAGTGATAACTGCTTCTTTTGGTTTAATGTTCTGGCTGAGAAGCTCTTTTTACAAAAGAGCTTCTGATTAAAGTAAAGTTTAAGAAGTATTTACGATTTAGGCTTAAAGTAAATGCCCTTGTAGTGTAGTCCGGCCAAGCACTAAGCCCTCTCGAGGCTTGAACTCGGGTTCGAATCCCGGCGAGGGCATTTTCTCCCCAAAAACCATAACCTTTTTAAGCACATAAACATTTACTGTTTATAAAGATGAAACAAAGCTATAACACTCCTGTGAATGAATTAATAGATAAGACAGCTGAAGCTCTGAAGAAGATTAAGGAGATTAAGCCGCCTGCCTGGGCAGGTTTTGTTAAGACAGGGGTTAGTAGGGAAAGGCCTCCTGTGAAGAAGGACTGGTGGTATGCCAGGGCTGCTTCTGTACTTAGGAAGGTTTCAAGGCTTGGGCCTATTGGCACATCAAAGCTAAGGACTAAGTATGGCAGCAAGAAGAACAGGGGAGTTAGGCCTGAAAAGTTTTATAAGGGCTCAGGGAGTGTTGTGAGGAAGATTCTCCAACAGTTGGAGACTGCAGGCCTGGTTATAAAAAAGGATAAAGGAGTGCATAAGGGTAAAGTGATTACAGCAAAAGGCAAGGAATTATTGTTCGGAAAATGAGCGAATTGGAAGAGATAAGAAAACAGAAATTAGCAGCATTGCAGCAACAGGCGCTCCAAGAGCAAGTTCAGGAACAGGCGCAGGTTCAGCAGCAGCTTAATGAACTGGAGAACTTTGTTAAGCCAAGGCTGACTAAAAAGGCTTTGGAAAGGTTTGGAAATATAAAGGCTGCCCATCCTGAGAAGGCTGTGCAGTTGTTGGTTGGTTTAGCGCAATTGATACAAGCTGGAAAGTTAGATATGGTTGATGATAACACATTAAAAGATATATTATCTAAGATTATACCTGAGAAAAGAGAGTTCAAGATAAGAAGGAAATAAGAAAATGGCAAGATACAAGCATTTAAGCAGGAAGCTAAGATTAGCTAAATTAAATAAGAAAACAAGATGGGCACCTTTCTGGACAGTGTTTAAGAAGTATGGAAAGGGAAGAAGGGTTCATCCCGGCAGGCATACTGTTCTAAAGCGTTCATGGAGGAGAACTAAGACAAAGGCATAGACATTTAGTCTTCGACTAAATGCTATGAATCCTCCCCACTATCGCAACCAAGGTGTGGACGGCCCACCCAGGGAGCTGATGCATAATTCAAACAAAACTAAGATATGATTAAAATGGCAGCAATTGAGAGAGTTTATAACATCCCGTTAAGGAAGGAATTCCAGAGAGCTCCAAGGTATAAGAGGGCTAAGAGAGCAGTTAATGCTCTGAGGAGTTTTCTTAAGAAGCATATGAAGTCTGAGGATGTTAAGATAGGCAAGCATCTTAATCTTAAGCTTTGGGAGCATGGGATAAAGAATCCTCCACATCATGTTAAGATAAATGTTGTTAAGGATGATAAGGGCATAGTAAAGGCTGAATTGTTCGGCAAGAATTATGAAGAGGAGACTGAAGAGAAGAAAAAGGAGGGCAAGAAGGAAGTTAAGAAGAAGGAAGAGAAAGAGGGTAAGAAAGAAAGGAAAGAGGGAGAGAAGCAAATCAAGGAAGAGCTTGGCAAGTTAGAGGAGAAGACGAAAGTGATTGAAGAGAAAGATGGTGAGAAGAAGGAAGGGAAGAAGGCTTTGAAGAAGAAGTTGGAGAAAGAGTTGAAGGAGAAGAAGTAAGATAAAGGTTTTAACAATATTATTATATTAGCGCTGTTTCTGCTTATTAAAATGAACCTCCCCGCACTAAAGTGCGGGGTATCATATTAAGCAAAGGAAGTAACTTTCCTTTGTTGTCCGCCAAAATTCCAATATCCCTGGG
>NZBG01000006.1 GCA_002687795.1 Candidatus Woesearchaeota archaeon
ATATAGTGGGAAATAATAATTCAGTGACATGGAGTTTCAGGATTGACCCAAATGCGCCTAACCTGAACTTTATTAAGCCTTCAGAGGGTGAATACAGCTCTTCAAACAATATTACCTTTAACATAACAAGCCCTAATGGTGTAAACCAGTCAACAATAGAAATAAGATACAATAGCACATTATCTTCAGTCTTTAATGCAAGCGCACATTGCAATACAACAGGAAATACAACAATATGCTCTTATGATGAAACATTCCCATCAGATGGCTATTGGGAGTTAAGAGCAGTAGCTTATGACAACGTAAGCAACTATGTTATTAATTACAGGTATTTCTATTATGATACAACAAAGCCAAGCATATCAGCCTCAGCTTCTGATTATATTGTAAACACTAATGACACAGCCATCACAGTAGCATACTCTGATAATATCGAGATGGACAGGATAGAGGTTGATGTAACAACTCCAGGCACTGATTATAATTTTACAGTAAACTCAAGCACTCTTGCTGCCAGTCCATCACCAATTAGCTTGCTCCTTAACCTTACCCAAGGTGATGGAAATTACACAGCAAACCTAACAGCATTTGACAAAGCAGGAAACAGTAATCTAACATCAATAACAATAGCAAGAGACACAAATGAGCCAGTCATAACCTTCACAACAATAAACAACAGCGATATAAGGCCTGCAGGTATTACAACATATTACAGGACAAATGTTAACGAGCTCTTAATACAAGGCATTGTAAGCTCTGGCAATCCAGACCTTACAGTAATAGACGGCACAGAAGTAACTCTAAGCTTAGGCGGATACAACCCAACATACACAACAAACGATTCCGGCATATTTGAATTCAGCTTCACTACCAAGTTCAGTGAAGGAAACAACACAATCAATATCACAGCAACATTCCCATCAGGAGAATCCAGAACAGAAGCCATCACAATTAGATATGACACAACAGGCCCAACAATAACTCTGACCAATCCAGCCACAAGCAGAACACCTAACAGGATGCCCTTAATTGAAATAAGGACAAGTGAATGGGCTTCGGACTGTAACATTACATATACACCTATAAGCGGTATAGATAATACTTCGCTAATGAGCACAACCGATAACTATAATTTCTCTCACCAGATTGGCATGGAATTAGAGCATGAAGATGGAAATAATCCAATAACAATAACCTGCTGGGATGAGTTTAATGAGCCTGGAATACAAAACTTCGGTATCTATGTTGACACTGTTCAGCCGATGATAACAGATGTTGCATTAACCAGTTTAACATCAGATGTAATCAATTCAACACCATTCACTGAAAAATGGTATGTTCTCTTCTTTGATGCCAGGACAAACATAACAGCCACAGCATCAGAGCAGGTAAGATGCAAGTATGACGATACAGAAACCAATTATTCATTGATGTCATGGCAATTTGAAGGCTTTGGCTCTTACTCCAACAGTCCTAGAACATCACAGCTTACATTAGCTGATGGCACAAACTATACTTATTATATTAAATGCGAAGATCTGGCTGGCATACAAACAAACCTATTTACCCTAAACATAGAGGTTGACATTAACTATCCAGTGCCTATTGATATCCTAAACCCCACTACCGCTTATGTTGGCCAGGACATAGTTGAGCTAAGAGTAACCACCCGCACAGAAGAGGCAGATTGCGAGATAGATGAAGGTCCGCTTGATAAAGAGCCTATGAGCAGGGTTAAAATCGGTAGTGACTATATATACAGCATATACACCAATGAAACAAATGCTGAAATCCTGAATGATAATACGTCTTACAGCTTTGAAGTGCATTGTGACCCGGACAGGGGTGGTGTGCAGGATAATAATATCTTTATCAACTTCACAACAGACTTATCAAGCCCACCTATAACCATCATACAGCCTGATTACTCAACCACAAACAATTCATTGATTACAGTTAATGGAACAACTGAGGCAAACTCAACAGTCACAGTATATGTCAATGATACTTACAAAGCAGATTCTTATTCCCTTGATGGGACATTCAACTTTGTTGAAGTAGAGCTTGATAACGGAACAAACATAATCAATGTAACAGTCATAGACAAGGCAGGTAACCCCAGCTCGGATACAAGGACTGTGACTTATGTTAACATAGGCCCATCAATATCCCTACTCCTGCCATCTAACCCAGGGCCTTTCAAGGAATTAAACCAAATCATTGCAAGGCTCGTTGACAATGGAGGAGGAATAAATCTAACAGCTTCCAACATAACCCTGGAAGACCGTTCAGCGCTAGGGACATTTGTGCCAATGAATAAAAGCATACAGGGCAATGACACCTTGATCTACAACATAACCTCTGCCTTAAGCGATGGAAATTACAGCATAAAAGCGGTTCCGGTGGATAATTTCGGAAGGGCAGGAGATGCTGACACAGCAGGATTTGAGATAAACAACCAAGTGCCAGGTATTACAATGATAACTCCCATAAATCTGGAAGTTGTTACCACAGAGCAGATATATTTCAATGGCACCGCTGTTAGTTCAGGTGTAGGTGACATTAACTCAGTAACCCTTGTCCTGAATGGCAATTCCTATACTCCTACATTCACTCCCGGAACAACAGTACAATTCTCAACAATGCAAAACCTGGTAGAAGGCGAAAATCCTTTCTATATAACAGTCAACACAACATTGGGTTATTATGGGCAATTGGGTGGGAAGTCTGTATACTTAGATACCATACCACCTGCGCCCATAGTAATAATAGAATAAGCAACAAATCATTGTTCACAAAAAAAGAGGTAAAATGAAGAGATTAATACTCATACTTTTTTTAACCCTGCTGACAGCAGGGATAGCTTATGCAACAGACCTTGGGCCTGTTGGCAACCCATGGCCTACAATAAAAGTGGATTATAATGAGTCTGTCACAATAACTGATTATAATCTTGTCAACTCTTCAGGAGAGTCCAAAGCCTTGCTGGATAACTCAACTGACCCTAATAATCAGACCTTTATATATAAAGCTGCAGAGCTATTGACTGAAGGAGACTATGTTTTCAACATAACAGCAGAAGACACACATGGCAACAGCAACACCACTACCTATACTTTCACTATAGTGATTGAAGCTTTGAATATTACTCTAATCAAGCCAGAGTACAGAATTGCTCCTTTTTCTCCAGTGGAGGTTATGATTAGGACTGAAAGAGATGTTTTATGCAAACACAGCACTATTCCCCTTGACATTGAAAACGCAGCTATGAAAAGTTTTAACCATGATGCAGGCTCACTTTTACATAATACAAGCCTTAATTTCGGGACCAATCTGCAGTTAACATTTTATGTAAAATGTAATGATACTTTTAGAGGAGAGATTGCAAGCGAGCAATTTGAGCTGGAATTGGATAATACAATTCCTTTGATTATGGACAAGTATGCGGAACCATCCACCTTAATAGAGTCTTTTGAAACTGCCTTGTTTGTTACCACAAATGAAGACACAGTATGCAAATATGGCACTGGAACCGTCTTTAGTAGTATGGATACTTTTCCAGGTTTTGAAGAAAAAAGGTTTAACACAACACATACTGCTCCAATGACCCTCATATCACCCCCAGATGGCACACAAAAGTATAATTTAATATGCATGAACAGGGCAGGGCATTTTACAAATGGTTCGGAAGATTATATTGATATAGAGGTCAATTCCGGCCTGCCCCTGGATATCACAGTAAACACACCCTCCGCTTTATCTTCAGCAGATGTTGTGTTAAACCTGACAACCAATAGAAGGGCCAACTGCTTTTACTCTGACGATGCAGAAATCTCTCCTGATATACCATTTGTAACTGTTTATGATGATATAGACCATATAAATCCCTTATCAGGCTTAACATCTGGAATTTATGATTATTATTTTAAGTGCATATCTTTTACAACAGCTGGAGAAGAAACAGAATCCCTGCATCTTACCATAGATACCACACCCCCAACAATGCTCTTTGTCAACGATTCAGGACCTATTGCCGGCAATCCGGGAATAACCTATTATACTGACAGGTTAGAAGCAAAATGGCTGGCTTATGATAATGAAACTGGAATAGAAGAGTATGAGTATTCTATCTATATGTACAGCCCTGGCGGCAATGTTCTTATACACAATGATACAACACCAGATGATAATGTATTAGCGGAAGATTTAACGCTGAGCAACGCAAAGAAATACTTTTTCAGCGTAAGGGCAAAGAACCCCGCCGGCAGATGGAGCTCCGTCAAAAACAGCGACGGCATCACTGTTGATAACACAACAAAGCCTGCAACATGCGGAGATGAAATAAAGAATAGTGGTGAGACTGATGTTGATTGCGGCGGCTCCTGCCCTAAATGCGGAAAAGAAAGGGTTTGTGATATTGATAACGATTGTTTAACAGGCTATTGCAGCCTTTATTCTGTGTGCGCTCTTCCAAGCTGCAATGACACGGAAAAGAACGGCAATGAGACAGGCATAGACTGCGGCGGCTCCTGTGAGGCTTGCGGCGCTGATGGGGGCTGCCAAGCAGATTCTGACTGCATATCAGGCAATTGCGTAAGCAATAAATGCACAGAGCCTGACACATGCAATAACGATCAACTGGATGAAGATGAAACTGATTTTGACTGCGGCGGCTCCTGCGAAAGATGCGAAAGCGGCAAACAATGCAAAGTTAATTCTGACTGCATAGATGGCTTTTGTAAAAGCAGTATTTGCGTTGAGCCCAGCTGTGATGATGGAGAGCTTAACCAGGGTGAAGCAGACACTGACTGCGGCGGCCCCTGCACAGTATGTGAGATTAGCTCTTCCTGCAAGCTTAACTCTGACTGTAAATCAGGAAACTGTGAAGAAAATATCTGTGTAGAGCCATTGGACTCTGACGGTGACGGGCTGCCGAATGATTGGGAAAAGATGTACGAGCTCGACCCAAATAATAAGGATACAGATGACAATGGCATCCTTGACCCAGACGAAGATATGGATGCTGATGGGCTGACCAACCTTGAGGAATGGCAGTCAGGCTATGCTATTAACCCAAGAAACCCTGATACTGATAGCGACGGCTATTCTGATAAGGAAGAGATAGATGCAGGAACAGACCCAACTGATCCTGACTCTCATCCAGGCTTTAATTTCTTCTTAATAATAGCATTGGTTGTGGTAATAGGCGGGCTGGGAGCAGGAGGTTATTTTGGATATAAATTTTTGATGGAAAGAAAAGAAAAGCTTGCTTTAACAAGGAAAGCTCCGCCAAAGCCGGCTGCTCAACCAAGAGCGCGGCCAGCTGCTGCTCCGCCTAGACCTAGGCCAGATGTTCATCCTGGAGTAGCCCATAGAATTCCATCCAAGGCTGCATTGCAAAGGAAAGAAGAAGAAAGAAAGAAGATTATTGAGCTTGAGCAAAAGAGAAAAGAAAAGGAAAGGAAAAGAGAAAAGCTGTTTGAAGCATTTGGCGGCAAAGGAACAGCTGAAATAAAGAAAGAGAAGCCTAAGCCCAAAGAAATCAAGAAGCATATTCCAGCAGAAAGAGTCAGGCCTGTGGTTAAGCCCCCTAAAAAGCCTGTTATGAGGCCAGCAGAAAAGCCTATGCCAATAGAAGCCAAACCAAAAGAAAAACCAGGAAACGTATTTGACAGGCTTGGCAGGCTCAGCAGGCAGGAGCTGGGAAAACCGGCCGCCAAGCGGGATGTCTTTAAGCATTTATCAAATACCTTAGGCAAAGAAGTAAAAGAAGATACATTTAATAAGTTAACAGAACTTGTTAAATCAGATAAGGTAAAAAGAAAAGATATGTTTGACACAATACACCATATCTCAAAGAGAGGCTCAAAAGAGTTCACAAAAAAGGCTTCAAAGCATATGCTGTCCCATTTAATCAACACAAAGAAAAGCAACAAAGCGCATGTAACAGATGTGCTGCATTCATTGAAGGAAAGAAGGATATTATCAGAGGATGATACGTCTGAGATAATGGGACATATAGAAAAGCATGAGAAAAAGAAAAAAAGATTATCTATTTAAAGCATTTCGTACTTTATATACAATGAAAAAATCCCAGATAAGCCAGGCATTTATTTACATCCTGGCAATCATAGTATTCTCATTAGTCTTATTATTCGGCTATAAGTCAATCAAAGGCTTAATATCCCAAAGTGAGAAAGTAGATTATATTCACTTTAAGACAAAGCTGGAATCAACCATAAAAAGGGTTGATTACGGCGATAAGATCATAGAAGAGTTTAGCGTGCCAAAAGGTTATAATGAGGTTTGCTTTATTAATTTAGAAGAACCAGCAGAAACTACTACTAATGCAATTATAGATGACAGCTGGGCAAGTGAAGTAAATGCTAATGTGTTCCTTGTTGCATCTAATGAAGATGTGGAATCTTTTTATGCTGAAAAGCTGATAGCAGCTGACAAGGATGATCCTGAAAATATCCACTTTGCCTGCGTTCCTGTGGTGCAGGGAAGAATAAGAGCAAGCTTTGAAGGAATGGGGAAGTATGCTCAGGCCTCACAGGCTCCTTAATTCTCGATACTTACATAAACACTTTAGACTTAGTTCTACGAGTGAAACATACTCGTGATGGGGCGGGCCCTCCTAATAGTTGTGAGAATTGGGAGGATAAAAGTGTTTTGCCCCGCAAAACACATTACCAAACATCGTAAAACGCATTTCCTTTTGTATCAAAATCTAAGAATTCTTTTGTAACCCTATGCAGCTTATAGATTACATACCATAATTGGTCTTCGTATATATTTTGTAGGTCTTTCTTTATAATATAATTTAGATAAATATCCTGCAGACTTTGCAGGAACTTATTCCCGCTAAACCTTTTAGCATAATCGAACTCAATCTCTCCTTCAAAAAATATCCTTAATCTTGCTTTTGTGAGAATCTTCTTCTCTCCGTTCTTAACAACCTCAAGCTGTTTCATGTCCCATACTTTAATATAAAGCTTAATCCAGTATTTAACAAACTCGTTTACCTTTTTCCAGCCGCTCCAGTTTATGGTCTGCTCTGCGCCTGCCGGGGATGGCACTTTATGCTTGTAAAGGGTTTCCTCAAAATAATAGCCCCTATCAACAAACCAGTCATGCATAACATGATAGAGGCCTTTAAAATCAAAGATGCCATTCATCTTGATTGTGGCAACAGTGCCTAATTTATCAGGGTTTTCTATCGGCATAGAACTATATCCTGTTTTATGGATATATAAAAGTATCGGAAAGCAAGCTTATATACTGGCTAGATTTTCCCTCACAGAAATTACCCTTCCTGCAGCATGCACAAAGACCTGTAAATCTTCACATTACCATCATAAACAAGCTCAAAGCACTTGTCATCTATAAAAGCTAACTCCTGGATATTAAACTCATTTCTTGCCCTTTCACTGAAATAGATATACTTTACATTATACTTATTCAACAGCCTTACAGCTTCAGTCTGGAACAATGCTGTATAGATAGTTCTTATATCCTTCAATCTTGTATTAGCATCCTCTATTAACAAGAAGTTATAGTCAGCAACATTCTTTCTGTTAGCCAGAGATGTGATCAGCACGCCTTCCTGTAAAGTAGAAAGAACTGTATCAGCCTTATTAGTGTTGCTCCTGAGCCATTCTAAAGCTATTGCTTCCTCTGAATTTACAGTTTCTCCTAAGCTTTGGCTGGCATATGTTATTGAAGGAACAATCGAGGTAAGCAGGAAGATAAGGCTTATCAGAGCAACTAAAAAATACTTAAGCCTATGAAAATGTGTTTTCTCCAAATGAGCCAAAATTACTTTTAAAGCCTGTGAAAATAGCAATACAAATATAACACTAAGAAACATAAGCCCTGTATTTAGTCTGATAAGCCTTAACAGCAAAAGGATAGCAACCACAAAAGCAAAAGATATCAATAGATAAATCTCTCTGCTCTTTTCGCTTAGAATATACTTATAGATAACATATAAGCCAAATAGAAAAGGTATGATCCCAATCTTATAAATAGCTTCGAGTATAGTGATATTTGTAAAAAACTGGCTTAGCATATCTACTGGGATATTCTGCCAAATCATATTATATCCATGAACCAAAAATGCCTTCTTGAAGGTTACAAATAATGACCATAGAATAAGGAAAGTAGAAAACAATATCAATTCAAGTTCTATCTTGCTTTGTTTTAAGCCCATTAACTTAATGAACAATAAAAAAAGCAGAAGAGCAGCACTTAGCAATAAGACAGAAGGGTGAATAAGCCTTAATATAAAAATCAAAAAGATAAAATAGAAGACATATTTTCTGTTTTCTTCTGTTCTCATAAAATAAAAAATCAGCAAAGCAGTCAAGGGAATAACAAGCGTGTAAGCTGAGATGTCATTAATGGTCTTATAATAAAAAACAGGGATAAACCCTGAAAGGAAGGCTGTAAACAAGGCAATCTTTTTGTTCTTCGTTATATGTCCGGAAATAAGGTAAATTATAAAGACTAATGATGAGATAAATATGTTTGGGATCAGCTTAAACACAAGCCATCCCGGTAAAAACAAGTTGAAAAAAGCCAGTATATAATAATATAACGGCGGGAAAAAGAGCGCTCTCCCTCCATAGCTAAGCTCATCTTTAAACAAAGGCAAACCATTTTCTCTGATATGCTGAACCTGCCTTATTGTTTCATAGCCTTCAATACTGAAATAAGGGCTCTGAAAAGAGAAATAAAGCCTTAAAGAAAGGGTTAATAAGAATATAATAAATAATATAAGATGATTTCTCTTCATATTATTCTAATCTTTGCTCTGAACCTTTGGCAAAGGCAAAGGAGGAGGAAGGTTTATATCTCTGCTTAAAACCATTGCCTGGATATTGCACCTGCCGAGAACATTGTTCATAACATTAGTTAATACTTCCTTTGACAACTTTTTATTCTTCTTCCATTCATCACTGACTTCTTTAATTATCTTTTCATCTTCAGCGAATATGATGTCTCCCTCTAGCTTGATTTCTCCAAAGTTGGGCTCATATTTAGAAATAAACTCAAATGAAACCTTAAGAGTTTCCTGTTTTGTTTTTCCTAACTGAACATGCTGGGTCTCAACATCCTTGATGCTAACATTATTATTAATCTTAACCTCTCCTTTAGGGACAGGCTTTCTCACTGCGCTTATTGTATTATAATTAAAACCTATAACTGCCATGATTATCACCAGGAATAAGGAAACTGGGGGAGTATATAAAAGTTTCTTTAGGGTATCTTGAGAACCTTAACCACTATTAAGTTATGAAACGTGAAAGGTTTTTAAATGAATTATATTTTTTCTTATATAAAATGATTACAGCAATAATCCCTAAATGGGGTAGATCATCTAAATATGCTTTAAATAGATTGAAACCCTTTTCTGCCCAAGACCTTGATGATGTTATAGCAAAGCTAATGGAAGCTAAAGAACATATGTCTTGTGATATTGAAACAACAACCAAACATTTGAGAAGCTTATTTGAACAAAGATATAATTGTTTTTCACGTTCAAGGGATAGAAAAAGAGATGGTCATCCATATAGAATCGGGCTTGATTCTTTAGATTTTACTGTTGATGGGATTGAAATAGGAATTGAAGGTGACGAACCTCAAGCTGGTAGCGTATCGATTAAATTAGATGAAGCAGATATTGCATTAGTTGGATTAGATGAATTATTAATATTTAACCAATCAAATATGAAAGAAGATGGTCGTTATGTCAGGAGTTTTGGAAACCATAATTATCAGTTAGTAAGACCAACAGATGTTCTCGTAGCCGGTTCTGCCAACTTAAGAACAGATGAGGGTCTTCAGGATTTTGTGGGAATGTTTCTTATTGGAAATCCTAACCGACCTGTGAGAAATCAAAGCCCGGATATAAGCCAAGGAACAGTCACAGTATATGTACAAGGAAGGTACGAAGGGATTGTATTAAGTAGATACCCTAACGCAAAGACGGAGAGGGTTTCAAATGTTGAAAAAGCAGTAAAATTAAATCAAGGGACCTTCGGTTTTCATATTGTTCAAACTGGAGGGACCATAATGAAATATGATTTAGTTGTATATGGTTCACCGATATTTTCTGAAACATTAATTGTGGTAAATTATGGTAATTATAGGGATCCTAAAAGATCAGACCTTAGAGATTTTGTTGATAAATTAAAACCACAAGGATTTTATGATGAGGATAGATGCAATAATTATGTGGATTGGTTTATAGTACTATCAGAAAAACTTGGAGAAAATTGGATTAATAGACCAAAAATAACTGAAATGTTTGCAACAGATGATGATATAAATAATGGTGTGAGGCCTTATAGCCTTAAATCAAATAAATGGAAAGCATCTGATCGGTTACCACCTGAAATATTAGCAGAACAAAGACAGTATATTGATTCTAGGAGAAAGATGGTATCTGATAAGTGGGTTTCCCATATTTCTTAGGGAAGAATACACAGAGGGATTTGGATATATTGAGGTATAGTATCTTTACATATCTAAGATTGGTTGAAAAAGCAGTAAATGAATTTAGGGCAGCCAGCTCTTAGGATTCTTCAGCTTCTTTGGCAGGTAATCGCTGATAACATAATTCAGTCCATGCTTAGCAAGGCTCTGCTGTTCGCACCTTACCTTCATCATATGCATCTGCTTGAGAGCCTTCTGCCATGGCCTATGGTGCTGTATAAAAGGATCATTCTTAATTAAGTCTTTAATCTTCTTGATATCAACCTCTTTTAAAGGATGGGTAGGAAGCTTGTAATTAGTGATATCTTCAGGTGTTATGCCGATGAACTTTGCCTGCGGAACACAAAAGTATTCATTAATATGCGCAGCATTGCCTGAGCCTACCTTAAGAGTTCTATAGATAGAACCAAATCCATAAGGATCTCCATCAGTAAAAACATAAACAGGCAGCTTCTTATCATCACTAAGCCTTCTTATAAACCTCCTGCATGCCCTTGTTGGCACGCCGCCCATTGAAACAAGGATGCAGTTAGCCTTTTTCCAGTAATTATGCTTAACAAGCCTCTGGAACATACCTGCAGTCTCAACTGCAAGAATAAACTTTGCGTCAGTCTCAAACTTTAATTCCTCTACTGAGATAGGAATAGAATATGCGCCTGAGCCAAACTTTGTGCAGTCAATATTTATCTCTTTGCCCGTATCCCTATCCTTATCAATAACAATAAGCTTTCCTGCAACCTCGCCACCCTTTTCTTCAGGTATAAACCCTATCTGTTCCCTATTAACCATTATCATTGCTTCAATATCATCCATAACAGTGTCAGAATCAGGCTGCTCCTTGAACCTTGCATCTCCCCAGTTCTTGCTCACATAATAGGCCTCTCTCTTTGTGGCGATATCATCTTCTTCAATTAAATCTTTAGACAAAGCCATCATCCTAAGCGTTTGGGCAAATGTCTTGACAGTAGAAGCAGTCAATGTTCTGCTCTTCATCTTCCCCAAAAGCTCAAAATAGCCGTCATTCTCATCATATTTGACATTAGCAAGGCTTCTTAAAGGCGTGTTCAGCTCTGGCTGTTTCTTCTTAAGAATCTTATTATACATGCCTGTAGCAATATCCTTAATTTTTACCAGCACTTTAGGGCTTTTTTTTGATGACATATTAGAGAAAATAACAAGCAGGGGTTTTTAAGGCTTTCTATGTTTACTCTATTAACCAAAGCCCCAAACCCTCTCAAACTCCTCCAAAAATTCCTGAGCAATCTCTTTATCATGTATAATCAGCACATTCTCATCATTCTTATAATCGCCAGAGCCGGAAGGGTTCATGCTTCCTGTAATAACAGTCTCATTATCGATAATGAAAACCTTATGGTGCATATTAGCAGGATTAGAATCCTTTGTAACATTCAATCCAAAGCCCTCCAGTCTCTTAAATTGTGAGTATTTAGAGCCTGCCTGAACCTTCTCAAACACTCCTTTAACATCCTCAACATCAGCAAACAGGATTGCATCAGCGATTTCCTCTAAAGTAAAGCTGAACACCATAAAATAAATGCTCTTCTTTGCCTTCAACAAAGCATTAACAATATGCTTACTGCACTGGTCTTCAGGACAGAAATAGTTCTCAACCTTTATATCATCAATTAGAACCACTGGATATCTTACGTTCTCACCCTCCCCAAACCTTCCTTCCCATAACTCCAGGAACTCATCCTCATAATTCTGTACAAGACTCCTTGAATTGCTCACAATAAGGTTATTATTATTCTTATAAGCACCTCTCTCAGTAGGATTAAAAGAGCCTGTTGTTAAGATGCCATTATCAATAATGCAGAACTTGTTATGAGAATATTGGCTGCCATCATCTTTCCTAACCCAGCTGCCCTTAACCTGCCCTTTATCATTAACATTATCAATCACAACCTTGACATCCATATTTTTACTCTTATTATCCAGCACATCAATAATCGATTCAAGCTTAAGATCAAACAATGCGCAGTGTATGGAACGCTTTGCATTCTTCAATAGGCTGTGCAAAATCCCTTCACAGTTATCAGAAGGGCAAAAAAAGGCTTTAATCTCACCTTTCTCTCTTGGGATATCTGCAACAGCATTGCTTGTGATATTGGCGGAGCAGGATGTGATAAGAAAAAGCATTATTATGAATAAAAGTGTCTTCATCTTTTCAGCCGATCTATACTCCTCCTCAACCCAAACTTAACATCAGGATACTTGCTCTCTAATAAATCCAGTTCTTTCCTTAGCTTTTCGTCCATCTTAATCCCTTCAAACTCAAGCTTCCTGAATTTTGCAAACAGCTTTATCTCATCTTCTCTTACATTTATGAACAGCTTAATATAGCCATTCTTAATCTTTTTATCATAGAAAATCTCCCCCAAAAAAGCAGAAATCTCATTATCCAAAGTCCATGGAATCACAACTTTATTCACTTTATTAGCCTTAATAAAATCAGCAAGCTTCTTATCTTTCTTATTATCAGCAACAGCTTCCATAAACCCTGATTTAAAGAAGACCTTAACAGGCAAACCCTTAATTATGCTCTTAACCAGGAAAAGGCTCAGTTCATCAAAAACAAGAATCCTGTCATCCCTCTTAAATATTTCATTAACCCTAACATATTTCCTTATCCTAAGCTCTATCTGCCTGCAGAAACAGTTCTTACAGAGAGGCTCAACACCTGGGAACCTTGCCTTTACAGGCTTTTTATGACATCGCGAGCATTGCATAAGACAGTTTTATCTCAGGACTTTTATTAATTTATCTATAACAAAGTCAAGCCCCTCATAGCTTATAGTCAAAGGCGGCAAAAGCCTTATCACAGTTGCGCCAGCCGGCAATGCAAGAACACCCAGCTCCATCAACTTCTCAATATACTCCCTTGACTTCTCTTTCAGCTCTATGCCAAGAAACAGCCCAAGATGCCTTACCTCGCGCACCTTCTCAAGCTTATCAATACCTGCTTCCCTTAACTTATTAAATAAATACTTACCCTTCTCCTCTGCCTGCTTATCCAGCTTATTCTCCAGCATAAAATCAATAGCAGCGTTTGCAGCTGCGCATGCCAAAGGGTTGCCGCCAAAAGTTGTGCCATGCTTCTGTTTCGGCACTTCCACCTTATCAGAGCATAAAACAGCTCCCATGGGGATACCGCCTGCGATTGACTTTGCAATGCACAAAATATCAGGCTCAAGCTCCATATGCTGGCATGCAAACATCTTACCTGTCCTGCAGAAGCCTGACTGCACCTCATCTATTATCAGCATCACGCCTTTCTCATCGCACAATTCTCTAACCTGCTTAAAATACTCTTTATCTCCTACATGCACCCCGCCTTCTCCCTGCACAATCTCTATAAGGATTCCTGCAGTGTTCTCATTAACCTTCTCTTTCAGCTTTTCAAAGTTGTTAAACGGAACATGCGCAAACCCAGGCACTAACGGCTTAAAATCATCCCTGTACTTAGGATTTGCAGTAGCGCTTAACGCTCCAAATGTTCTTCCATGGAAGCCCCGCATTGCGCAGATAAAATCTGTTTTCTTTGTTGTATACCTTGCAAACTTGATTGCAGCCTCCACAGCCTCAGCGCCTGAATTGCATAAGAACGAGCTCTTCAGATTATCAGGAGAGATTTCCACCAGCTTCTTATAAAGCAAAGCCCTTGCATCATTATAAAATATACCTGAGCATGTGATCAGCTTCTGCGCCTGCTCATGGATAGCTTCAACAACCTTATCATTGCAATGGCCGATGTTCACAACGCCATGCCCTGCAACGCAGTCAATATACTCTTTTCCCTTATCATCCCATACCTTTGCATTCTTTCCTTTAACCAAAACAATGCCCCTTTTAGGGTAAACATCAAACTCATGCTCTTCCTCAAGCCCTATATTGTCTGTCATTTGTATCACCTGTAAATAGTTTCTATAAACTTCTAATGAATATAAATACTTAATGGATAATTGTTCCCTTCCCTTCCAATGCATCTTTAACAGGATGCTCACTTCTCCCGTCGCTCATGATAACCTCAGCAGCGCCATTCTCAAACAGCTTCCTTAATGCAAGTATCTTCCTCTTCATCCTTCCCTCAACCTTTGCTTCTATTCCCTCAAGCTCTTCCTTAGATATATTCTTCACTAACGAACCCTCATCTTCCTTGTTCCCCAGAAACCCTGGGGCTTCTATCAACTGGATAATCTTTTCCGCTTTAAACTCCTGCTGCAAAACATTGATAATATCATCGTTCTCAGAATTTATAGCAAAACTATTCTCATCAATGATAGGGATGCATAAAACAGGCACATAGCCGTTATCAACCAAAAGCTGCAGCAGTCCTTTATTAACAGCTTTTGGCTTCCCTGAAAAATCCCTTGCGATCATTACCTTGCCGTTCTCTTTTATCCTTATGCCCTTATTTCTGCAGCCCTGGATAACCCTGCCATCCATCCCGGACAAGCCCAAAGCATTAACCCCCTTAAGCTGGAGTTGCTCCACAATCCTTTTATTCTTAATGCCAGCATAAGACATCATAATAATATCAATAGCATTCTCATCAGAAAAAACGCTGCTATAACCTGAAACAGATGTAATGACCTTCTTAGGTTTATCTAAATCCAAAGCCAGCTTATCCCTGGCAGCGTTTGCGCCATGCACAACAATGCATTTATCCTTCAATGATGCAATATCCTCTGCAACGCCCTCAATATTTATTAAGCTCCCCCCGCCGATCTTTATAAGTATCATTTCAGCTCCATAATAGTATCATTCTTTACCTTAAGCCACCCTTCTTCACCAGGGTAAGGCTCGGAACAGACCATCAAATCCCCGTTAATTCTCTTGTGGTGCATAGTGAAATATGAAGGCCTTTCATTAAACAGCGTTGAAAGGTAAATGCTCTCTTTATCCGCGATAACAATGTTCATTGCTTTAATATAACCAGTCCTCTTCTTTATGATAGGAACTGCTTTTAGTAATGCACTATTCATTCCGTACTTACTGAACCTCTTAATGAAATGGAATATCTTCTCCGCGCCAATTCTTCCTTCCTCTTTGATCTTCACTCCTTCAAGCTCTCCGTTAAAGATGAACAAATAAGGCTCTTCAAAAAACGGCATATTATTCTCAACCTTTATGCCCTTATCCCTGAACGCGCTCCTTGCATGTGCTATAAGGAACCTTGTACTCCCAAATCTCTTCAGGTCATCTTCCCAGATTGGCTTAATATTCTTATAAACCTTCCACTCATCCCCTGCAAGATATGCCAAGCCCCAGCCATGCCCCTGATATTCCTTGCTATGCTCTGAAATATAAGCAAACTTCTTCAAATGCTCGCTTACCTTAAACTCCTTTTCTGATTTAACAGCTAATAACCTGCACATTTTATACCGGATGCAGCCCCGGGAACTCTAACCCTGTTGTTTCCTCAAAGCCGTTCATTATATTGAAAGCCTGCAATGCCTGGCCTGCAGCGCCTTTCATCAGATTATCGATAGCGCTCACCACAACAAGCCTGTTAGAATCTTCATCCTTCTCAAACCCTATATCGCAAAAATTTGTACCCCTTAACAACTTTGGCTCAGGATAACGGTACACACCTTCCGTGCTCTTAACAATCCTTATAAAAGGCTCACTGCCATACTCCTGCCTGTATATCTTCCATATATCTTTATCTTCCATAGGCTTGTTAAGGAACACATGGCATGTTGCCAAAATCCCTCTCACCATCTCGATTGATGTTGCAGAGAAATTCACCTTGATTTCCTTGCCAAAACTCAACTCCTGGATCATCTCAGCTATATGCCTGTGCCCTGTTGGCATAAAAGACCTAACACAGCCTGTTCTCTCAGGATGATGCGAGCCAATGTTAGGAGAATTGCCAGCCTCGCTTGAGCCAACCTTAACCTCAACCACAGTTCTCTCCAGATCAACAAGATTGTTCTTAAACAAAGGATATAATGCAAGTATAGTTGCTGTGGCATTACAGCCAGCGCTTGAAATATAACTAGCCTTTTTCATCTCTTCCCTATGCAGCTCAGGGATGCCATAAACAAACTTTCCCATCATATCAGGATTCTCATGCTTATGCTTATACCATTTCTCATAAAGCTCTTCATTATTCAGCCTGAAATCCCCGCTAAGATCGATTATTTTTGGAGCCAATTTTCTAAACCTGTCAATATCCTTCATAGACTTTCCATGAGGCAAACATAAGAACAATACATCGCATTCTTCAAGGTCTGAAACGCTTGAAAACTTCAATTGGCTGATTTTTCTCAGGTTTGGATGAGCGCAATGGACAAACTTTCCCACCAATCTCTCAGATGTTGCCTGTTTTATCTCAACAGAAGGATGTGACAACAGCAGCCTGAGCAGCTCACCGCCTGCATAGCCTGAGCCACCCACCACTGATACCCTCACTTTATCCATTTATTTCACCCTTGGCAAACTTGATAACATAATCAATCATTTTCTCTGGGATATTAACGCCTGTTGTATGGATGCTGTTCCTAAACTCCATTGTATGGTTAACCTCGTTCACCAACAAGCCGTCTTCTGTCTCAAAAAGGTCAACAGCAATAATGCCCCCTCCAACAGCCTTTGCAGCCCTTATTGACATTTCGCCTATCTCTTTTGTAACCGGGCAGTTGGTTGCTGTGCCTCCCCTGGCTGTGTTAGTTATCCAATGCTCGGATGTCCTGTAGATAGCAGCTATGCACTTATCGCCAACCACAAAACTCCTTATATCCTTGCCCTTCTTTTCCACATATTTCTGTATATAGAAAATTGAATGATGGTAATCTCCCAGGATAGTCTTATGCTCCAGGATGGACTCAGCAGCTTCCCTGTCATTTATCTTGCTTAACAGCCTGCCCCAGGAGCCAACAGCCGGCTTTAGAATAACAGGATATCCCATATCCTCCATAGCCTGCAGAGTGGACTTATCTGTGAATGTTATCCTTAACTCTGGCTGGGGAACATTATGCTCCTTAAGGGCTATTGATGTCAGGATCTTATCCCCGCAGATGCTTGCGATCTTATAAGGATTTATACATCTTATCCCAGCGCTTTCAAACAGCCTTAATGCATACAACGACCTTAGATAATTAACAGACCTCTCCATCACAACATCAAAATCAAACTTCTTGCCTTTGTCAACATTAAACTCCAGCTCCCTGTCATCAATCATCTCAATCTCTATATCCTTTCTCTTATTAAGCTCCTCTAACAACAGCTTTTCCTCTTTCCTCATTATTGAATGCAAAAATCCTATTTTCATGTTATTCCTCCAGGTTCTTTATAATGCTTTCAGTAACCTGTTGCGTTGTAAGATCTCCGTCAAGGTCAGGTGTAACATTTTTATCAGCAATCGCCTTCTTAACAGCATTCTCTACCCTTAACGCTTCCTTATGAAACCCTAGATGCTCCAGCATTAATTTTGCAGCCATGATTGTTGCGGTAGGGTTTATCTTATGAGTTCCAACATATTTAGGTGCAGAGCCATGGACAGACTCGAACACAGCTTTCTTAGTTCCTATATTCCCTGAATAAGCAACACCCAAGCCGCCCACAAGCATAGAAGCTTCATCGCTCAGTATATCCCCGAACATATTGGTTGTAACAATAACCTGCAACTGTTTAGGGTCTTTTATCAGCTGCATTGCGCATGCATCAACAAGCAATTCCTGCATTTCAATCTCTGGGTAATCCTCTGCCACCTCAAGGCCAACCTTCCTGAACAGTCCGCAGGTTTCTCTCAAAACATTTGCCTTATGGACAACAGTCACTTTACTAAAACCCTTCTTCTTAGCAAACTCAAACGCAAACCTTATGATCCTCTCTGAACCCTTTCTTGTGATAATCATCTCAGTAATAGCCTTATCACCATTATCCTCAACCCTTTCCGAACCTGAATACAATCCTTCAGTGTTCTCTCTTACAATTACCATATTAATCTCATCATTAACACATTGCCTTAGGTTAGCATACAGATCAAAATGCTTTCTCAGCTTTAATATTGGCGATGAATAATTTGGAATGTTAGGCGGCGTGGTAACTGCCCCGAACAATGTTGCATCAGCCTTCTCAACCTTTTCAATGGTTTCATCCGGCAGGGGCGTTCCCAATCTTTCATAAGTACCAAACCCTATATCCCCATAAACAAAATCAAAGCCAAGGTCTAGAGATTTTAATACCTTAACAGCCTCTTCAGTAACCTCTGGCCCAACCCCGTCTCCCGGTAATATACAGATGTTTTTTGACATTTTATTTTACCTCTTGTAATTCTTTGAAATCATGTTTCTTCAAAAACTCTACAATCCCGCCTTCATCTACAATCTTCATCACAAACTTTGGCAAAGGCTCTGTCTTAAATGACAGGTTCTTTGATATGTTCTTGATTACCCCTTTCTCCAGGTCAACCTCAATTTCATCTCCCTCTTCAAAATTATCATAAGCGTCTTTTGATATCAAAATCGGCAGCCCGATATTGATAGCATTCCTGTAAAATATCCTTGCAAAGCTTTTTGCAATAATGCACTTTATCCCTGAATACTTTAAAGCAACAGGCGCGTACTCACGGGAAGAGCCGCAGCCGAAATTATCCCCTGCAACCAAAACATCGCCTTTCTTCCTGTTCTTTGCAAACTCTGGATACACATCATGCAAACAAAAGTCGCCAAGCTCTTCAATCTTAGGCCTTGGATAATACTTGCATGGTATGATCTCATCAGTGTTAACATCATCTCCGGTTTTCCATACCTTTGCCATCTTAAAGCGCCTCCCCTGGGTCAGTTATCTTCCCATGTATTGCTGAAACTGCGCATGTTGCAGGGCTTGCCAGATAAATCTCTGATTTAGGGGAACCCATCCTTCCAGTGAAATTCCTGTTCATTGTTGTTAACGCCCTTTCGCCATCCCCAAGAACGCCCTGATGCCTTCCAACGCATGCGCCGCATCCAGGGATGCCAACAGTCGCCCCGGCATCTAAAAATATCTTAACCAGGCCGTTCTCAAGAGCTTTCTTATAAATCTCAGCTGAAGCAGGCAGAATGATAACCCTACAATATTTATTGACCTTTTTTCCCTTTAAAATATTTGCCGCAATCTCTAAATCCTCATACCTTCCATTGGTGCAAGTGCCAATAAACACCTCATCAAGCTCAAGCCCTTCAAACTCTTTTATATCTTTAACATTATCAACCCTGTTAGGATATGCTATCTGAGGGTCTAAGGTTGAGACGTCGATTGTAACCGTCTTTTCATAGTTAGGCTTATCAGGAGCAATGTCCTCTATTTCATTAACCCCCATCTTCTTAAAAAATTCCTTTGTCTTCTTATCTGTCTTAATCAACCCGCACTTAGCACCAGCTTCGATTGCCATATTGCTTAATGTCAACCTCTCATGGATTTCCATGTTCTCGATTGTTTCCCCTGTAAACTCTAACGACTTATAGGTTGCCCCATCAGCTCCTATAATATTGATTATCTTTAGTATAAGGTCTTTTGCATAAACGCCTTCCTTAAATTTTCCATTTACGTTTATATTAATGGTCTCAGGAACCCTGAACCAGTTCTTGCCGGTTGCCCAGACAACCCCTATATCTGTTGAGCCCATCCCTGTTGAAAAACATCCAAGAGCTCCGTAGGTGCATGTATGCGAATCTCCCCCAACAACAATGTTCCCAGGCAAAGCAAACCCCTTCTCAACCATAAGCTGGTGGCACACGCCATTAAAAAGCCAGCTCTTGATATTATGCTTCTTAACAAACCCTCGGATATCCTTCTGTGTGTTAGCCCCGTCAATATTAGGCGAAGGGTAATAATGGTCAAAGACAATCACAATCATGTCCTTATTAAACAAAGGCTTCCCAATATCTTCCCAAGCCTTGATTGCCAATGGCGTTGTGGTATCATGGCTTATAGCATAATCTACATCAGCTAACACTATCTCGCCAGCCTTAACCTTCTTCCCCAGTTTTCTTGAAAATATCTCTTCAACTAATGTTCCCATCTTATTCAAAAATCAATTTTTTAGTTACTGTTTTCATACATCTTTAAAACCAGTTTTGTATTAGTCTGCTTGACTCCCGGAAGTGCTCTTAATTCCTCTATAAGGTTGTTCAGTTCTGTTGTATTGTTAACTTCTATATGAGCTGAGATATCATAATCGCCTGTGATCTCAAAAAGGCGGCTTACGCTCTTGAAATTTCTTAGTTTTCTTATAATAGAAGAAGTATAAACCTGGCTTTTGGCTTCTATTAATACCAAAGCGTTTACTTTTTTTGGGATTATATTTGACCTGACTCCAGTAACCTGCTCAGCAATATCAATAATATCAGCTGTGTGAAGTATCTTTCTCTCATCTCCTATTTTCTTGATTTCCTCAACAATCCTCTTTAACTGCTCATCATCAGCATTAATTCCATACTCTTTAAGCTTGGAAGCTACAGCAGCCTTCCCTGTGTACTTATCTACTATGATCTTCCTTTCCCTTCCGATAATCTCAGGGCTAAATAGCTCATAAGTGTTTGGATTCTTTAGAATACCGTTTGTATGCACTCCGCATTTATGCGAGAATGCGTTTTCTCCTACAATTGTCTTATTTGGGGAATTAAAAAACCCGGAAACCTTTTCGACATAGGAAGAAATTTCAGTTAACCTCTTTATATCGTATTTATTGCTATTCTCAAGAATCTTGAAAGCCATAATGGTTTCAGCCAAGTCTGGTATGCCTGCACGCTCACCCATCCCGTTTACAGTAACATGCACACAAGATGCTCCTGCTCTGATACCAGCCATTGTATTTGCCAATGCCAGGCCTAAATCATTATGGCAATGGACATCTATCTCGCAGCCGCTTAATTTCTCCTTTAATTCCCTGGCTCTTTCATAGAAAATATGCGGCTGCATTATGCCTATTGTATCCGCAAAGCAAACACGGTCTGCGCCAGCCTTAATAGCCGTATTACAGGCTTTAATCAGGAAATCAGGCTCTGTTCTTGTGGCATCCTCTGGCGTGAACCTTACCTTAAGGCCTAAGCCTTTTGCATAACTCACATGCTCCTCTATTATCTTAATTGCCTCATCTTCAGTCTTTTTAACTTTGTCCTGAAGATGTATCTTAGAAGTCGGGAAAAGTATTGCAACCCTATCAACACCAGCCTCTTTTGCTTTATCTATCCCTAACTTTGTTGCCAAAGAATGAGCTATAATCTCTGCATTAAGGTTAAGGGAAGAAATTCTTTTAATTGCCTCAAAAACCTTTGGCGACACAGAAGGGTCGCCTGCCTCAATCATATCTACGCCAACTTTGTCCAGCAGTTTGGCTATCTTTATTTTTTCATCAACTGTAAAATTCACTTGTGGAGCCTGTTCTCCTTCTCTTAAAGTAGTGTCCAGAACCTTAAGCATTTATTCACCCCAGTCTTCATCTTCCTGAGGAGCCTCTGCAACCGTAAAAGGATCTATATTAGTAACTTCCAGCTCTGTGCCGCATTCAGGGCAGGGCATCAGTTCACCCTTTACAGTCTCTTTATTAGGCTCTAAACTTGCGCCGCAAACATTGCATTCTGCCATTTGAATACCTCCTTTAATGATTGATTATTATTATGGAAAATAGTAATTTTAATATAAATTTATTGTTTATATTCGGTGGTGGGGATAACCTTGTTATGTCACTACTAGAAAATCCTTAAAGAATCGAAAAGTTTATATATAAGTATGCCCACTCTAAAGTAGAAAATAGATGTTTTGGGGGAAATATCATATTTCATATTCATTATCTAAAGATTTCATTATCACCTCTTTTTTCCCGGCAAGTGCCTTTCGGGGCGCTTGCTAGGGTTTTATAATCACTTTATTTCTATAAAAAGCCTTTTTCCTTTCCTCTTGCTGGACTTTCTGGACCTTACCATATAACCGAACAGGAAGCCAAAACAAAGCCCAAATAATAAAGCATATAACAGCTCTACATCGATCTCAGCGAAATCAACCTCGGAGAGATAAGCCTTTTTCCTTTCCTTAAAATACATGCCAAGATTGCTTAATTCTAATGCATACTCTCCATACAGCATTGCAGAATGTGGTTCAGAGTCTTTCAGGGAATCAGCATATTCATAATAGGAATAGCCCAAGATAGGAAACATATCCTTAGTTGCCTTTGCTATGTTCTTCTTAACAATCTCTAGTTTTTGCTCTACTACATCTTTAATCTGCTCTTCTTTTGTGCCCAATACAGTCATAACAACATTAGCTGAAGCCTTTGCCTTGCTTGCCTTAAACAGGCAAAGCTCATAATCGCTGTTATTCAGGTCAGCATAGGCATGGTCAATCTCCTTTCTTGTGCTATCTAACAAGCCAGGATAAAACAGGCTGAAGTATTGATATCTTTCTTCAGCTTCAGAGATCTTTTTAATGCATGATTGCCTGACAATTTCTTTATCAAAAGAGAATTTCTCACCTTCTACACCAAAGAAATTGCTCCATGCAATCACAGAATAAAGCCTTTCAGTTGCATAGGCAAGGTTATAAAGCGAGTCGCCTGTGTTGTTAATGTCAAGCCAGCTTCTATCCAGGTAATCCTCAGCTTCTATCAGCCTTTCCTTAACTACCATATATGTTTCAAGATCTGTAATGCTTTTTATCTCCCTTTCCTGGATTTCATCATCAACATCAGAAGCTCTCTTTCTCATGGAATAAACTATATCCAGAACGTCCTTGTTAGTAAGATTTTGCAGGTTCAAAAGCAGGTGGCCATACTTTACATTAGCCCCATAGCAATAAGAAGCAGCAGAGTAATATCTTTGGTTGGCAAATGACTCCTCGCTAAGCATAGTAAAATTCTTTGCATCTTCCTCTGTTCCAGCCTGAAAATCTGTTTTATTGGTTACATTAAAGCTTTCAACCTTCTCCAGCAGCCCTTTGCTTCTGTTGCATAACAGAACCGCAAGAGACTTCATGGTGTCTTTATAGGCAAGATCTATGCTAATATCCCCTGCAGGCTCCTCCAGAAGCATCCCTGTAAACTCATACACAGCCTCATTTAGCTCAGAAACCTCTTTGACCTCCACACCCTTGCTTCTGCCATATACAACAATATCAATGGTCCCATTATCATCCTCCAGTGTTTCATTGATTATCTTAGAGATAATATCTTCAGAAAAGATGATTACAGACTCTTCCCCATCATCTTTTACAAACCTTTCTCCCTTTGGTATCATGACCTTCTTGATTCCAATAGAGGCAGCTGCATCTATCTTTGACTTTAAGCCCCCAACCGAACCAATAAAGCCCCCTGAATTAATGCTGCCAGTGATTGAAACCTCTTCGTCTATCTCTAATTCTTTGAGCATGGATACTGTCAGCACAGCTATAGCTGCGCCTGCTGAAGGTCCTCCAATAATAGCGGAATCAGCGGTTATAGTATAGATAAAATCAATATTGCTGCAATCCATGTCAAGGAAATCACAGGCAATCTCTTTTGCAAACCTTGTAGAGATTTGGGTATCAGACTTTGTTATTGGAAAAGTGTCAAGAAAGACCCTCCCGCTGCCCTCTTTCAGCTCAAGATACAAATCAGCAATGTTCCCAACATAACCATGCTCCGACTCGCTCACAGCCAGGAGCTTCATATGCCCTTCATTAGCATAGACAACAGGCAAAACAAGGAAAATAAGGAAAATTAAGACAAGTTTTTGTTTTTTCATAGGAATTTAATGAACATAGAGGATATTTAATACTTTTCTTTGGGGTTTTTGACTACTCATCAATAGGAAAAAACGAAAGATTTATATATAAGTTATTATCACTTTTTAGTAATAATTATGTTCAAAATGAAAAAGAAAACAAACAAAGGAAAGGCAGTAAAGAGGACAAAAGCAGTAATTAAGGCTAGAAAACCCTCTAAAGTGCAGAAAAGGGCTGTTAAGGCTCAAAAGAAGCCTGCCAAATTGCAAAAGAAACAGGTTAGAACCCAGAAAAGTGTTCAGATAGACGATACTCCTTTAGGAGAGATGGATTCCAAGGAAAAGGAAGAGTTTCTTTATGATGAGGTAACAGGCAGCAGAAATAAGAAGCCTGTGATGAGCGTTCTTAACAAAGCTAAATTAGGCAAGCACGAGATGGATGAATTGTTCTGTGATTGGAGTTAATAATTATTGTAGGAATTCTTATAAATCATTAAAAAATGGAGTATAAAATGACAATTGAAGATCATCTTGGAAACCAGAAAGTTTATAGAAGACATAGACCCAACCATTTCAAATCTTCTAAATCTCCCAAACTTTCTAAATACAGTGGTATATCTAAGGGATATAAGAAACATATAGGAAAAGCTGCTATTTTGCTTCCTGCAATAGCTCTTACTATTCTTGCAGGAAGAGGTATAGTAAAAGCAGCCTCAATAAATGCTCACAAACCTTTAACTGGAATAGAAAGAACATTAGAAAGAAAGAATAACTACATCAATCTAAACCTTGATGGAACAAATTACATCTTCTTAAAATCAGAAAATTATGGCCCTATAGACACTGTTGTAGTTGAATGGACTGGCACAAAAAACACCAAATATGAAAAAAGAAGCACTAAATTTGATACCGGCAACCTTTACTTCCTTAATCTTGACAGAAAGGCATGTTATAATAAAGTTCCAGTTGTTGGCGGCATTTATGATGAGCAAGGCAATCCAACATCTCCTCATAACACTAAGATGATAGGCGGTGGTTTTGTAGAAAACCCTTACTATGCTTTAAAAGATATTCCTGGTGGAGCCCCAAACAATCCTTTCGGTGATGCTTTAGTCAAATTATATAACATTAGCGACGAATACACTGTTGAAGACATACTTGGATTCATAGTCCAAGGCACACTTAACTTCCCAGAAAGGCATGACTCCAGGCAACTGCATGGAAAAGCTCCTGAACTCTCTAACCTTGGTTACACAGTTGGTTGTATAAGGATTGACAACACTCACATAACCGCTCTTGGAGAACACAAAGAACCTATCATGGTAATGTATTTCAAGAACTAAATCTTTAATTAAATCACTACTAAAAATTAGGGCTGTGATGCAACCCTATAATTCGATGTGCTCTTGTCCTGACATTCTATCAGGGTTAATTTTTCTCCCCTCGGAGATTAGGGGAAGAAAAATTAAGTCACTTTGGTGACCAAGAGTGCTTGACAAAGTAGAAGGATTGCACCACAGCCAAAATTAGAAACCTTTATATCTAATACATATTCAAAAAAAGAGTTATGAAGCTGGATATAAAAGAATATATAATAACAGAACTTAAGAAATTAACTAAGTTAAAAGAAATCAATTTAGAAGTTCCCCCTTCTTCAAGCTTTGGAGATTATGCTTTTCCATGCTANCNTTTAGCTAAAACNTTAAAGAAAAATCCTAATGATATAGCNGTTGAGCTAAGCCAAAAAATAAAACAAAATGAGGTTATACAGAAAGTAGAGGCAGAAGGGCCTTATATTAATTTCTTTGTGAATAAGTCAGCTTTCTCTAAGATAATTCTCTCAAAAATCTTCAAGGAAAAAGGAGAATATGGAATCTCCAAAATAGGGGAAAAAGAAAAAGTAATGATAGAGTACTCTTCCCCTAACACAAACAAGCCATTGCATCTTGGCCATTTAAGAAATGACAGCATAGGCATGGCAGTCTCCAATATTCTCAGCTTCACTGACCATAACGTAACCAAATCAATACTTTACTCAAACAGAGGTATCCATATCTGCAAGTCAATGTTAGCTTACATGCACTATGGCAAAAACAAAAAGCCAGGTGGTAAGCCAGATCATTTTGTGGGTAAATTTTATGTGTTATATGAAAAGAAAAAAACAGAGAAACTAGAGAAAGAGCTTTCAGAAATATTAAAAAAATGGGAAGCAGGCGATAAAAAAGTAAGAAAATTATGGGACCAGATGGATAAATGGGCGATTGAAGGCTTTAAAGAAACATACAAGCAGTTCGGCTCAGAATTTGATGTTGAATTTAGGGAATCAGACTTCTATAACAAGGCAAAACCAATAATAGAACTCGGCCTAAAGAAAAATATCTTCTTTAAGGATGAAGAAGAAAACAGAATCATTGCAAAGTTAGAAGATCACGATCTAGCAGACAAAACTATCCTAAGAGGAGACGAAACCTCTATCTATATTACAAATGANCTAGCTCTAACAAAACACAAATTTGAGAAATACAAACTAGACAGCTCTGTATGGGTTGTAGGTTCAGAACAGGATNTATACTTCCAGCAGTTATTCAAAATCTTTGAACTCNTAGGTTTTTCCTGGAGCAAAAAATGCCANCATCTAAGCTATGGCATGGTCTACCTTCCAGAAGGCAAGATGAAATCAAGGGAAGGCATTGTAGTTGACGCTGATGATATCATAAAAAACATGATTAGCATTTCAAAAAAGGAAATCAAGAAAAGAAATAANAAAATATTAAAAAAAGAGCTTGAAGAAAGAGCAGAAAAGATTGGAATAGGGGCATTAAAATTCTTTTTGCTAAAAACAGACATAAAAAAAGACATCCATTTTAATCCTAAAGAATCCTTATCCTTTGAAGGAGAAACAGGCCCCTATGTCCAGTATGTATATGCAAGGATAAGCTCTATCCTGAAAAAGAGTAAAACAAAAGTTATAGAGAATGTTAACTACATGTTCTTTGATGAAGAGGAGGAATTAAACCTAATAAAACTCTTAGGAAAATATCCTAAAGTAGTGGAAGATGCAGCAACGCATTACAAGCCATCACTTATTGCAAGATATTTATTGGAATTAAGCCAAAGATTTAATGAATTCTATCAATTCTGTCCTATCCTTCAGTCAAAGGAGCATCTTATGCAAGCAAGATTATTATTAACTTATTGCGTAAGAGAAGTTGTAGGTAACGGACTGAAACTACTAGGCATTGACGTATTAGAAGAAATGTGANTCCTGAAGCCTCTTAACAGTCAATATACTGTCAGAAATCCTGGGACAGGCAGTATTAACCCAGCATTCTATAAAGTTGAAATTCTCTAATTGGCTCTTGTCGAGAGTGTTGAATATGAAAATAAATCCTTCTTTGCCCTTTTCCTTTAACCTCTTTTTAAGTTTAATTGCCTGCTTAAGATTTTGCTGGCCTGATTTTGTGGAAACCAGAATCCCTACCCTCTTTGAAGAGATGAACTTAATTAATGCAGCCTTCCTCTTCTTCCTTATCTTCTCTATTTCCTTCTCTTTAATCTCAGANAANCTATTNAAAGNNGGATTAAAGCAAAACACTTTCTTATCAGTGTTTAGAGCAATGCCCAATGGATGGAACTCGCCTGAACCAATATAAAGGAAAGCATCAACCTTATCCTTAATCTTCTCAGCAGCGCTGAACTCGCAGCCAAGAACCTGTGCCTTGTACTTCATTCTTCCGTTCCCTACAACGCATTTCTTCTTATTCTTCCCCAGAATCCTCTTAACATCCTTAATACAATCAATAAACTGGACAGTTGAAACTATGCCAATCCTCTTAGGAAGCCTGTTAATATCCTTCTTAGCCAGACTAATCCTGTCAACCTTGGCTTTTGCTTCGATGAATAATTGTTTCATTTGCTCTTCTGTCAATAAATTTATTAAGTATATTAATCTTTTCCATTAGGAAGGGTTATAACCATAACACAAAAAAAATAATCCCAGAAATCAAGGTTATAATAACCTCACTTATAATTCTCTGTTTCTTTGTATGGAAAAATAAGGAGAATATCCCATCATTAAAAGGCATAAAAGGTTTTGTATGGACAGTAAGGAAATCGATCACCCAATGAATAAATATTGAAGCAGCTGCAATAACTAAGATTATATTTCTAATGCCAAATAAATAAAGCAAACCAATGATAGCCTCGATAATGAGGATGCCTAGAGGCTCTTGTAAGATACTCCTAAACATAATTACATAATCCTTTATTTTCATCGAGTTTCTTTCTACCTTATCCAGAAACAGCATCCTAAAATATCCAGGAAGATGGTCTATATCAAGGATTATGGAAAATATAACTATAAAGACAAAATATTCTTTGGCTTCAGAAGTAAAAAGGTTTAAAATAATGTAAGTTATAAATATATGTGCAAGTTGATTCATAATGTTATTAAACTGATGGATGATTATATAAAATTATTTGAATAACATGTACAAAATGCAAACCACAATCCTTGACTGCTACACAGATGAGCCTGCCGGCTTAGGAGTTCCCCCTTACTTAGGAGTTTACCCCAGATACATCTATGGCTCTCTCGGCGGTGAAGCCAACTACCTCACAATAGACGACTTAAGGCTATACACTTACTATGACAATATCCCAAAAAAGCCAAAGCCAAGCCAGAAAACCAACATAAAAACATTAAACCTCTCGATAAACAGCAAAAACATTTCAGAAATCCTAAAAAACACTACTGAACTAATAATTATCGCAGGCGTTCACACCCCCGGCAAATACCTCTCAGCAATTCCCGGAACATTAAAAGAAATACAGCATATAACCAAAGACTTAAACTGCAGGAAAATCCTCACTGGCCCGGCAATCTTTGGCAGCCAGCTATATGGGGGAAGTTTTTCTGAACAAATAGATCCCAAATCTTTCGACGCTGTCCAGGAATTCAGGTTTGATTACAACAAAAATGACACAGCAATCAAAGGTGCTTCCATAATAAAACAAATCCCTGACTTAAGGATTGTTGAAATCGAAACCTCAAGAGGCTGCACAAGAAAAGAAGGCTGCTCATTCTGCTTAGAGCCATTAAAAAACAGGTTTGAGTTTAGGAAATACAAGGATGTTCTCGACGAGATAAAACAATTCTACAAGCTTGGGGCAAGACACTTCAGGCTTGGAAAGCAAAGCTGCTTTTACTCTTATCCTTACATAGAACAATTATTATCGTCGATAAAAAAAGAATGTCCGGAAATAAAAGTGCTGCACATAGACAATGTAAACCCTAAGATGGTCACAGAAGAAAAAACAAAACTGATAACCAAATATTGCACAGAGGGAAACGTTGCAGCATTCGGCGTTGAAAGCTTCGACAAAAAGGTTATAGAAGCCAACAACCTAAACTGCCAGCCTGAAGATGTTATCAAAGCAATAAAAATCATAAACAAACACGGCAAAGAAAGGGGAAAGAATGGGCTGCCAAAATTCCTTCCAGGCATTAACCTTATCTTTGGCCTAAAAGAAGAAAGCAAAAACACCTTTAAAGAAAACTATAACTGGCTAAAGAGAATTCTCGACGAGGATTTATTATTAAGAAGAATAAATATAAGGGAAGCTGTAATCTTCCAGGGAACAGAGCTTGCAGAGATCGGCAACAAATACCTAAAGAAAAACAGAAAATATTACTGGAAATGGCGAAACCAGATAAGGCAGGAGATTGATCTTCCACTGCTAAAAAAGCTTGTGCCAAAGGGAACAATACTCAAAGATGTAAGAATGGAAATCTATGAGGGCAAAAAAACATTCGGAAGGCAGATTGGAACATACCCTTTAATCGCCGGCATCAATAAAAGGCTGGAAATTGGTAAATTTTATAATGTTAAGGTTATTGACCATATGCTGAGGAGTGTTGTAGTGGAAGTTGTTTAAAATAAGAAAGGTGATAAAATGAATTTCTATAAACTAAAGGATTTTGATTTTAATAATAAGAAAATAATTGTTAGAGTTGACTTTAATGTACCTCTAAAGAACAGAAAAGTAATTGATGATACTAAGATAAGAGCTGCATTACCGACTATTGAGTTCCTTATCAAGAAGAAATGTAAGATAATTCTCATGAGCCATTTAGGGCGGCCAAAAGGCAAAGTTATTGACGAGCTAAGATTAGACCCTGTTGCCAAAAAACTAAGCAATATTCTCGGAAAGGAAGTAAAAAAACTTGATTCATGCACAGGAAAAGAGGTTGAGGAAGCTGTTGCTGCTATGAAGGATGGAGACCTCATAATGCTCGAGAATATACAGTTTGACCATGGTGAGAAAGAGAATAGTAAAGAATATGCAGAAAAACTTGCCAAGTATGCGGATATCTATGTTAATGATGGGTTCGGCCAATGTCATAGAAACTATGCAAGCTTTGTTGCAATAACTGAGTATTTGCCAAGCTGCGCTGGACTGCTCGTTGAAAAAGAGCTGAATACTATGCTTCCTATTATCAATAACCCTAAGAAGCCTTATACAGCAGTAGTCGGCGGAGCGAAGGCCGATAAGATAGAGACAATAAACAGTCTGTTAAAGAAAGCTGATAAAATATTAATAGCAGGTGTTTTAGCAAACACTTTCCTGAAAGCAAAAGGCTATAATATTGGAAGCTCACTTTTTGATGAAGAAACCATTGGGCTTGCCAAAGAGCTTGCAGATAATGAGAAGATTATGCTGCCAGTTGACTTTATTATAGCAGACAAGCTTGATGAGAACTCTGACGATAAGATTGTAAAAGCAGAGGATATTCCTGATAACCGGATGGCGCTTGATATAGGAAATGAAACAGTAGAAAAATATAATGGAATAATCAAAGACGCTAAGACTGTTGTGTTCTTTGGAACAATCGGCGCTTTTGAGATTGATAAGTTCTCCAAAGGAACAGAGCAGATCCTTTCAGCAATGGCTTCATCAGAAGCTGACACTATCCTTGGTGGCGGGGACAGCGCTGCAGCTGCTGATAAGTTTGGATTAAGCGATAAGATGACTCATGTCTCAACAGGCGGCGGCGCTTCTCTTGCATTATTCTCAGGGAAAGAACTGCCTGCAGTAAAGGCTCTGGAAGAGAATTACAAGAAGTTTAAGTAATAATCACTAATTATCTCAGCAAAAACATAGCCAGCAGGAATCCTATTATCACACCAATCAATAGCCCATGGATTAATTCTTTCATTCCATACTCTATCTCTTCTATTCTTTCTATTTTTTGGCTAAGATTCTGCCTTATGTTTGGCCTTTGAGCTGGATTCATCTTAGGTTCCTCCCAGGCATTGCTTCTTTTAGTTCAATTTTTCCTAACACCCATAATATACCTCCTATCCCAAAAAAGATTGGGAATATGAGCATTTCTTTGCCTTTGATAAGATAATCTAGTGAATTATAGAAAATAGGTCTGTTAGCCCCCCATATAGTTAAATATAGACCGATACCTAAGCAAGTTCCTGCCAAAAAGATCAGGAGCAGTCCAATAAACTCATGTTTTCTTATATTATGTGGCATATACCTATCTTAAAAAAGCTAATATTTAAATATTTCCCTTTAGTTTTATAAAATTAGTATATATTAGTGTATAATATTAGCATATATTAGTGTATATATTAGTGTATATATTAGTGTATATATTAGTGTATATA
>NZBG01000007.1 GCA_002687795.1 Candidatus Woesearchaeota archaeon
ATGAACCTGAATGTCTTTGAAACATTAAATGAATACTAATGAAACTACTTGAACTCATTGAAAAGCTAAAAAAAAGCAATATACAAGAATCAGTAAACCTCAGAATAAGCCAATTCAAAGAAACAGGCAGCCAACCAATCAATAAAATCTTCAGTGAGCTCTGCTTCTGCATCCTAACAGCAAACTCCTCAGCTGAAAGATGCATTTCTGTTCAAAATAAAGTAAACACTGGCTTCTTAGAATTAACCAAAGAACACCTAATCCAAGCTCTCAAAAAAAACAGCTGTAGATTCCATACAAAAAGAGCTTCATACATTTTAGAAGCAAGGCAACACCTAAAAGAGCTAACCAATATAATCTCTCAAGACAGCCAGAAAGCAAGGGAATGGCTAGTAAAAAACATCAAAGGCATAGGCTACAAAGAATCCAGCCATTTCCTAAGAAACATTGGCCACCAAAACCTTGCAATCATTGACTTCCACATCATAGACCTTCTTGTAAAACATAACTTAACAGAAAAACCCAAAACTTTAACAAAAAAAGAATATTTCAAACTGGAAGACACCTTAAGAACCATAGCAACCAACACACAACTAAGTCTCGCAGAGCTTGACTTATACTTGTGGTATATGGAAACCGGGAAAGTATTAAAATGACAGAAGAACAATTAACCTTTGACAAAGAACACCTACTTGGAAAATATGCGCCATTAGATTTTGTCATGGCCTATGGTTCAGGAGTATTCAGACAGGCAGGCTATGAAGAACAAGCCAAGCCCATGGTTGACTTTATATTTGGGGTTGATTCCACTTACTTATGGCATCTAAGAAACTTAAAGAAGAACACTAAAGACTATTCTCCTTTAGTAAGAATCCTTGGAGCAGAAATTGCAAACTGGCTTCAAGAAAGAGGAGCTAAAATATACTACAATCCTTACATACCATTTGAAGAACAGGAAATCAAATATGGTGTTATATCCTTAGACTCTCTGCTAAAAGACTTAAGAGACTGGGACACTTTATATGTTGCCGGCAGGCTTCACAAGCCAGTAAAAATATTAAAATCAACTGAACATATAAACCAGGCAAATAGTATCAACCTAAACCATGCTTTCAATACTGCCCTTCTTCTGCTCCCAGAAACTTTCACAGAAGAAGAATTATACACCTGTATATCAAGAATATCTTACACGGGAGACAGTAGAATGAAACATGGAGAAAATCCTCAAAAAGCTGAGAATATTGTCACCAAAAACATGAAAGGATTTCATGATTTATATGAATACATCCTGTTAGGCAAAAATAACACTATTCTAAGCCTTCTGAATGACAGCCATATCCAACAGGATAAAGATCCTAAAACCATAGAATCAACATATTTTGAACTGCCTTCTAACCTAATTAAACACGCCATCTATCCAATTAATTTCCATGATGAAGCAGAGCTTCAGGAAAACATTAGAAACTCTCTAACAAACATCATCTCAGCTTCAAGCACATCACAAACAATAAAAGGTCTCTTCACAGCAGGTGTTCCTAAATCAATAAGATACGTAAAAGAAAAGATGAACAAACATAAACAATCTACTTCTTCCCCAAGCTAATCTTCGCCAGCACATTCTGATGCATTCTTCTAAGAAACTCAATCCTATCCTCAATCTTCATAATATCCGTATGTCCCTGCGCAATCAACTTAAACGCAAACGGTGAAGGAATCTTAGTAGAAATCTCAACAACCCTAATCTTACCACTCTCAACACCCTTCAAAATCTTCACAGCATTATCAATATCCATCAAATCCTCCAACACTTCCCTCTTAGCCTCCTTAAGAATCGTAAAATTAGGATTAATCCTCTTCAAAGCGCTCATCAAAATCATAGAAGAAACCTGCTGCCTCCCCACCCTCTTCTGCCTTCCCTTATAAGACCTAAGAATCATCAACGCCCTTCCAGCGCAATGCCTAAACCTCCTCTTCANCACCTCAGTCCTCTCAATCGCCATCTCGCACACCTTCCTAAGCTCCTCAGACTTCAGCAGCTTAAACGCCTTCATAACAGGCAGCTTCCTCTCTGAGCCAATATAAAACCCATTATCATTAATCCCAATCTCAACATCCTTATGCTCAGTCCTTGCAATCGCAAACCCAACCGCCCTTGACAAAACATCATTAACCCTTCTCCCCAGCAAAGTATGGAACAAATAATAATTCTGCTTGCCGTCATTATACGACTCCACCACAATCTTCTTATCAGAAGGAACCTGCGCATACAAAAACTGCTCATTAAAATACTCATAAATAGAATTAGCAGCATTCTCATCAACATAAAGATAATCATGGATAAACTTCATAATATATTCTTTCTTCTTCTTCTTAGTAAAAGCATCATCCATCATTCTCCTAAACTTACTGATATCCATAGCCAAATCAAAGCTCAGCGGCAGCATCTCACTGGACCATGAAGGAATAGTGGGAGGCCTCACAACAGAAGCCTTAACCTGCGCAACCATCCCTCTGCTATACAAAAACTCATACTTATCCCCGCCAAGAACAAACACATCCCCTCTCTTCAGCTTCTCAAGGAAAGCCTCATCAATCTTCCCAATCGGCTGCTCCCCGATCTTCACAATAACAAAACTCTCATCAGGGATAGTGCCGATATTCGTCATATAAATAACCCTTCCCATCCTGCCTCTCTTACCAATCATCCCTGTCTCTTCATCATACCAAATCTTAGCATAAATATACCTCTCCTCCAAAGAAACAAACTTCCCGCTAAGATAATCAATAATCTCCATGAAATCCTTTCTCTTAAGGTCTTTATAGCAATAGCTCCTTTTAATGAGTTTAAACATATCATCAATATGAACCCTCTCCTGTATAGCCATCCCATCAATCTGCTGCGCAAGAACATCAAGGCAGTCAGTGGGAATATCAATCTTATCAATCTTCTTCTCCACTGCAGACTTCAGCAGCACAGCGCACTCAACAAGGTCATCCCTATCAAGCACAACAATCCTTCCCTTAGCAGTCTCATGCAGCTTATGCCCGCTCCTTCCAATCCTCTGCACAGCCCTTGCAATGCTCTTTGGACTGCCCAAACAAATCACCAAATCAATATAGCCAATATCAATCCCCAACTCAAGCGAAGTGCTTGTAACAACGGCTTTCAGCTTGCCATCCCTTAACCCCTGCTCTATCCTATGCCTATGATTCTTGCTCAGGCTCCCATGATGTGCCCCAATCCTTTTATTCTCCCCTAAATCATCAGTCTCCTCAGCATTCTCCGTATAATTCTTAGGAAACTTATCCTTCAGATGGTCAACCACTCTCTCCGTAGCAGCCCTGGTATTAGTAAAAATCAATGTAGTCTTATGCTCCTGCACCAACTTATCAATAAGCTTATACATCTCATTGTGCATAGTCTCCTGCTCAACATCAATCAGGTTAGAAACCGGGCTCAGCACCTTCAGATCCATATTCTTAAGAAACTGCACATCCACAACCCTGCAATCCCTTTCCTTCCCATCCTCATAACCCACAAGAAACTTAGCAACCTCCTCAAGAGGCGCAACCGTAGCACTCAACCCTACCTTAGTCATATGTGAAGACAACGCATTCATCCTCTCCATAGAAAGCGAAAGATGCACTCCTCTCTTATTCTCTGCAAGCGCATGAATCTCATCAATAACGCACCATTCAACATTCTGCAAATGCTCTATAAACTTAAAAGAAGAAAGTATGATCGCCAGAGACTCAGGCGTTGTAATCAATATATGCGGCGGATTCTTAAGCATCTTTTGCTTCTCATACGTAGAAGTATCACCAGTCCTCACTCCAACCCTAATGCCAAGCTCTTTTCCAGCTATCTTCTCCATCTCTCTCAAAGGCTCCATAAGATTAACCTTAATATCCTCATTAAGCGCCTTAAGGGGTGAAATATAAACAGCATAAATCCTATCCTCTAAGATACCCTTCTCTGAAGAATCAATCAGCTCATTAAGAATAGAAAGAAAAGCAGTAAGCGTCTTAGTAGCCCCGGTAGGCGCGCTAACCAGTATATTATTCCTAGAATGAATCTCCATAACACCGTAAAGCTGCGGCAGACTAAAACTCTTAAACCTGCTAAAGAACCACTTCTCCACAATAGGATGGAGTATGTTCCTTATCTCCTTCTCTGTCTTAGGCTTTTCAATATAAGCAACCATTCTAACACTTAAAAACCCCTCTTTGTTTATAATATTTCACTAAGAAATTAGATATTTACTCCTTCAACCTCTTAACAACATCCTCAACACTAACCATCTCTTCCTTGCCAGACTTCATATCCCTCAGCTTAACCTTCTTCATCTTTAACTCATCTCCCCCAATAAAGACAGCATAAGGAATCTCATAAGAGTCCACATACTGCAAATTCTTACTAATACCTCTTCCAGCAATATCAAAATCAGCATTAATTCCTTCTCCCCTTAGCCTCTGAACAACCTTAATGCTTTCCTTTAATGTTCCTATTGGGATAACAAACACTTTCACAACAGACTTCTTAGCAACCCTCTTCTTCTCCTTCAAAGCTTCAGTTATAACATCAATACCAAAGCTTATACCTGTGGCAGGAAACTCCTTATTCGTCTGGAGATAACTGCCAATGATCTTATCATACCTGCCGCCGGCAGCTATAGAAGACTTAATCCCTGAATCCTTCATAAACACCTCAAACACCGGGCCGGTATAATAAGCAAGCCCTCTTGCTAAAGAAGGGTTAAACACAACATTCTTAACATTAAACATATCAAGATAATCAAGCAACTCTTCAGTCTCTTTAACACCCTCTTTTCCTGTTACGTTCTTCAACAGCTTCCTGAGGTTTGCAAGGGTTTTATTGTTATCTTTCCCAGCCTTAAAGCAGCTGATTATCTTTTTAATCTGATTATCTTTCAACCCTTTTTCCTTTAGCTCTTTCCTAACATTATCCTCTCCAGCCTTTTTCAACTTATCAATCGAGATTATAACATTAAACCTGTCCTTTTCAGGAATCTTAACAGAATCCATAACACCATCGATTATTTTCCTATTATTCAGCTCAATAACAACATCAAAACCTAACTTCCCGAATATTGTCTCAGTTAATGACAATATCTCAGCGTCTGCAAGCATCGACTTAGCCCCTACAATATCAGGATCCATCTGCATAAACTGCCTATACCTTCCAGTCTTGATTGGCCCATCCCTGAACACATTACCAGAACAATACTTCTTGAAAGGCGCCTTAAAGTTAGGGTTCATGCCAACAAACCTGCAGAAAGGAACAGTTAAATCAAACCTTAACCCAAGCTCTCTTTTACCCTGGTCAGTCAGCTTAAAGGTTTCCTTTAAAGCATCACTTTCCTCACCAGCAGCAAACTTAGCAGCAAGAGTCTCATACCTCTCAAGGATTGGAGTCTCAATAGGATTAAACCCATACAGTTCAAAGGATTGTTTTATAGTGCTGGCTATCTCATCCCTCACTATCTTCTCTTCCGGAGGGAAGTCTCTCATTCCTTTTGTTATTTGAAGGTTTGTCATTCTGTTCACCTTTGATTAAGCGTTGTATTTATAGTTTGTCTTTTGTAAAAGGCGGTAGCTGGGAATTGAACCCAGTCCATCCGGGCCACAGCCGAAAGTTCTGCCATTAAACTACTACCGCCATAGAAAACATTAGTTAAAGATTCAGTAATATAATTAGAATATAAACAAATTTCAGATTTAATAATATTTAGAATAGAGCTACAACTACCAACAATGAATACAACCAGCACCTTTAGGTGCCTTAGCCTTTATTGATAGCTTATTTTTCATAATATTAGGGAAATATAGCTTATATTTAAAGCTTTTGGTTTGTTGTTACTTCAATGTTGTGAAACGCACGTCAGTACAACTTTCTAATTCTTACTTTATCTTCAGTTACAACAACAAAATTACCTGATAGTTTATCACTATAATCATTAATCAGTATATTCAGTAATTTTATTTTCTCCTTAAACACTAAAAGGCCAAAATCTTTATCAACTGTTATTATAATTCTATCTTCTTCATAAGCCCTTTTAAGAATATCTCTATCATCCAGAGAAGGAAATTTCTCAGCAATTGAAACAACATCATAGCCTTTACTCCTAATGTACAAGACCACTGGAAAATCAACACATTCATCAACAATAAGTTTTATTTTAGTCATTGAGAACAATTACGCTGACAAAAGAGGAAATACTTCTGTATTTTCAACTAAAGACTCTGCATACATTACAGCAGCTTTTATATCATCTATTGTTAATCTAGGGAAATCCTCAAGAATTTCTTTGATATCAATATTTTGTGCTAATTTCTTTAGAATAATCTCTACAGGAATCCTTGTCCCTTTGATTACAGGTTTCCCTACCATAATTTTAGGATCTACTACAATTCGATTTAATAATCTTTGTTCCATCTTGTTTAGTAATTAGTTTAGATATTTAAATTTTTAGGTTATACTCTTTTTTAAGCCATACCTCTTAGCAAAATCCTTAACATGGATAGCCTTCTGCTTCATTATCCTCTTAGCCTTTTCAATATACTCTGGCCTTAATTCAGGCTCCAGAACCTCTTTCTCATATTGTTCAGCCATTAAATCAATTGCATATTCAGTCTTATAAGTCAAGAAGAAGCATTCTGCTTACAATTCATTTCCTATCATTTCAAAGAGATAATCACAAAAAAATTTTATTTCTTCATATTCTGGCTTGATTATTTCAGCTCTGTTAAGTACATTAGTTAATATTTCATCATAATAAGAAAGCCTAAATAAATCTAGGTTGCCGGCCTTACCCAGAGAATAATCCAGGCCTGAATCTGTTATATGAACTTGGTATCTGTCTTTAGATGCGCAATTATCAATTTTTACATCTAAAGAATTCAGATTGGTAGGATTCTGGGAAACATTAAAGTCTTTTGCAATCATACTTATTTGATATATCCCTTTTAATCTGTGCCCGCTTAAATAAGCATCAATTTCCAATTCAATAGACAAGGTATAATAATCAAATTCTGAGCTTTGACGTTTCATCCCATTAAGGATGCATAACCTGTAGATTTCTGCGCTGAGGGAATCATTCCCAACAATCGCTTCATTCACATCATATATGTTATTCATACGATCAGGTGTTATTTCATGGAAAGCGCCACTTGCGGTATAGCTGGCATATATTGAATCTTCAAAACTTAAGGAACCCATTTCATATATTGTGAGAGAAGACGCAAGGAATAGTTTTCCTGTTAGCCATGAGAAACTTTCAGCTATTGTATTATCAAGAGTCTCATAATCTTGGGCTGATTTACAGCCCATTATTATACCTCTAAAATCATCTGAGAATTTAGCCCTGACACTCTCTACAATCGTTTCGTCCAGGCTTTTAACATCTTTTACACTAAGCAGGTTATTGAATCCTGACCTTGTAGAATGCGCATTTAACATCATCCTGTCAATCATGCCATTATAATTGAGTATTAAGTCTATTATAGTATTATTATCAAAATCCCTTCTCAAGCCTTCAAAAGAAACATCGCCTGCATCATCTTCTAAGAAAAAATATTCAATATAATCCCTTTCAAAGGAAAAGTCATTTCCTATTCCTTCAATATATTCCTGCCTGATAACATCGAATATAAGTGAATTCAGTTTTGCTTCAACAACAATCTTTACAATATCATCAATATCTTCACCGCTTTCCTCTGAAACACTATCTATTCTGTCAACTATATCAAGATTAGCCCCAAGCTCATCGTATGTTGCTGGGCCTTTTATAAATAAAACATTCCTTTTAATCTCTATCTCAGGGATTTCATAGCCTATGTTGCAGCCTATAGCTGTAGATAACGTTAAAGCTGCATAAAAAAACATTGTTCTTATAGTGCGTACCATCTTAATTAACTACCAGATAGCAGTTACATATTTATAAATGTTCCGATTTTCCCGGGCTTTACTGCCCTGCCTAAATAAGAAAAAAGGCTCATTATTGTACAGAGTTTGTTGAAATTAAATATCCATATAAAAACTTAGGAATAAATGCAAGGCTTGTGATTGAATACTAAAAAGATAATACTTATAAATACAAGTTTAGAATTGATATTAAAATGCTCCCAAAAAACCAACTCAAGCAAATCAGAAAAGAACTGGAAGAACACAAAAACCCTTTAATCTTCTTCCATGACGATCCTGACGGCTTATGCTCTTTTCTCCAGTTTTACAGGTTTGTGGGAGATGGGAAAGGGGTTGTTGTAAAATCATATCCTGATTTAGGGCCAGAATTCTTAAGAAAGGTTGATGAATATGAGCCAGATATTGTTTTTGTGCTTGACAAGCCAACAATAAGCCAGGGTTTTATTGATGGTATTAAGGTAAAAGTGGTCATTATAGACCATCATCCACCTCCAAAAGAGCCTTACAGAAACTGTGATTACTATAACCCCAGATTAGATAACCCTGAAGACAACTCACCAGTCTCCTCAATCTGCTATAATGTAGTAAAACAGGACATCTGGATAGCAATGGCAGGAGCTGTGGGAGACTGGACATTGCCGGATTTCCTGCCAAAGTTCAGAGAAGAATATCCCTGTTTGCTGCCTAAGGAAATAAAAAAGCCAGAGGATGCATTATACAACAGCAAATTAGGAAACTTAGTAAGAATCTTCTCTTTCATCTTAAAAGGCAAATCAAGCGAGGTAATGAGCTGTGTTAAGATTCTTACAAGGGTAAAACAGCCAGAGGAAATACTGGAACAGAAAACAGCCCAGGGCAAGTATGTGTATAAAAAATATAACAAAGTTAATCTGCAGTATCAGGAGCTGTTAAAAGAAGCACTGAAAGAAAGCAAAAAAAGCAAGGATTTTTTGATGTTTATCTATAAAAACAAGAATTCTTTTACTTCAGACCTGAGCAATGAGATGATATATAAATTCCCTGAAAAGATAATTTTAATCGGAAGGGAAAAGAATGGTGAAGTCAAATGCAGCCTGAGGTCTTCCAAGGCAATACTACCCCCTGTTCTTGAAAAGGCTTTGAAGAACATAGACGGCTATGGAGGGGGTCATGAGCATGCCTGCGGTGTCTGCGTTAAGGAGAAGGATTTTGAGAGGTTTCTTAAAAAGTTAAAAGAATTATTACAGATTTAAGGACGGTTTCCCTGCACAGAAGGATTTGTCCATGATTCAGCTGAATACCTGTATAAGTTCAGGAAGCTTTTGATTATAGAATGCAGATGGTTAACATCCCCCAGAATATTCTTTTTATAGGCATCAGTGTAAAACCCATAAAAGTATTTGTTGAATATGGTTCTGAAGAAGTAATAGATTGGCTTTGTTTCCCATCTGTTTTCATAGTCTGTCTCAAAGAAACCATCAAACACAATCTGGACCTTTCCCTGGTTTAGCTTTATCTTTGCCTTTTCTTTTTCCACTTCAACCTCTTTTATATCTGACATTATGATTCTCATCCTGATAACATTCTTTGCATATGTTGTGATCTTTTTCCAGGGCTCAAGCACAAGCTCTATATATTTACCTTCAGCGGTTGTTTTCTCCATATTCTTTACTTCCTTTTTATCATATCCTTTGCTTCTTAGCCATTCATCTATTGTTTTATATAATTCATTAACATCAAACAGGCCCTCATAAGTAAGCCGCATATGGTCCACTACAATGGTTCTTTCTGCCATAAAGATTGTTTAGAACTTTCTAAATTATAAATCTTTTCTTTTCTTGCGATAAATTTTTATAACTGTAAACAAAAAATATTGGAATGGAGTTTAAATCTGATATTGTAATAGGCCTTGAATGCCATGTTCAGCTGAACACAGCTTCAAAGCTCTTTTGCTCCTGTCCCAGCCAGGAAGAAGGGCAGTCTAATACTAAATGCTGCCCAACATGTCTGGGAATGCCTGGAAGCAAGCCTGTTGTGAATAAGAAAGCAATAGATTTCGGGATTAAGCTGTCACTTGCAACAAACAGCAAGATAGCAAAGGAACTGATATTCTCAAGAAAATCTTATTTTTATCCTGATATGGCAAAGGATTTCCAGATAAGCCAATATGAGATCCCATTGAGCACGGAAGGCAGTATGAAGCTTAAATCCGGGAAAGAGGTTAACCTGAAGAGAATCCATATGGAAGAAGATCCTGCTGCTTTGGTTCATACAGGCTCTATTCAAAGCAGCCCGTATGTGCTTGTTGATTATAACAGGAGCGGCAACCCTTTGCTTGAGATAGTAACAGAGCCGGAGCTTGAAAGCCCTGAAGAGGCCCGTGATTTTATGAACAGGCTGATAACAGTATTGCAGTATCTTGAGATATTCAATCTTGATTCCTGTATCGTAAAAGCAGACGCAAATATATCATTAAAAGAGTCTGGTTATCAAAGGGTTGAGGTAAAGAACATAACAGGTTTTAAGGAGATAGAAAGAGCATTGTTTTATGAGGTTGAAAGGCAGAAGCAGGAATTAAAAGAAGGCAAAAAGATAGTGCAGGAAACAAGAGCCTGGGATTCTGCTAAGGGCACAACCTTTTCTTTAAGGACAAAGGAGACAGAAGAGGATTATGGGTATACTATTGAAACAGATTTAGTCCCTATAGAACTTACAAAGGGATGGTTGGATGAAGTAAGAGAAACTCTCCCTGAGCTTGCCCAGGAAAAGGTAAAGAAGTTTATTTCAAAGCATAAAATAAATAAGGTAGATGCAGAGGTAATAGCGCAGGAAAGGTTGTTAGCTGAGCTGTTTGAGAAAGTTGCTGCTGAAATAAACCCCGAGCTGGCAGCTAAATGGCTGAGGAGAGAGCTGATGAGGGTTCTGCATTATAATAAGAAGGAACTGCATCAGCTTGAGATTGATGAAACGCATTTAATTGATTTGTTAGGATTGGTTGAGAGCAAACAGATAACTGACAATGTTGCAAAGAAACTGCTGGAGAAACTGGTTGAGAAGCCTTTTGATGTTAAAGAGTATGTTAAGAAAGAGAAGCTGGGGAAATTATCTGATTCTGGTGAGATTGAGAAGATTTGCTTAGAGACGATAAAGGAGAATCCTCAGGCTGTGGAAGATTATAAGAATGGAGAGGCAAAGGCATTGAACTTTATTGTTGGCCAGGTTATGAGAAAAACTCAAGGCAAGGCTGATGCTGAGATGGTTAGGAGGATTGTTGGGGATAATATATCCTCATAAAGATAGTATGAAAAACAGGAAAATAGTTGCGATAATCCCAATAATCCTAATTATTGGAATAGGAAGCATGATTCTGATAAGCTTTTTTGATAAACAAGATACGCTGCCTGAAACTCAACAAACAGGTTGTTTAGGCAGCTGCAGGTGTATGGAAGAATGCAATAAGGAAGGCCCTACATATTTTATTCCGGCTGAAGAAGGCGCTTCTGAATGCGCTGGGAATACTGATGGAAAAATATGCTGCTGTTCTGGGGTATAAGCCCCAAAAAAACCTAATATAAACTGCTGATATACAAAGTAATTAGAGTCCTTAAAAACAAAAAGGTTTAAATAATCCTAGTCTCAGAAATTAAAATCATGAAAGGTTCTAGTCAGAAAATAAACATGACAACTGGTTCTACTAGTCATATGACTAAAACAATGATGAAGCAATAAGCTTCTCATTTTTCTTCTAAATCTTTAACAGGTTCTGAAAATGAGTTTAGCTGATAATTCTGCGGACAGAGAAAGATATGTGGTTAAGATTGGCGGCAGTGTTCTTACCTCTGATGATGCTTATGCATACCAAGCCAGGCGGATTATTGATTTTTATGAAAAAACAAATGCTGAGCGGGTTTATATTATCCCTTCTGCAAGAAAAGGCCATACCGATGAATTAATCAACAATCTTTGCAAAACTCCTGGAGATAAACAGTCTTTAGATAGGCTGCTTGATGGGGATTATAACGTTGAAGAAGACGTAAAACGGTTTGATAACACAGATATAGCAAGGTATTTGTTAACAGGGGAGATTGAATCAGCTCAAAGATTTAGAAAAGAAACCTCAAGATTAGGTGTTGATCCCCAGTCATTATTGCAAGGGGTTAATTTTCCCATTATTGCAGATGACAGGTATTTATTTGCATCTGTTGACTTAGGAGCTTCAGAAGGTTCAGGTGTAATTGACAAAATCAATAACAGGATTGTTATAGTCCCTGGCTTTGGCGCGCATAATTACAATAAAGAGGTTGTGTTGTTAGGAAGAAACTCTTCTGATTTTGTTGCAGCTTTGATAGGCCATCTTGACCCTCTTGTAAAAGAAGTGATTTATCTTAAAGATGTGGGAGGCATATACTTAGATGGTAAAGTTAAGGAATCTATGACAAAAGAAGAGTATACCAAGGCTGGAATTAAAAAGGTTCTAGACCCAAGATGTTTAGAGTATCTGGGCAGTTATGGGATTAGAGTACAACATTGTGAGTCTGAGATAGGCGAAGGAGGAACTGTAATCACTTAGGAAACTAGCTCAATCTTTCATTAAATTCTCCTCAAACTCCTCAACCACATACTTCTTCCCTTTCTGAATAACCTTATGTCCCTCTTTCTCCAATAACTTCTTCTGCTCTTCAGCACCGCCAGGATATTTCTCGTTAATAACCCCGCCCGCCTTCAATGTCCTCCAATAAGGAGTAATCTCTTCCTTCCCTTCAGCTTTATCTTCCTCTGCAGCACCTGCTGCAATCCTTGCAAAGATTCCTGTTGTGATAGGGCAGCCAATGGTTGCATTATGTTTCTTAGCTAACCTTTCCCTGATTTGGTTAATAGTAATAAGCTTCCCAGAAGGAACACTTCTCATGATTTCACCAACTTCCTTAGGGGCAGGAATAACGCATGTTCCCTTGCCCCACATCTTAACCAGCTTTCCTTCAAGCTTTACAACTTTCGGGAGGTCTTTGCTGTCTTCCAGCTTCTCTTTAAAGGATTTCTTTGCCATTTTCTAGACCTCTGCCAAAATAACAACATAGTTCTTCCCATAAGCCTTAGCGCATTTAGGACATGTTGTATAGAAGAAATACATCTTCTTGATATTTTTGCCTTTTGAGCTAACATAAGTCTTCATCTCATTAATCCATTTACCCATATCTTTGTAAGGCCCTTCAAAAACCTTGGAAAGAAAGGTTCCAGATATCTTCTCCATCTCTGCTTCGGGCACTTCTTTACTGATTGCAATATAGATATCAGCTCCCCATAAAGACTTTTCATCAGAAAGCAGCACAGGCTCAGGAGCAAGAGCATTAGCCTTCTTAATCCTTTCCATATTCTTTACCATAACCTTGCCAAAGTTCAATGGTATATGAAAGAAGCTTGTTACATGGTCTTTAAGAAATAGTTTACCATGCCATGTTATTTCCTTATCCTCCCATGGCTCAGGTTCAAACCTTTTACAACAGCCTGTTTCCGAATCTTCATATAGTTTTTCCATAATAAACACCTCCGTTAGGTATTATGTTCTAGCCCTCAAAAACCTTCTTCAACCCCAAAACCTGCTTAGCATCATCATTAACCCTTCCCTCAAAATCAGCAACCTTCTCGCCATCACCCTTTTCCTTATTAAGCATGCTCATCAGCTCTGTTGTAACCAGTTCTTCTTTACCAGGCAATTCTGCTTTAACTTTGCCAAGATGTTCTCTCATAACAGAGCCTTCAACATCCTCTATAGAGCTTGCCTCCACCTTAACCTCTTCAAACTCTTTTGTTGTCAATGCGTTTGTGTTCTTCATAACAAAGTAAGCAGACTTGTCATACAACCTTTTAAAGATTTCCTTGAAATCAATGTCAGAAGGCTTGCCTGAATCAAGAACACCTTCCAGCCTTAGAGTAATTATTGTATTAATAAACTCTTTCTTATCAACCTTCTGCATTATCTCTTTCTCAATCTGCTCAGGCGTTTTGCTTTTGCAGTCTATCCTTATATGATGCGTGTTATACACTTGTATAGGTTCCCATTCCACCTTGCCGTCTGAAACAATAAAAAATCCGCCATTGCTAAGCTGCTCAAGCTCTTTAAAATTGTTAGGGAACAATGGTCCTGGGTAAGCAATCATCCCATAACCTTCTTCCTCCTTATTAAACACAAAATGAGGATGCCCCCCTGCATAATAATTAAAATTCTTTGGCAGAAAACTTAAAGGCCTTGAATCAATCTTATCCATTTCACCGGGCTTGAACTCAGTTATTGCAGAATGGAACAGAAATATCTTGTAGCCGTCCTCTTTCTCGAGATTCTCCCTTAACAAGTTTTCATAATAAGTTTTCTCAAGCCCTGCCCTTTTCCCTAACATGCCTGTTATCTTTGCCCCTGTTTTCTTGTCAACTGTGAAATTGAGCTTAATCTTATCATCAACAACCTCGCCTTTCCCAACATTGGCAAGCAGGCCTGCGCTTTCGAGCACGTCCAACATTGTCTTGCCGGAAGGGGAATAGTCATGAGAGCCTGCTATAACATAAACAGGTATATTATTATCCTTAAGTTCTTTCAGCTTAACAACAGTCTCTTTTAACATGTCAACAGAAGGCAGAGAAGTGTTAAACAAATCACCAGCTATCAAAATAAAATCAACCCTCTTATCAATACACAAATCAACAGCCTTGATAAAAGCCTTAGTGCTTATCTCCCTGAGCTTAGGCTCTCTCCATGATCCAATATG
>NZBG01000008.1 GCA_002687795.1 Candidatus Woesearchaeota archaeon
ACAGATAATGCAGGAAATGTGCAAACAGTGGTCAGCAGGAATATTCAATTAGATAAGACAGCGCCAACTACAACAGATGATGCGCCTACAGGATGGCAAGGTGCAGATTTTGATATCACTTTAACGCCAGCAGATACAGGAGGTTCAGGGTTGGCATCAACAGCATATTGCGTGGATACTGCTGACTCATGCACACCAGCCACTGCTTATACGGCACCAGTTACTATATCAACTGAAGCAAGCCAATATTTCAGGTATCAATCTACAGATAATGCGGGAAATGCGCAAACAATAGTGAGCAGGAATGTTCAGCTTGATAAATCAGCCCCAGCAATAGGCTCTTTTAACCCTGCTGCCGGCTCTACTGTTTCAGATACAAAGAGGCCTTTGATCAATGCATCATTGTCTGATGGGTTATCTGGTATAGATATTTCTTCTGTTGAGATTGCTGTTAATGGAATAGATGTTACCGCAAGCTCAACTATAACTACAACAGAAGTCAGGTATACTCCTACAAGCGACCTTGCTGATGGCACTATAACTGTTGAAGTTAATGCCTCTGATAATTCTGGCAATGCATTAACCGGAACTTCATGGTCATTTACATTGGGGGTTAATGATCCTCCTGTAATAGATTCTTATATTCCTGTTGACCTCACACCATCAGTTAATGAAGGCAAGAGCCTGTCGTTTGACCATACTTCAACAGATCCTGACGGAGATCCATTATATTATGAATGGTTATTAGACGGTGTTTTACAGGCAACAACCCAGTCATGGCTTTATGAGCCTGATTTTAACTCAGAGGGATATCGTAATGTTACATTAAGGGTGAATGATACTGAGTATGTTGTTTCCCAGGAATGGAATGTGAGCGTTGTTAATATCACAAGGAATATAATCGTTAATAACCTGGTAATTCCAGACTCTTATATTTTTGTAAACAATGAGTATAATTTTACAACTAATGTTACAAATGATGCTGACACTATTGAAAAGAATGTTGTTGTTAAGTTCCTTGTTGACGGCTCAGAGGCTGACAGCTATACTATACCATCATTAAGCGAGTTTACAACCGAGCAGGTTACCTTTGCCTATACATTTACAGCGACGGGCAACAAGGAGATCAATGTGAGCGTTGATGCAAGGCAGGATGAGAGCAGCATAGAGGATAATTATGTTTATAACCTGGCTGGTGTCAATGTCCAGAGGCCTTCTGATGTTTTGTACCCTGTACTGAGCATACCAAAGAAGGTTCAGCCTGACGGAAATGCAACCGCGGTTGTGGATATCTGGAACTTTGGAGGGAAAGATATCTCTGATGTTCCTGTGAGCCTTTATTATGACACAGCATTGTTTGATATGATAGAGAGCCCTGCAACAATGCCTATACCATCTATTGCTGATGGCACCAAGGCAACTGTTACATATAAGCTTAGGAGCCTGGGAGTTGGGACAACATGGACAGATTCTTCCATGTATGCAAGTGCTTTTAATGATGCAAACTCATCTTTAGAATATATCAATACATCACTGCCTAGTTCGCCTATACTGTCAACAAGCATTGGCCTGCCGCCGTTCTTCCCGATAGGGGCTACGTTGGATATCCCTGTTTATGTGTTTAATACAGGAAACGAGACTGCCCATGATACGATTGTTGAGATAACGTTATCATCCGGCCTGAGCACAATTGATCCTCTGATCAAGTCTGCAGGCGATATAGATGCTGATGATTTCAGGACAGTGACCTGGCCTGTTACTGTAGGAGCTACAGGGCCTTATACTATCACAGCTAATGCTACAAGCGATGATGGGGATTACGGCGACTCTGATACCTCTGGGGGAGATCCTTTGTCAGAGCCACAGCTGAATTTCACCAGCATTATAATGCCTGAGAATGTTACCACAGATGCTGCTACAACAGTGACAGCTGTTATAGAGAACCAGGGCACCGAAGCTGCAGCTGGTGTTTCAGTTTCATTAACGCATCTGCCTGCTAGTGTGCTGGCTTTGACAGGAACAACCAGGACTGTTAGTGTTGGCATCGGCGAGGTAAGAAATGTCCAGTTCAGCATTAATTCAACAGAGGATGCAACCGGCCTTTCATTGGATATAATCGTTGAGCATGTTGGTTCTTCATATTCAAAAACATTGAGCAAGAGCTTTAATTCAATCCCATCGGGAGCTGATGTAGAAGCTCCAACATTCTATGATTTCGAGATATCGCCTAACCCTGCAAAGGATGAAAGGGTTACTATCAAGTTTACAGCAAGTGAAGAGTTAACAGCTAACCCAAGCGTGTTGGTGGACAGCAATGCTGCTACTTTCAGCCTGTTCACAAACAACAGGTACACATATTATTATGATGTTACAACCTCAGACCCTGAAGGAGATGTCCTTGTTAATGTTACAGGAACTGACTTGAATAGCAATACTGGCTCAGCAGATACAACTTTAACAATCGATTATACTGCTCCTGTTATAAGCAGCGTTTCAGGAGACCTGAACTTTGTTAACTCAGGAAGCCTGATCACTATTACAGCAGAGGAAGGAAACTCAGACGCTGGATTGACAGGCACAATTGTTGTGTCTAAAGGGGCTGTTACCTATATCAATAATGCGCCTATTACCAATGAAGGGAATGGAAACTATTCTTATCAATGGGATACAACAGGCTATCCTTCAGGCGCGTATGATGTGTCTATTACATTGGACGATGGTGTTCAGCAAGATTCTGATAGCTCATTGAGCATAACACTGGATAATCCTCCTGCAATTAGCTTAAATTACCCTGTTGGTGTTGAGGTTGCTGATGCTGATAATATTGTGAAATTCAATTATACTGCCAGCGATGAGATATCTGTCAGCAGCTGCACATTATGGACTAACTTCAGCGGAGTTTGGCTGGCTAATGAAACAGATAGCAGCATCCTGAATGATGGATTTAATTACTTTAATGTTGAGAGTGTCAGCAATGGGGCATATATATGGAATGTTCAATGCACAGATGGATGGGGCTATTCAGGCTGGGCGTCCAATAATGCAAGCTTTACAGTTAATTTTATTGATGATGCGCCAACAGTCAGCATATTGCAGCCAAGTGATGGGGAGAATTTTACAGCAGAGGATACAGTTAATTTTATGATCAACGCAAATGATCCAGAAGGAGAGCCTTTGACAATAACATATGACTTTGGGGATGGGAATACTACTCAGTTAGTGGATGTTACAAGCATCAGCCATGTGTATCCTGTTAATGATACATATATTGTAAACGTCACTGTTGATGACGGCAGCTCAACTGCTTCAGACAGCATTACTGTAAATATACTTCCTCATGCGTTTAATATCACAAATATAAAAACATTCAATGATACCTTTGTTACAGAGGATTCCGTGTTTTTCAGGAATGAAACGGTTTATGTGAGCTTTGATGTTGTTAACAGGTATAACCCAAGCGAGTTTGTGCCTGATGCCATATCAACGGTTTATCTCAGGAATAATGAGACAGGGCATAATGTCAGCTTAGCTGCTTATGATAATGGGGCTGATATAATTGATGGTGAGCCATTCCCAATAGCTAATGGCTCTTATTATTACTCTTTGGAAAATCTGCCTTTGGTTGATGATATCTTAGGCTGGGATATTGTGTTTGTGTTTTCCTATACTATGGCTGGAAGCGGCCAGGGCGAGAGTGTTATCCAGGTGCTTAACAACCCATTGGTCTTTAGTGATCTGCCGGATATCAGCTTTATAGAGAATACATATAATGATTCCCTTGACCTTGATGTTTATGTGAGCGATGTTGAGACATTGGATGAGAACATTGTATGGAGCTTTACAGGGAATGATAATGTTAGCGTTATCATTTTATCTGACAACAGGGTTAATTTTACTGCTGCGCAGGATTGGTTTGGGAATGAAACTGTTTATTTCACTGCAAATGATACAGACGGCTCTGTTGAAACAAAGAGCTTAGTTGTTGAGGTTAGAGAAAGGTATAATACAGCTCCTATAGCTGATGTGGGAAATGACCTGGTAGGTTTTGTGGATGTTACTGTTGCATTGAACGGATCTAATTCATCTGACTCTGAAGGAGATATTATCACATTCAATTGGACGCAGCTCAGCGGCCCAACAGATGTAACAGGACAGGCATCATTTGTTGCTACATCAGCAACTCCAAGCTTTATTCCTCCTTTAACAGGCACTTATGAGTTCCAGCTGATTGTTTATGATGGAAGGCTTTATAGCGCGCCTGCCACTGTGTCTGTGTATATTGATGTTGAGAATGCGCCTCCTACAGCAGATACTGGTCCTAACCAGCCAAGCGTTCTTGTTGGCCAGCAGGTTACACTGGATGGCTCAGGCTCTTATGACCCTGACATTGGGGACAGCATTACTTACAGCTGGTCACAGGTTTTAGGACCTGTAACTGTAACTTTACTAAATCCAACAACTGTTAATCCTAGTTTTACAGCAACTACTGTCGGTACTTATGAGTTTGAATTAAATGTTACAGATACCAATGGGGCAAGCGATACAGACAATATTGTTATTATAATATCAGAGTTTGTTAATACTCCTCCTACAGCAGATGCAGGAGCTGACCAGGTTGATATTGAGGTAGGGAGTTTGGTTACATTGGATGGTTCAGGCTCTTCTGATCCTGACGGAGATCCTATCACCTATAGCTGGGAGCTGGATTCAGGCCCAACAACTGTGGGATTACTTAATTCAACAACAGCAAGCCCAAGCTTTACAGCACCTATGATAGGGGATTATATATTCAGCTTAATTGTTAATGACGGCCAGGTGAATAGCAGCCCTGATACTGTATCAATAAATGTGATATCTACAGCAAACCATGCTCCTGTTGCTTATGCAGGGGCTAACCAAGAGGTTTTTGTTAATGCTATGGTTACCTTAGATGGCTCTAGCTCTTATGACCCTGACGGGGATGCTATCACTTCTTATAGCTGGTCTCAGGTTTCAGGGCCTGTTGCGGTATTATCTGATTCAGCTGCAATAAGCCCAACGTTTACAGCAACAGAGATTAGCAGTTATGTGTTCCAGCTTATTGTTAGCGACGGCCAACTGGATAGTACTCCTGTCACTGTGACCATCAAGGTAAAAGAAGCTCCTAAGCCTGTAGTTAAGAAGGAGCAAAAGCTTGAGATACCATCCATCAGGCTTCCGGCTGGAGACTTCTATTTCCCAGGAGAGTCTATGAACATGAGATTCGGCTTAGAGAATAAAGGGAACGCTGATATAAAGGATTTAAGGATAAATGCTATGCTTATGGACACTAATATCTTTGCGTCAACAGGAGCGTTTGATGTGAGAAGGGGCAGGACTGTGTCAAAATCATTGTACCTTGATATACCTGATGATATTGAGCCGGGGGATTATTATATCAGGATCGGTGTTGGAAACCCCAACGTTAGAAAGGTTAAGTACAGGCTGATTACTATAGAATAGAATTGAATAGAATTCTTTATTTAGGCTATTTTGCTTATAACCAGATTAAAGAACACTCTTGCCAATGTCATTGCTGGAAATACTGTGATAACCCCTATTATGAACATCAATGTTGGGCTTATTCTAAGGCTTAAGATTAAAATAAAATTGAGTATAAAGAAAACAACCAGTATAAGAAGGTAAGAGGGGAATAGTGTCTTAGCTTTGCTGAAGCCAAGCCTAAACGAGTTTGCTATTATCTTTAGAGGCTTGTATCTGCCTATCAAGGAGTATGATATAAGCATAAAATATGCCAGGACAAGCAAATAGAGCCATAATACAAGGCTTAAACTGGGAGCAGGAGTTTGGCTTATATTTATGCTAATCATGGCTCTAAGCTCAAGCAAATAGGCTATAATTTGGTATATGATGTAGAAGACAAGCCAGAACAGGTTTACTGAGAAGAACTGGACCAGGAATCTGGGATAAGATATCTTTCTGCCAGCTATTCCATAACTGAGCTTCCAGCTTAAGCCCTGGAAAGCTGAATAGACAATATAAACTGCTATTGCAAGCAGAAAAAGCCAGATAATAACCCTGTTAAAGAGCTGTGAGAGCTCAGGGGTTGCCCTTAAAGCCCCAAACAGGCCCTGGCTTAGCAAAGATCCCTGCACCTCTTCAGGTGATCTCATGACAAGGTTATATAATTCCATCAAATAATTGCCTATCCTGTTAAATATTAATGAGAAAACAAAGCCATATACAAAAAAGAAAAGCATGTCAACCAAGGCCGGTATTGCAATACGAAACTTATATTCTTTCAATAGCTTTACCGACAGTTTTAGGGAAGAGGTTATTTGGTTCATTTAATGTTTTATTTCAGCTTCATGGTTATAAACCCGCCAACAATTATAGCCACACCTAAACCAATAAAGAAGTAACTTAGGTATACATCAGCCAGAACTCCGTTGCATTCCATGAGCAGCTTATTATTCTCCTGCAGTTCTTCAGCGCTTTGCGGCTTTTCACTTAGGGAGATTGTTTTTATAACATCTTTGCAGTTAATGTATGATGCATAAATACTTGAGAGAAAGCTGAATATTAATGTCAAAACAATCACAACAGCGCCAAACGTTATTATGTATTTTTTAATTTTGATCACCTCTTTTTTATAATTTATTATCTTTATTTAAAAAATTTCCCTAATTTGCTCTGCTCTGTCTCAAGGATATCATCTTTCTCAAATCCCAGAAGCTCAAATATCTTTTCCACCGAGGGAAGTATCTGGTTATTGATGTAATAGTCAGCATCATACTCATCCTCTCCGATTTCATCAGGCAGCCTTGCCCTGTCGCTTATCTTCTCCTTGCCCTGCCTGACAATATATTTCACCAGTGTTCCCGGGCCAACTAACAGGCCCTTTTTTTTCATTCTCAGGGCAACAGCAACATGAGGAGCTATGTTATCATATTCATCCACATCTTTCTGCAGCTGGGTCTGGATTGTTACTTTGTCTAATGGAACCTTTTTGTTTTTTAGGTCGGTTATAACACTTTTAACATAGTCCATTGCCTTTTCCTTGTTTCCTTCTTTTAAGACAATCTCAAGAACCTTTAGCTGCACCTCTTTTGCAATGCTGCTCCAGTTTCTTCTTACAGTCTCAAACCCTTTTATTTTAATTACATCTTTATCTGATAGCAGGGCATATTTCTTTTTAGCGCCAGAAGAGCCTGTCTTAGCTGAAACAAAGATTCCTTTGGGGTAAAAGCCTTCATATTCAAGTTCCATCAGCTTTGGCAGCTCAAGGTTTATCTTTTCAGCAAACCTGTCTATATCCTTTTTATCTTTCCCATCCAGGGTAATAAAGATACTGTCAGTATCCCCATAGACGGGGTTAAACCCTTCCTTCTTTGCCTCGTCTATGACCATGTTGATGTATTTTCTTCCATAAGCTGTCACCGATTTAGCGCATTCAATGCTGTACCATCTTGCTCCAAAGAATCCATAGTAGCCATACATGCTGTTTGCTAATAGCTTAAGCCCTCCTGACCTTGCTTCTAAGATAGGATTATGCTTCTCTTTTTTTATTATCTCTTTTATCCTTTCCCTTCTTGTTATTATATCCTCGATAACTGAGGGGATGAACCCTTTGTTTTTCTGGCAGAACCAGTAGCTTTTATTGTCAAAATGCTCGGAGACACCTCCTCGCATTTTTTCCAGATTAGTCCCATCACCAGTCTTTGACTGGTGCTGTGATAATCCATCAACTTTTATGGTTTCTGCCTCATCCTGGCAGCATTGGCAGTTTAGTGTATCAGGCGAGATGTTATGGCTGCTTATGATTGTCGGATAAAGGCTCTTGTAATCGTACACCACTAAATCCTTATACAGGCCTGGCTTCGGCTCATAGACAAACCCGCCCTTGAAGCTTGCCAGCCTTCGTTTCCCGATCTCAGCATAATGAGGCTTGTTAGGGCATAAAAAGTTGAGATTAATGCTCTGCCTTATAAGATACCATTCAACCAGGCGCGAGAAGCCCATCCTGTTGATGTCAAACATGGGCAAACCAATCATTTTCACCAGTTCTATAAGATTAGGGAGCATCTTCTGGCAGATTTCATATGTGAGATAAGAGTCCTGAAGGTTATAGTCGCAGTATTTCTCCAGATCTTCCAGCTTGTTATCCCAGACATCCGCTAATTTCTCTATATCAACATCCTGCTTTCCTTCTCCCAATAGTTCCCTGGCAACAGAGTTCAGGCTGTAGGATTCTGTGTCAAAGCTTCTCCCAATAACCTTGAGTATAAACTTAAAGATATCCACATGGACTATGCCTGTGAGCTTTGTTTTGGTTTTAAGTACTTCTATGCCTGAGTTATCCAGGCCAATGTTAAGGTCCAGCTTATATTTCTCTGCCCTTTTTTTGATATAAGGAAGGTCAAACCCGTCTGAGAAATAGCCCACGAGTATGTCAGGCTTAAACATATCTATGGTGTCTATGAATTTCTGGATAAGCTCAGCTTCCCCTTCCACAAACTCAATCTTTTTGTTGGAAGTCTTGAATTTTTTCCATGTGATTACCTTTTCAAAAGGTTTCGGAGAAACCCCTGGCTGATGCTTTGCATTAGCCGTGCTTTTGCCATAGAAGCTCAGCATTATGACAGGGTTTTGCTCAGGTGCAAGGTACTTGCCATAAGGGTTATAGGTCTCTATGTCAAAGGCAAGGATGTTAAGGTTGTTGAATGTGTCCTCGCTGAACTTGCTTATGGTTTCTGCTTTAAACACAGGCACCTTAATTCTTGACTCAATAAAATCACCTTCCGCTTCCAGCAATCCTAAAGGGGTTATGTTTTTGTCTATAAGGTATCTGTTGATATAATGGATATCATATTCGTTTATTGACTTGACAGAGTCCAGGTTTTTTAGCTCATTTCTCACAGATGGAACATCTTTTGGCTGGTTTGTGAATACTTTTATGGCTTCTGTTTCTTCTCCAAGGTAGTTTTTATTCGATATCTGGTATTCTATGATGCTGTTGTTTTCCTTTAGTCTGTCCAGCTCTTTCTTTACTTCTTCTATGTTGTTTGGAACAATCCAGAAGTATGGCCTGAATGTGTCATCAACAACGCAGAGCTGCTTATTATCCAGCCCTCTGCCAAATAGGTAAACAAAGGGCACGCCATCTATTACCTTATAGGTTATGTCTAACAGAAAAAACCTTAGTTTTGCCATAATTTGAGAGTGATGAATTTAGATTTATAAAGATTGTGCACAGAAAGAGTGTATTGTTAGCTTAATCTAAATCCTTGATTTGCCCAGCCCTGCTCTCCGAGCAGGGTTATTTTTTCTCCCCCTTGATTTCCGAGGGTGAGAAAAAATCAGTCTGGCAACGCCAGACCTGAGCAAATCCGCATATTATAACCGCAAGAGAAACTAAGCTGATGATACTATAAGACTATATTTAAGGATTTTTCATGTAAGCGGTTAATTTATCTGAGATTCTTCTTGCTGCTTTAAAGAGTCTTCCAATAGGATATGATATTTTCTTAGCATTCCATTTTACCTTGGTTGAAATGGATTCAAGCCTGCCTGGCTGATAATCTGTTAGGATCTCTGCCACTTTACTTATTCCACCTCTTTGGCATGCAACATCGCATAACTGGTCAAGAAGCGCCGGGTTTTGGTATACTCCAAAATTATAAAACTCCTGCCTGACATCATCAAATAATCTATGGTTGATGAGCAATGTAGGCGCTGGAACTAGGGTGCTTTCCTGAAGCTGAGAGTGCTGCCCAGCAGTCTTGGTTTGTATGCCTAATATGTTCCGATACTTGAAAAGAGGTTCAGTTAGGAAAGCGTATTCTTTATCATGCTCTGATTCTCTTTCTATCTGAACAACTATTCTGTCTTTTTTTGGGATATCATATAACCTGTAATCAGGGTTGGCTTCTTCATTTCTGATTTGCCTTCTTAGCTTTGCCAGCCTGTTTTTATGCTTCTTTTCTTCCCATTCATACCTTTGGTCAGGAGTTTTCTTATTATAGCCATCTATTTCCTTCTGTTTTTCTCTTTGGAGAGTTTCAAGCTTTGTCATTTTTGTTACTCTAATTGCATATGGCACAGGCTTTTCTGGTGTAAATCCCCAGCCCCAGTCATCTCCATACTCTGTACCGTTCTTAACAGCCTTTGCTGCTTTTCTTATTGCGTTTGCAAATGCATAAGCCTGCATTTTCTGCTGCTTTAATAGCTCTGAGTATTTTGGAGATAGATACACCTGGCTTTTCAGGTTGTTCCATAGGTTTACAGTGTTTCTGAATTCCAACTCGAATTTTGTGAAATGCTCCTGGATATTTGATGTAAGTTTTAAGGCTGTATTGTCAAGCTGTTCTGATAGTTCTTCGATTGTTCTGTCTGATACCTTTGGCTTAAATGCCTTATTTATCGATTCCTTTGACCAATTATAGAACCCTGAAACAAACCTTTGTTTTTTACTTTCATAATCTTTGTATGAATTAAAATCAAAATCTCCTATAACCTGTTTCATCTCTCTAAAGCTTTTTTCTAAGAACTCAGCTGCGTCTAAATAGCTCATTACTGTTTGTTCTTCTTTTCCATCTTCTAGATATAAGAGAGCTAATTGAGAATAAGAGCCTGATAATTCTGCATAAACTCTTGATAAGTCAATCCCAACATCAATGTTCTCTGTTTTGTTTACAAATCCCAGGGCCTTTACTTCCATTAAGGATTCTAACTCCTTCTGGGAAGATTTAACCCTTTCTTCTAAGCTTTTAACAGGATCCAAAGGTATATTCAAGATAATCACCAAAGTGCTTTGTTAAGAAAGAGGATGGCTGGTGTGTTTATAAAGCTTTCTATAGTTTATTACTCTACAGTAACATAATCAAAGAAATTTACTATGCCCCCATTGTATTAGAAGGTCTATTTTAAGGTTCTTTAGCTGCATAGGAACATCGCATGCGCCAAAGCATGAGCCAGCCCAGATTATGACCTTAGCATTGGTTTTATCTTCTATCTCTTCCTGAATGCTGTTTGCTTTTGGCTTTAGTCCATCAGGCAGCTGGATACAGACCAATTTAGCCTTGTTTTTCTTTATTTCTTTTATTACACTGTCCATCTCTAGGTCAAACTGCATAGAATAAGAAAAAGCAAATCAGTTTAAAAAATTATTTATTTTTCTCTCTTTCATACTCTTCAGCGCATTTGTCAGAGCAGAACCTGTGAAGCTCGCCATCAATCTCCTTTTCCAGAAACTCATCCTTGAGTATTTTGCCGCATTTCCTGCATTTTGAGTCCTGGCCAAGGCCTTCAGCTCCTTTCATAAAGCCTTCTTCTCCAGGCTCTATCTCATCATCTTCTACAAGCTTCTCCCTTCCTTCTTCAGTATAGACGTCTTCCTCTTTTTCCCCTGTTTCCATGTCTTCTTCTATCTCTTCTTCTGTCTCAGACTTTCCGCCCTGCTCTTCTGCCGGGTAAACCTTTTCTTCAGCCATTGAATCACCTCATTAATATGTAATTTGAGCTCCTTTTTAATCTTTTGTATACAGAAGACTAAAGATTTATATATAATTTTTCAATCTCATATCAAGGTTTAACCACTTTAGAATAAATAATGGGGGGATGAATGTTAGGCTTTAAAAGAAAGGTAGTAGGTTATGGTGTAGAATCTTCTTTAAGAAATATAGTTATACCAAATTATGAAGCGTTTCTTGGTTTATTATTGCTAAGGCACCACCAGGATGATCCTGTTAAGAGTATTTATTTTGTTTTAGAAGGTTTAGATGAAGCAAAAAGTCCTTCTCAACAAGAGTCAGTTTCAAAGGTGGTATTCACTTTAGGAAAGCAGGGGCATTTAGAGTTCTCGGATGGACAATCTGCAATACCTAAGCTTAAGTTCACTTTAGATGGCAAGATTATACCTTGTTATGAGCAGGAATATTCTGTAGATAATGGTGTTTTGCATTCTGAGGGTAATGGGTATGATGATTTTGGGCCAATTGTTCAAAACCCTGAGCTAATAAGTGCATTCTCTCAGGTAGATTGTATAAGCACACGAGTATCGTTAGAAGGAAATAAACAGCCTGGCGCTGAATCAATGGAAGGGCTGACTTTAGAGGTGATTATGTCGGTAACTGATAATGAACTTTATGAGAAGGATACAGCTAACTTTGTCCAATATTAACCCTCAGCTTTTTTTATCCAAACTATATATGTTTCAAGCCCTCTTACTGAATTATCTAACTTTACATGGAAATCTGAACATTTTTGAGGGTCTGAGAGCACTTCACTCTTTATAGACCTTAATAGATTATTAATTTTTCTTCTAATCAATAATAGTCCTTGAATGTAGTCATCATTTTTATTAATATGCCTTGCATCTTCAAGTTCTTCAAGCAGCATTAGTATATCAAAACTTAGTTTCTTTAAATAATTCTTTAGAACATGCTTTTCATCTTTATTAGGCATTCTTTTGCCGAATCTTTTTATATGATTTACAACCGCTCTCATTGAGAATAAAACCTTCTCAGCTAACATTGTTAGATATTTACCTTCCCTTTTCACCATATGAACCCTTTTTTCAAGCTGACTAAACTCATCCTTGATTTTCCCAGATATACCAAGAAAGCGAATGCAATTATTAATCATTATTGTCATGTCCCTAATAAGAATTCTTTCCTCATTCATGATAAGGTTTCTTACCTTATCTTTGTCATAACTATGCCTCAATAATTGGTTAGATGCTTGCTGTTGCGAGAATGAATTAACATACCTCTCCTGCGCGCTCATATCCTCATGTTCACTAAGCTGCCCCATTCTTTTTTCAAGCTCAGCAACCTCTTTGCTTTCCTCTGTTATCCTTATGATAATTGGAACAAGCAAAGACCTTATCCTGTCCAAATCATTAATAAATCTAAGCCGGAATTCTTCTTTTATCAGTTCCCTGCTTTCTCTTGCAGTATTTGTACCTATGTCCAGCTGTTCATTGATTTCTTCCAGGGCTTCTAAAACCGTGTTTCTATCCTTCATGAGCTTAGCTCTTCTTTTTGAGCCTGAATCAAGCAATCCATATAGCCGTTAAAACAGATGCATGGTCTCTTTCCTTTTTAGCAACCTCCTGGGCCTCTTTGTCAAAGAATCTGAAGCGTTTCTCTTTTTCTTTTCTTAATTCATGTTTGGCTATATTTTCCATGTCTAAGACATGGTAAGAGAGAACTCTGGCTTCCTGCTGTATTTTCTTTATAACATCACCCATAATCTTAAAGGGCTCTTTTGCTTCTTCTATTTTTTGAAGGCGGGTCTTTTTTATCATTTTTGAAAAAATTCGTGGACTTTTCTGCACCATAAATGGTGCACAGATACTAAAAAAACCTTTGGTTTTTTGGTATGCCTCTGAGACTCAACCAGCACGAATTTTGAGCAAATTACTCCAAGCTACTCCACCTTAAAAGGTGGAGATACTAAAAAATCCTTTGGATTTTTGGTATCCCGTAAAGGGATATCTTTCCGTAATTTATAATAATTTTATATTGAGATTATCTGATTATAAATAGTTTTCTACTTTATGGTATTACCTCCCGCCAACCCCAATAAAGCTAACCCCAATAAGAATCACCAGAACGCCAAGCCATTTCAAGAAGTTCATCTTTTCTCCTAAGAACTTTATTGCAAAGAGAGATGTCCAGATATATGTTGTGGCTACTAGAGGATATAGCACTGAAAGCTCTCCAAACTTTAGGGCTGGTATGAACATGAGTGTTGAGAAGCCATATAAGCCAACGCTTGTTACAAGCTCTTTGCTGAATAAGAACTTAAAGCTGAAAGATATGTTTGCAGATGCCTTCTTAAGCAGGAGAGCTGCATAGGCTCCTATAATACAGGCAACAATTACAACAGCCATTGTCCATAAAGGTGTTTCCATTTTATTATTTTCTGCTTCCTATCCCTATCAGGCTTACCCCAACAATTATAAAGATTATACCGATCCATTTGGATGCATTAATAACTTCACCAAAAACCTGGGATGATAAGAGGCTGACCCAAATATAGCTTGTAGCCACAACAGGATACAACACTGATAATTCTCCGTATTTTAAAGAGATAAGAAGGATAGCCGCTGCTGTGACATACAAAATGATTCCCAGGAATAAGGGCACATTTGTTATTAGGCTAAATATATCCAAAGATAACCTGTTAGCACCAAGCTTGTATAGAATCTGCGCAGTTGATGTTACCAAAGTACATATAAACACCAAACCAATTGCCCCGGGTTTTGTTTTCATATCATATGCTCCTTTTATAGATGAGATAGTATATCTTCAGCTTTTAGATTAATTGCTCTTGGTATAAAAAGAAGGTTATCCAGTCATTTCCTCTGCTTTTCGTGGTTTCCTTGTGAGTCCAAATCTTTTTGCTTCTTGTTCTCTTTTTTTTCTTTTTGTTTTTTCTTTTCTTATTATTTTTTCTATAGTATCTATCTCTCCTTTCAGTCTATTAATAACAAGCTTCAATTGCTCTAAAATATTCATAGTTTTGCCTGCATACTGACTATGAAGTTTTTATTTATGCCTTTTGTGAACCCCTCAAAAAGGTTCATATCCATGTTTGCATATTCTAAGAATCTATTAAAGAAGACTGAAAAAGTTCTTAATTCTGAAGTATCAAGCCCCTCATGCTTAAAGTCCTTAACAAGGTCTCTTCTGACCATTCTTCCCATTTTTTTGTCTATTCTATAAAGGGATTTAAGTTTCAAAAACTCATCCAGAAGCTTCCTATCAGCCGCAATACGAACGTCATCTAATTTATGAAACGAACCAGAAAAACCATGCGAGCCATGCAAAAAATTACTAGCTACAATCTGGAAGCGAGTCAAATCTTTTTCTAATTCCTCCAATTCTTTTATAATATTATGATAAAATAATCCCATAAGAATTTGTTTGCTTAGTTAATATAAATACCTTTGGTTTCTAAACCAGAGAAATAATCTTCTCCTCTTCATCAACTTTAAAGACTTTCCCTAAGAACTCCTCTATCACATAAATATTAGTTCTGCAGTGGTTAGTAAGCTCTGAAACCTTTATTTTGCTGTTCTTTGTAAAGGCCATAAAGAGAAGTATCTGGTCTGCTAGGTGTTTGTCAACCGGAGCTTTGCTTTCAATTTCCTTTATCAGCTTTTTAGCAGCTTCCTCCCCAACAACCTCTGCCTTTTTACCAGGCTCTCCAAGAGCATCTGCTCCTAACCTTGCCTGCTCATAATCTTTAGAGAAAGCTGCCCATAATGTGATGCCGGAGCCAATAGAAGCTGTATCGCAATACTCTGCCTGGATATTAACAGGACAGCCTAACTTTGTTAGTTCAAGCTTTGCTGTCCTTGCCTGCCTTTCAGCTACATCAGCCATTTCAAGGCTTAGAGATGCATGAGATATTCCTTCTATCTTAACCAGTTCGCCTTGTTCTATCAGGTTTATATTTAACGGATCTTTTTGTTTTAAATGAGAATAAAGTTCATTAAAATCAGAGAAATCTGAAAGTTTATATTCTGGCTTAATCTTTAATTCTATCTTTCCCTGGCCTTTTGGATAATAACCTCTCCTGATAAGTTTTACATCTATTTTCTCACAGAATCCTTTAATAATCGGAACAAAAACATTGTTGAAATAATCAAAAGGGGCTGCCCATTTGCCAGAGGTCCCGCCAGTAATTTCCAGCTTTATATTTCCATCAGCAAACAAGCAAGGCGGTAATACTGATTGCAATAACAAGGCTATTGAACCAGCTGTTCCAATGTCAACCTTTATGGTCTTAGCACTTATTTTCCCAGGATTATATTTAAGATAAGAAGAGCCAAGGCTGGCGCCTTCAACTTCAGCAGAGCAAAGCGCCTGTAATGCCTTGATACAGTAAAGATGCTGTGCTTTAAGGCCTGGCTTAGGCCTTCCTTTTCTGATATTATCTACTTCAAAGGCTTTGCCTGTTATGGTTGACAAAGCTAAGGCAACTCTTACAATAGAGCCGCCTCCTTCCCCATGTTCTCCTGAGAGTTTTATTGCCATAAATACATAAATAATTGCTATACTTTATTTAAATTTCCTTAATAAAAATCCAATAACCATATAAATGATAACCGATTTTTAAGTAAATATAAATGAAATGCATCCTACTCGCCGCTGGATATGCCACAAGGCTGTACCCCTTAACCGAGAACCAGCCAAAACCTCTGCTGAAGATTTCCGGCAAGCCAATCATTGAGCATATCATTGAAAAGGTTGATGAGATAAAAGAGATTGATGAAATTTTTATTGTAACAAACAATAAGTTCTTTGAGCATTTTAATGAGTGGAACAAAGGCTTTAGCTCAAGGTTTAAGATAAAGATCCTGAATGACGGCACCTTATCAAACGATGACAGGCTTGGCGCAATAGGGGACCTTAATTTTGTTATTAAAACAGAGAATATTAATGAGGATTTCCTGCAGATTTCAGGAGATAACCTTTTTCAGTTCGGTCTAAAGGATATGCATAAGGGATTTGATGAGAAAAAGAACATTTCAATTGCCTTATATGATGTCAGAAACATTGAAGAAGCAAAAAAGCTGGGTATATGCGCAGTTGATGAAAACAGTAAGGTTATTGATTTCGAAGAAAAGCCTGCTGAGCCAAAGTCAACATTATGCTCTATAGGAGTATATTTTTATCCAAAGGCTACTGTAGAGCTGCTTAACCAGTATTTAACAGAAGGGAACAGCTCAGATATGCCCGGCAAGTTCATGGAATGGCTGCATAAAAGAAGCCATGTGCATGGCTTTGTATTTGATAAAGCAGAGGAGAAATGGTTTGATATAGGGAGTTTCGAGGCTTTGGAAGAGGCCAAGAGGGAATACGAGCAAAAGGTTTAAAAAGGAAATGTGAATAATAGGGTATGGGGTTGGATAAAGTGCGGGATCCTTTCAGAGGACGCATAGCTGTGGGGTAACTTGGACTTATAGCCAATAACTGCTATAAGGAGGAGCTAGCCTTTCTGGTTTGGGGCCAGATGATCCCGGTTCAAATCCGGGCAGCCCCATTAAAACCAAATAAATAACTAAACTAAGAAAATGGCAAAATTAACAGGAATCGGCTCTATAAAGAGGTTCGGGCCAAGGTATGGCAGGACAATAAAGCAGAAATACGGAGAGATAGAGGCTGAAAGCAGAAAGAAGCATAAATGCCCATACTGCCATAAGGAAAAGGTAAAAAGGATAACAACCGGAATATGGCAATGCAGGAAATGCGATGCAAAGTTCACAGGAAAGGCTTACACAATCAGCAAGAAATTATTAATAAAAGAAGAGGTTAATAAAGAAAAATAAAAATGGCAAGATATAAATGTTTTTATTGCAATAAAACCACAACCTTGGATATGTTAAGGAAAAGGGTCAGATGTCCTTATTGCGGCTCGAAAATCCTGTTCAAGCCAAGAACCACAACAAGCAAGGTTAAGGCAAGATAGAAAAATGACTGATAAAGAGACTGAGAAGAAGGTTGAACAATTGCAGCTGTTAGAGCAGAACCTGCAGGCATTCTTAGTTCAAAAGCAGCAGTTCCAGGCTCAGGAGATAGAAGTGGATTCAGCTTTGAATGAAATCAAGGATAAGAAGGATGCCTATAAGATTGTAGGAAATATAATGATAAATGTTGATGCAAAACAATTAAATGATGAGCTGAGCCAAAAGAAAGAAAGCCTGAATATAAGAATCAAAAACCTGGAGAAACAGGAAGAAAAGATAAGAGAAAAATTAAAGAAAATCCAGGCTGAAGTTCTCAAGAATATAAAAACATCCCAATAAAAATGAAATCTCCAGAAAAGATTAAAGAGATAATTGATACTTTATCAGAATTGCAGGGTGACCCAACTATACCCAAGAACACAGGCACTAAGATCCAGGAGGTCATAGATGTTCTTAATAGCGATTCAGAGCTGTCAATGAAGGTTAATAAGGCCTTTAATATCTTAGAAGGAATAGCTGATAACTCAAACCTTCAGTCTTATATAAGAACCCAAATTTGGAATATTGTTAGTATGCTAGAGAAAGTTTAGTATCCTACTTCTTTAGCTTAACTACTTCATTCTTTGTCAGTATTGAGTTGGGGATAGATATTATGTCTTTCTTTTTTGTTTCAACCCTTGTTTCTATTAAACTAACATGGGTTATCTTTCCTTCTATTTCTTTAACCTTTATATTGTCGCCTTCCTTGATAAAGCCTTTCCTGTAGATTATTATCCCGGCTATGCAGTTGGGGGCAAAGTCTTTCAGGCTTAGGAATACAGACAGTATAATGACAAGCATCACGGCTCCTGCTACTATGTTCAGGACTATTGTCCCAAGGCCCAGCCTCTCTAAAGCGATTATTATGAAGATAAAGTAGATGAAATATGATACAAAGGAGCTTATTATTTCTTCAAGGGAGACTTTTATGTTTGTTGCTTTCTTCAGTATATTGTTCAGCTCTATCTCATGCAGAACCTTATGGATTATCTTCCCTAATATCTTGCCGACTATTAAGCCTATTAATAAGATTACCACAGCCACTATGAATTTCATAAAGAATTCAGGAAGAAAGTTATTTAGCGTGTCTAAGAGTTTTTGCATTTTATAAGATAAATTTTTATAGATAGATATAAACTTTTCTAATATTAATAGTACCTACATAGATACTGTAAAAATGGATAATACAGAACAGATCAAAGAATTGGAAGAGGAATTAAGGGTTACAAAGTATAATAAGAGAACCCAGCATCATATTGGCCTGGTTAAGGCTAAGATCGCCAGGCTGAAAGAGCAGCGGGAGAGGAGAAGCAAACAGGGAGTCAAGGTATGCTCTGTGAGAAAGAGCGGTGATGCCAGCGTTTCTATTATAGGCTTTCCTTCTGTGGGGAAGTCTACTTTGCTTAATATATTGACAAACGCAAAGTCTAAGGTTGCAGCTTATGAGTTCACAACTTTAACCGCCATACCTGGCTTGATGCACTATAATAATGCAAATATCCAGTTATTGGACCTGCCAGGCGTCATTGGGGGAGCTGCCAAGGGTATAGGCAGGGGAAGGGAAGTGTTTTCTATGCTAAGGATTACTGACCTTGTCCTGATTCTTGTTGATGTGAACCATCCTGAGCATTATTCTGTGTTAAAGAGGGAAATTCGTAATGCCGGCTTAAGGTTAAACAGGAAAAGGCCTGATGTAAGGATTAAGAAAACCGCTAAGGATGGAATCAGGGTAGGCTTTACTGTAAGGCCAACAAAGATTGATGAGACAACAATCAAGCTTATATTGAAGGAGTTTAAGCTGAATAATGCTGAGGTTCTGATAAGGGAAGATATCAATATTGACGAGTTCATTGATTGTTTAGAGGATAATAAGGTATACGCGCCATCTCTTGTTGTGCTGAGCAAGATAGATACTGTTAGTAAAGGCACAGCCAGCGGAGTGAGTAAAAAGATTAACGCTGATATCGCAATTTCTGCTGAAAAAGATGTTAATATTGATAAGCTGAAAGAGATGATATATGATAAGTTAGGGCTTATCAACATATTTCTGAAACAGCCTGGCAAGAAGGCTGATTTTAATGTTCCATTGATAATGGAGAAAGGCTGCACTATAGGCAATGTGTGCGAGAAGCTGCATAAGGATTTTATTAATAAGTTTAAGTTTGTAAGAATCTGGAACAGCAAAAAGTTTTCAGGCCAGAAACTATTGAGATTGGAGCACAGGCTGGATGATGGCGATGTGTTGGAGATTCATTTAAAGTGAAGAATTAGTTCAATATATCTTCAATCGGCTTTTTCTGTGTTTTCCCTGATTTCTTTGCTTCTTTTGCAACTTTTTCAAGGTCTATGCCAAGGTCTTTTAAGCCTTTAACATGCATCTGCATCAGCTGTTCAACAATCTTTAACAGCCTTATCATCTCTTCCCTTTCTTTTGCAAGAGTGCTTAAGGCTCCTTTATGAAAGCCAATCTGTTCCTCATTAGATGCTTTTTTTGCCATAGAGGTATAGAATCAGGCAGGTATATATAAAGCTTTAGTTATATACAGATAGAACAAGCATGAACTGGTTAATACTGTATGTTTAGAAAAAATTTTTATACTAGTAAATTTGAATTAAGCTAAAATGAACCTCCCCGCACTAAAGTGCGGGGTATCATATTAAGCAAAGGAAGTAACTTTCCTTTGTTGTCCGCCAAAATTCCAATATCCCTGGGAT
>NZBG01000009.1 GCA_002687795.1 Candidatus Woesearchaeota archaeon
ATATATTAGTGTATATATTAGTGTATATATTAGTGTATATATTAGTGTATATATTAGTGTATATATTAGTGTATAATATTAGCATATATTTCCCCTGCGGGGATGCCGGAGCGGCCAAACGGGATAGGCTTAGGTGTGATGAGGCTTTTATGCCAATGATAACAAAGACACCTATTGGCTTAGTGCCTACGCGTGTTCAAATCACGTTCCCCGCATTTTTTCTTTTTTCCTTTGTTTCTTTTATAAGCCTTTTTAAATAACATGTTACAAAAACCCTTATTTCCCCCCCTCGATAATTTCTTCATTCCATAGTAATGAAGCGTTGTAAAGCTAATCTTTTTAGGAATAAAGCGGTCTTTGTGTTATGCTATTTAGCGGCCATACCCTTTTTGCGAAAACTTTATAAATAACATACACCCATATAAAGCAACCAAATAGAAAAAGCTGTCAGACTGACATAGGAGAATACCCAAAAGTTTATATATGATTTGGGAAAGACAGAATGGCAGTTTAAAAGTAAAACAAAAATAATAGCAAAACAAAAAACATGGAGGTGTTTAGATAATGAAGCTATTAAAAACAATTAAGAAGGTGGTTGCTCTGGGTGCTGGAGCTTCAATGTTTGGAGCTACAATGTTCGGCGCTTTAGCAGCAGCTGATTTAAGTACGTATCCAGACCCATTCGTAAAAGATGCAGCTTTTAATGCATTGATTGTAGTGGGTGAAGCAGCTGCAACCAATGATGTATTGGGAGCAATCGATATTGCAACAAGTCTGCAGTATGCTGCAAAGACAACAAGCACAGTAAGTACTGGAACTGCTGCAACTGTTTCTCTGAGCGGTGATAGTAAGAAGATAGAGAAGAGTTCTGATAAGTTGGAGTTTAATGAAGGTATAAATGATATTCAGGATTCAGTGACCGGCTCTGACTTAACTGCATTAGGAGGCGGAACTATCACAAATGAGAATGGAGACTTTGATTATACCGAAACAATCTATCTACCACTAAATGGGACAGTGCAATATACTGCTGATCCAGATGATACAGATAGCGTTGCAAAGCCATACTTTTTAATAACAAATGGCGCAACAGTATATAGGTATAAGATAGCTTTTACCCCTGGTTTAAAATCGGACCATAACACTGGCTCAAGCGGTTACTTGGATGACATCAAGAACAAGAAGATAACAATGTTAGGAAAAGAGTATACTATAATAAAGGCAGCGCATACTAATGGAAACAGTACAGCATTGACTTTTATGGGTGGTGCTGTTAGTGATGTTTTGGAAGAAGGCGCTTCTAAGAGCTATACATTACCAACTGGCGAGACTTATGACGTAACGCTTGACTTTGTTGGAACAGCCACAGCAAAGTTTACTATTAATAATGAGATAACAACTGCTCTTGCAGAAGGTGATACCTTTAAGTTAGAGGATCTTAGCGAAATAGGTGTTGTTGATATAATGTCGCAGTCATTTGCAGGTGGCTTAAGAAAGGCTGAATTTGATATCGGCGCAAACAAAGTTAAGATAGAAGACACCAATACCATGAACGCAAGCTGGGATGGAACTGTTACAATTGGAAGCACAGAGCTAAGCTCTGTTAAAGCTGATATAGTTACCTCAACAGACCAGGGAGGTGGAACCTCATTCCATGGCTCTGATGTTACTATAACATCTATTGAGGTTAATTACACAGCTGGACAGGACCTTTACCTAGGAGAAGGTGTATCAGGAGCAGATGTTGCAGATGCTGCTGAGGCCCAGGAAGGAAACTTCTTTGGAGATGCCTTTGATTTCAAGTTTGAAGGACTGCAGATAGGGACAACAGAGGAAGTTAGCCTTAAGCCAAGCGGCTCTTACAACTACAAACTGAAGTTTACCAACAAAGCTGGTGTAGATTACTCAGTTGATGTTGCAAGCATTAATGGCTCAAGCGGTGCTATAATAAACCTTGGAAGATGGACTGGTTCAGATTTAAGGGACATTGTTATTAACGAGGTACAACAAATTGATGATGAGCATTATTTTGTTGTAAGCAAGAACAAGTATTCAAGAGTAATGCAGTTTAAGGATGTTGTGCAGGGAACAAGTACAACAGACGAGACTGGTATAATAAAAATACTTGACCTTGGTTCAGGAACCATGCAGGAAGTAACCTATACCAGTTTAACAGGAGACCTAAACCTTGATGGAAACACATATCAGGTCAATATCAGCTCAGATTCAAACTCTGGGAAGATAATGGTTGATCTTGATGGTGATGGTGCCTTGGATGACAAAAATGTGTCTCCAGAATTATGGACACAGGGAGAGCTTAATATAACATTGGCCTGTGATAGTGATGCCTTGGTAGAAGGTACCAGAGTAGATTATATCTGCTTCACACCAGAAGAAGACGAGGATAACTCAATTGATATGGCAAAGATTAACTTTGCTGTAAGCAGCAGTAAAATTGACATCAATGATAGCTTGTTTAATTATACAAGCGGAAGTCAGTACAAACCAGGAACTGGTATGCAATTATCAAAAGACGGCAGTAATATCTACAATATGTATACAAACTATGGTATGTTCCTATCCGTGGATAGGAAAGGAACAGGCTCAGATACACAGAATGACATAGTGATAACATATCCAGACGAGGAAATCTTCGGTGCGTTCTTCGTAACTTCTGGAGCAACCACAGCTACCACAAGCACAGGAGCTGGCAATGTTGAAACAACAGTTGTAACCAAGATTGATGTTGGGGCAGCTGTACTTGATACAGATCCAGCAGTTAGCGGCAAGGAAAATACCCAAAACTTGATTGTTGTTGGAGGACCTTGTATCAACAAGGCAGCAGCTGTATTGCTTGGAAAATCATTCCCAGCATGTGGAACAGCTTCTGGAATCCCAGAGAATGCAGCAATTGTCAAGTTGGTTGAGCAGACAGACGGAAATGTTGCTTTGGTTGTAGCTGGCTGGACAGCAGAAGACTCACAGAGAGCAGCAAGAGTTATTGCAGACTATGAAACATATCAGACCGCAGCAACTCTAACAGGCGTAGAAGTAGAAGTAACTGGTACAAGCCTAACAGATATAACTGTTGGTGCGCCTACCGTAGTAGAGGAAGAAGAAGAAGAGGAAGAAGAAGCTGCTGAGGAAGAAGAGGAAGAAGCTGCTGAAGAATAAAAAGGTTAAAAACCTTTTTTATTTATTTCTTTTTTTTTAATTTCTTTTATTATCTATTTCTTTATATTAATGCTAATAAAGTATTTTCTATAAACTTATTATATTTCTTTGATTTGCTCAGGTCTGGCGTTGCCAGACTTATTTTTTCTCCCCTAGCTCCCCGAAGGGGAGAAAAAAGAACCCCTATCCGAAGGATAGGGGCTGAACAAATCTATGGTAGCTTAAATTAACAGCATCTATATCTTTTTACCAACAAAAATATTATGCTTAGTTCTGAGAATCTTAATTCTAACAATACTGTTAACACTTTCAGAACAGTTTAAAATAGAAATCACTCTATCCTTATAGATAGCAAGCCTTTCATTCCTTAACCTTCCTTCTGCGATAATCTTTGCCTTTACAATATTATCCTTTTTCAGGGGCTTAGGAAGCTCTTTTGTTTTTATGATCTTGAAATCTTCCTCTCCTTTTATTAGCTTAATACCAAACCTCTTCTCTAAATCTTTAAGTTTCTCATAAAACTCAGGCCATTCAAGTTGTTTTGCAGGGTTTCTTCCATGCTTATACCTAAGAAAGTTCTGGATGCCTATATCAGCCTTTATCTTGGCTGCAAACTCAACTAACTTAGGAATCTCTTTATCATTAACGCCTTCTAACCAGATAGGTGTTATTATTACCTCAGCCTTGCCGGATATATATTCTGCCATCTTCTTCACATGGCTTATGTTATAATGAGCCCCGGCAATCTTTATAGCAAGCTCTGGATCAAGCGAGTTTATTGACATATGAAACCTTGTAAGGCCTGCTTTTATCAATTCATCAGTAATCTTTTTAGTTAGTAGCGTGCCATTAGTGTCCATAGAAACCGTTTTAACCCCTTTAATTTGAGAGATTTCTTTTATTAAAGGTTTGGCATCAGCATATAATAACGGCTCGGATTGGCCAGCTATATGGATCTCTAAGCCATCTACCGCCTTGAAATCAGCTACTTTCCTTAGCTCTGAAACCAAATAATCCTTTTCAACAACAAAGTCAACCAGCCTTGTCCTGCTGTTTTTCCCTTCATCAACAGAACAGTAGATGCAGTTAAGGTTGCAGCCGTTTAAAGGCTTTAATTCTATTAAAGAAGTGCCTCTGTCAACTATACCAAAATAGTTGGTTCCTATCAAAGGAATGCCTGAATTCTGATGGATATAAACAGCTTTTCTGCCGGTTATACTATTATTCAGGCTGTGAATATGCTTCTGTATAAGCATATTGAACTTATTGCCTGCCTTTTTCGTTGACACATCCTTAAAATCAATGGAATTATGGCTTAATCTAAAATCTGCAATCTTCTCCAGCTCAGCCTTTGGAATATAAAAACAGAATATCTTAAGAAGGTTAACTCTAACAGAATCTTTATCTTCCTCAAAACTTAGGTCTTCAAATTCAAGCTTTGCCATTTTATCTAAGGTTGGGGTTCAATCCATAAGCCTTATCAAAAGCCTTTTCTGCTTCTTCAGCTAACCCCTTTTTATGGTAAGCAATGCCAAGATTATAATGAGCCTCTGCAATATTAGGGTTTAGACTGATTACAGTTTGGTAGGCACTGATAGCATCCTCATAATCCTCTAATTCATTATAAACATTGCCTAAATTAACATAAGCCTGGACAAATCCAGGCTTTAGATCCAGGGCATTCTTAAAATCACTGATAGCCAGATCTGGAAGGTCCTTTTTAATATATAGAATGCCTCTGTTATTATATGCCTCTGCATTGCCCGGCTTCAATTCAAGAGAGGTAGTATATGCTATTATAGCCTCATCAACAGTTCCTGTCTTGCCATATGCAACACCAAGATTAAAATAAGTCTTTGCCCTGTTCGGGTTAAGCTGAATCGAGAGCTTGTATTCTTCTATAGCTTTGTCATAAAGACCTCTTTTATCAAGTTCAAGTGCAAGGTTTGAATGCGCTTTGCTACTTTCAGGGCTAGTCTTAATTGCATTGCTCCATAGACTGAACTCATCCTTCCAGATTGTGTTTCTTTTAACAGTAATCACTGAATAAGAACCTAAAACAATAACCATAATCAGAATGTAACAACCCTTTGCATTCCTAAACTTAAGCTTGGGAATCTTTCTTATCAGCCAGGCAAAGAATATGCAAAAGCCAATAGAAGGAAGATAAAGGTAAACCTCTGCCATCATCCTCTGTATAGGGACAATGTTCATAACAGGCAGCAAAGTTATGAAAAACCAGAATATGCTGAAACTTGCAAGCTTTGACTTCTTTCTAAGCATAAATGCAAAGCCAATGACAAGGAGCAGAATAAAAGAGAAGAATATTATCCCAGGCAGTAAAGCAATGCTTACACCATGGTCAACACTTAAATTAATAGGCGTGAAAAGAAGCTGGATATATCTTATTATAACCTGCGGCATGGTAAAAAGTTTGCCAAAATAACTAGCCTGGTAACTTTCAACCCTTGCAAAAACCCCTCTCAGCCTAAACCTTATGAAAAGAAATCCTATGGCAATTATGAAATATGGAATATAATACTTCATCTTTAGAAAGAATGTTGGCTTTTTCAGGTTTTTGTAGAGCAAATCATAGCACACCAAAACCAAAGGCAATGTTACAACAAACTCATTGCTAAAAACTCCTAATAAGAAAAACAAAACAGAGATTATGTAAAAATAGAATCTATTATTCTCCGCTTTCAGATAATAAAGAAACGCGAGCAGATAGAATATGACCCCCAACATATCAAAGTTTGCTGTAATAAAAGTGACAGCTTCAATATGAATTGGGTGAACAGCAAATAAGAGAGCAGCTAGAAAAGAAAGCTTTGGCTTTGCGGAGATCCTTAATATTATAAGATAAACAAGAATACTCGTAATAATATGAATCAAAACAGAATTAACATGATATCCAAAAGGATTCTCCTTCCATAGGGCATAACTAACTGCATAAAACACAGTTCTCATTGGCCTGTAAAGCCCTTCAGCATCCTGAGCAAAGAATGAAGGGATATTCCTTAAATCCTTTATCTCTTCCCTTTCAACTATAAAGAAATTATCATCCCAAACAAACTCGTTCCTGAAGATGTTTGAATACACAATAAGGACAGCAATAATTAATATGAAAATATGCTTATAGATCCTTTTCATACAGCAGGAGTTATATTTTGCGTATATAATGGTTTTGGAAAAAATGCCTAGAACTCACATCCATAAACCTCAACAACCTTCTCATAAACAACCCCCTCATTTACCCATTCCTCCTTAAACTCCTTAGCAACACTGCACTCACTAACAACAAACTCATAGAACTCGTCGATAAAAGCAGGGCCAAACCTTCCTGTACGCGTTGGTGTTTTTAGCTTATAGATAATGATGAACTTTACCTTCTCTGCCCTTAATGTTTGGATTGTCTCATCCAGGTCAACAACCCCAGACCTGAAAATGAGATTGTTGGAATCAGCAAAATCTGCTGTAACCCTTCGGTCAGACAAAAGAGCTAAGATAGTTGTAATAGAATCATCTCCATAAATAGTATCGCTCTCCTTGGAATTGCTCTTAATAAAACCAACCACTCCATCAGCATTCTTAAAATCCTGGAAATCATACCCATCATATTTATTAATGCTCCAAGCAGCGCTTGAAATAACTAACAATAAAACAATGCCCAAAACCACTTTGTTCTTTCTAACAATCCAGCCCAAAGAGCAGGAGCCCAATATAGCCAAAAAAGGAAACATAACCATTGAATAAAATCCGAAAATGTTTTGCAACAAAACCAAAAAGAGCAGATATGCTATAACAGTAAAAGAAAGAATACTAAACTTTTTATTCTTAAACAAAATGCGCCTGAACAAATAAACAAAAAAAGAAGCAAACAAAAGCAGGTTTACTCTCACCAATCTTCCTAATACTTGGAACTTATTAGATTCCTCTGAAGGCTTTGCAAGATGATATTCATACACCTCTTTTATATAATCTCTCCCTGCCACGGCGGTAAATATAGAATTTACCGTCAGGAAAACAATCCCAAAACCAATCAAGAACCTAAGGAAATTCTTCCTGTTCTTCAGAAACAGGATTATAAGAACGACGACGGGAAACACCAATGAATACAATCCGCTGACAGCAGCAGCCCCATAAATAATCCCGCTTAAAAAATATTTCTTGTTCAAGAGAAAATAAATTCCAATCACAACAAACATTGTGGTAAGGTTAACACCGACGGCATAACTGCTGAACCTTAAGCTGTCATAAGAAAACAAAAACAAGAGCAAAGCAAGGATGGCTTCTCTAAGCCCAATCTTCTGGCAAACTATAATATAAATAAACAATGCAGACACAACAGTGAATATTAAAGGAGTTAATTTTAGGATTAAAAAATTAAACCCAAATATCTTTATAAGCAAGGCAAAAAGGTAAACCTGTAAGGGGGGGTGAGAGAAAAAAAAGTCTTTATAAGGAGTAAGGCCCTCAGCAACTAACTTACCCATATAAAAATAGGTGTTCTCGTCGCTGTAGGAATAATTAAAGCTGTTAACTTTTATAATTATATACAAGACTATTATCAAAAAGAATATCAAATATCTTTTGTTCTTGATTATGTTCTTTATTATACTCTTCATTTAAACCAGTGAACTATAATTTACAATATAAATCTTTATATATATCTTTCTTTTGACGCTTTTAGGGGAAAGTATTTAGTTACACTAAATACTTTAAACCTCCCCAAATAGTCCAACTATATGGATGGCCCTTCCCTACCAAGGGATGTTTTACTCCCACAACTAACTAAATATTACATAAGAAAATGGAACAGGAAACAAAACAAGAACAGGAGAAAGGAATCAATATAACCTATGAAACCCTATTTGACATACTAAGAAATGAAAAGACAAGGGAAAGCCTCCAAAAACTGGATAAAGCCTTCTATACAGATATTAAAAATTATCTGCTTGAAAAAAATACCCTTCTGGAAGGCCAGAAAAAAGGCTCTGACTTATTCTCTGCCTCGGAAAGAGACAAGACTGAAAAGCAGCTCATAAACGCAAGAAGAATCATAAAAGAAATCTATGACAGAAGGGAAAAAAAGATAATCAGCATGGCACTAAACAAAAGCAGAATAGCCTCCAACCTGATAGACACTTCCGTATTACTGGAAGAAGAAAGAAAAGCTTTTAACCAGATTGTGGAACTGCTTAAGAGCTATAGGATTAATATTCTGTTAAACACAATGGAAGGAAGAGAGCCTGTCTCTCCTGAAGCCAAGCCTGAAACAAAACCTGAAGAAAAAGAAGAGGAAGGACAGGAGAATAAACAGGAAGATAAACCGGGAGATAAACAATCTGAAGTCCAGCAAGAGAACAAACAAGAAGATAAAGAGCATGAAGACCAGCAGGAAGATAAAGAGAAGGACAGCTCTAAAAAACCAATAAAATTCACCAAGCCAGTGCAAAGGTTTATGGGAAAAGAGCTTGAGGTCTACGGCCCCTTTGAAGAAGGCGACACAGCAGAGCTTCCAGCTGAGATAGTTGAACTTCTTATTGATAAAGGAAACGCAGAGGAAACTGAAGAATAAATAGCAACAAACAGCCTAACTTTACCTTTTATAACTCTTACTTACACTCCTCGCAAACATTCAAAACCTGGTTCTCTATGCTTCCATACTTATAAACAGTAATCCCTTTGCACTTCATCTCATAAGCGCCCATAAAAACCTTCTTAACATCATTTATTGAAGCACTCGAAGGAAGGTTAACCGTCTTGGAAATAGCATTATCAGTAAACCTCTGGAAAGCTGCCTGAACCCTTAGATGCCATTCAGGCTTTATGTCGAGAGAAGTAACAAACACCCTCCTTATATCCTCCGGGATATCCTTAATCTTCTGTACAGAGCTATAATGGTCGATAGCCTTTATAATTTTCTTTGTCCACATGCCCTTTATCTTCATAGACTCCTTAAACAGACTGTTCACCTCAAACACCTTCCTTCTGCCCATCACAAGCCTCTCAAAGCTAATAGCAAACAAAGGCTCAATGCCTGAAGATGTGTTTGCAATCATCGAGATAGTTCCTGTAGGCGCAATAGAAGTAACAGTAGCATTCCTCATATGCTTGAACCTCTTATAAAAAACACTCACCCTAAAATTAGGAAAACTGCCTCTTTCCCTACCCAGCTCAACTGACTTATTCCTTGCTTCCTTTGTGATAAACTTCATTACTCTCTCTGCAATCTGAACAGCCTCTTCAGAATCATAAGCGATGCCCAACTTGATAAGAAACTCTGCAAACCCCATTATCCCTAATCCAATCTTCCTGTTTTCCTTTGTTGCTTCCTCTATCTCAGGCAGAGGAAATATGTTTGCATCAATTACATTATCAAGGAAATGAACACCAAGCCTTACTATCCTCTGCAGCTTATCCCAGTCTATTATGCCATCGTTAACAATATTGCTCAGGTTAATGCTGCCAAGGTTGCAGCTCTCAAAAGGATACAATGGAACCTCTGAGCATGGGTTAGTGCTTTCAATCTTTCCAAGCTTCAAAGTATTCTTCCTGTTAACCTCATCAATAAAGATAATGCCGGGATCTCCATGCTTCCAGGCATTTTCAACAATCTTATCAAAAATAAGCCTTGCTTTTACTCTCCTGGCAGTTTTCCCTGTTCTTGGATTAACTAAACTAAAATAAGCATCCTTTTTTACCGCCTTAACAAACTCATCTGTCACAGCAACTGAAATATTAAAATTCTGCAGCTCATTATTCTTTTTGGATTCTACAAACTCAATTATGTCAGGATGGCTCACACTCAAAATTGCTATATTAGCCCCCCTTCTCCTCCCGCCCAGCTTTATAACCTCTGTAGCCTTATCAAAAATATGCATAAACGAAACAGGACCTGATGCCCTGCCCTTTGAGCTAACAACCAAATCAGACTTAGGCCTTATCCTTGAAAAAGAATAGCCAACCCCTCCCCCTGACTTATGGATCAAAGCCATCTGTTTCAACGCATCAAAAACTCCTTCTATACTATCTTCTATAGGAACAGCAAAGCATGCAGACAACTGGCCAAGCTTAGTGCCTGCATTCATCAATGTAGGAGAATTAGGCAGAAAATCAAGCCCTATCATAGCATCAAAGAAATCTTTTCCTACCTTCTTTACATTAGCCTTCTTATTATACTTCAAATCAACCTTAGCAATATTCCCCGCAACCCTTCTGAACATCCCTGCGGGAGTTTCAATTACTTTGCCTTTATTATTCTTAAGAAGATATCTCTTCCTTAGAATATCTTTTGCTATAGATGTTAGCTTCATTACATCTAAAGGATACCTTGGGCTTTAGCCCAAGTTGTAGTCCACAGCTACTCCCTTTCCTCCGTAAGTTTTTTCTACCATTTTTG
>NZBG01000010.1 GCA_002687795.1 Candidatus Woesearchaeota archaeon
ATATAAAAAATTTAGCAGAATTGTTATAAATCTTAAACCTTAATCCAGGAACTTACTCGTTCCTAAAATCAAAACTCCCGTTAACTTAACAATGCACTAAAACTATAATCTCAGAGAATTCTTTATTTATTCAGAAGGCAAAGGAAATATTTGCAGATAGGTATCCAGCATTATGTCATAGATATCCCTGCTTTCAGGGCCAGCAGGCCTTAGGCCCTCCTCAAACATTCCCTCAAACCTTTGCTCAACATTTCCTAAGATTTCTGCTAGCACAAGATCTTTTAGTTCCCATATGCTCAGCTCTTCTATTACAGCCGTGTCAGCTGTGCCGTCCATTGTTCCTGGGTATCTTGGATGAAAGCCGTCTATGAAAGCATGGACATATTTAGACTCAAACAGCCCGTAATTAAACAGGCCGACAAAGATGCGCTCTCCAAACTTTTCGCTTGCTGAGAATTGAAGGATGAACCTCTCATATCTTTCTTCACCAATATAGACTTTGTATTTTTCTAACCTGTAATCTGTTCTTTCTTCATGCCCATAACGAGTAGTAATTTCAACTGTTTTCGGCTTTTCCTTTTTCAGCCTTTCAACAAGGGATTCGAGCCTGGGGTCAACAACTTCTTCCGGCTTTTCTATTCTCGGTCTTTCAATAAGAGAGTCAAGCATAGGGTTAGCATTTGAAAAGAATTTAAGCAGCAAACAAAAGCCAGTTGCTACAGTTCTTTTTATTCTATTCCTCATATATCAAAAGAATTCCGATAATAAATAAAAAGGTATTGTTTAAATGCGCTTTTGAGAAAGTTTTATATAATATCAATAATAGGAGCATAACATGAAAAAAGAGGTTATATTTCTGTTAATATTTCTTTTTATTAGCAGCTGCGCTCAGAAAGAGGCTGAAGAGATGTCTGTAACATCTGAAACTCTTGAAGAGCCTGTTGTTGAGACTCCTGAAGAAACCACTCCAGAAGAGCCTGAGACACTTCTTGGGGCTCTTGAACCAGAAGCTGAAGAACCAGAAACATATGATGCAGTAACCCAAGCAACTCCTGTTTCCCCAAATCTGATTGCTCATTGGAAATTTGAGGGAAATGCAAAAGACTCTATTAATGATCATGATGGCACAATCTTTGGAGATGCTATATTTGATACCGGAAAAAAGGGAAAAGCGATTTCTTTTGATGGTGTTGATGATTATGTTGAGTTTTCACAGAGTACAGTGGATGAATTTGGAAGCCTTAGTAAGGGAACAATTGCATTCTGGTTTAAGTTTGAATCTTTGCTTGATACTCAAACAGTTATGCCTATTTTCTATTTTGGAAATGATAAAGCTAAAACAACTCAGGAGGATATATATATTATTGAGATAGGGCATTTTGATGAATCATCCTTTGATGCTGTGGCAACTCCGGACCCTAATAATAAAAAGATTTATTCCACATGGATGAATAATAATAGAGACCCTTTCTTATGTTTTGATTCAAATAAGAATTTAGAAGAAGATAAATGGCATCATTATGCTGTTGTTGTTGGGGCTGATGGCAATACAGGATATTTGAATGGTGTAGAATTAACGAACAGGCGTTACAATTTTGGGAATAAGAATGACAAATCATTCTTGAATTCTATTTCAGCAAAGGAAAGATTGATCCTTGGCTATGGAAGAAGCTCTTATCTGCTTTCCCCTGAGTTTATTTATTTTAAGGGAACCCTTGATGATTTTAGGGTTTATGATAAGGCTTTGAGTACGGATGAAGTTAAGGAATTAGCTTCATTATCTTAAAAACATCGCTTCACATCAGAAAGAACATTAAGAATAAGGTTTGGGTTATAAGTCAATCTAATTTAGAATTGAACCATTCTCTAAATACATGAACAAAAACATTAATCATTTGCTCTGAAACTTCCCTTTTTCTTAGATTTTGTATAGTCTCCCTTACTAAATCAACAAATTCAGGTCCGTTCACGAATCTGGTATCTATTTGGGGATGCTGAGTTAAAATACGCTTATCATATGCCTCCTTAACCTTAACTTTAACTGCATTGAAAACAGCTTTTCCCCATGCCAGTGTTATTCCAGTTGAGATTTCTCCTGAGGATATTTTATCCATTCTTTTTTGCATAAGTCTAAGAAGCCTTTTTTCCTTAGCATCCATGGACTTAATGACTTTTTCTCTTTTGACTAACGCTACAAATATGTCATGAAATTCATCTACATCATACATTTGATTCAAGACTTTCCTTTCCATAGTTAATTCTGATGTTAAAAGGCCAACCAACTTTCTATATTTTCTTATATCCTTATTCTTTTCAAGCTTTTCCAATAAATGCCATTCTGACTTTAAGATTACATAAAGATGGCAAAGCAGGTAATAGATATACTTATCATGTGATTCAACATATCCTAAACAAGCCTCTAACCTCTTAATCCGTTTCATCCTTTTGGAATGTTCTAGAGACTCAATATTCTTTATCATATCATTTTCTTCTTTCTTTGTCACTTGAATATCAACTATCTCTAAAGTAAGTAATTGCTTTAATCTTCTCAAAGGAGCACTCCTTTCGTCAAAAGCGTAAGGTAGTTTTGCTATAATCTTTTTTTTCTCAGGAATAGTGTCTATATAATCCTCCCACTTCTTTAGAATTATGTCACCTTCCTTTATTTCATTCTCTGCAATAGCTTCAACAGAACCAAAAATGCGATTTATATAAGTCATATACTAGAAATAGTAGTTTTCTTAATAAACATTTCGCATCAGGAATGGCAAAGCCCTCACTTTTTTAACGCCTTCCGCGCCCATATCTCTGCCCACCTGAAAACCTTCTTCTCTGGGGTTGTCTTCTACCGCCCCAGCTTCTCCTTTCATCTCTTCTTTCTTCAACCTTGGCAGCCATTACCATTTTTACATAAGGCTTCTGGAGTTTTTCAATGTTGAAGTCATAGTCTCTTAAGATTCTTGAGAAGTTGTCATGGTCAAGGTCGCAGAGAAGGTTTATTACAATGCCTTCTTCGCCTGCCCTTGCAGTCCTTCCTATTCTGTGCACATAATCGTTTGCATCTTTTGGGAGGTCATAGTTGTAGACATGGGACACATTGTCAATGTCAAGGCCTCTTGCAGCAACATCTGTGCATACTAAGACCCCTACTTTTGCCCCATTGAACATGCTGATAGTCTTGTTTCTTTTGTTTTGGGTTAACCCGCCATGGATAGCTATTGCATTGATCCTGTTCTTTTTAAGGTTTTTTTCAACAAAGTCGGTCATTCTTCTTGTGTTGCAGAATACCATCACAAGCCCTGACTTTTCGTTTTCCAGGAGATGAACTAATAGGGATAACTTCATGTTCCTTGGAACATCATAGTATACCTGTTTTAGCTTGCTTGGGTCAACATGCCTTTTTGCCATGACTGTTGTCGGCTCAACCATGTATTGGCTGGCTAATTCTTTAACTCTTGAAGAGATTGTGGCTGAGAAGAACAGTGTCTGCCTTTTTTCCGGGCATGCTCTTATGATCTGCTCCACATCCTCTATGAAGCCCATCTCAAACATCCTGTCAGCTTCGTCTAAGACCAGTATGTTAACTTTTGAAGTGTCAATTGTCCTTCTGCCGAGATGGTCTAACATCCTGCCGGGAGTGGCAACAACCACATCCGCTCTTGGCAGATCATCTATCTGAGGGCCTATTGAGACACCTCCGTATATTGCAATTATATTTAGGTTTGGCGATAGCTGTTTTAGAACATCTTTTACCTGCTCTGCAAGCTCCCTTGTCGGGGTTAGTATCAATGCCTGCAGGCCTTTTCTTGGCATTACCTTTTCAGCTATAGCGCTGCCAAAGGCTAATGTCTTGCCTGAGCCTGTTGCTGACTCTCCTATTACATCCTTCCCTTCTGTTATGTGCGGGATGGATAATGCCTGAATTTCAGTTGGCTCAGTAAAGCCTAATCCTTTTATTGTTGCTTGTAATTCATGGCCTAAGCCAAGATTTTCAAATACATTCATTCTTTTATACCTCGTACAGCACTTATTCAGAAAAAGCAAAATGTTCGTTTTAAACAAGTGCTCTCTCTTTCTTCATGCTTTCTTGTAGTTTATGCTATTAATATCTAGTATATAAACCTTTCGATATTTTAACTACTAATTGGTGAATAAGAAGAATGGAGAGTAAAGCAGCTTTACTCTTTCTGTTCTTCGTCTTTTGCTACATTAGTTGCCCTAGGGCCCCTGTCTCCTTGTTCTACATCAAATACAACAGCATCATTGTCCTGTATAGTGACTCCTTCTTTTAGACCTGTCTTGTTGACATAGTACTCTTCTCCGTCTTCAGCTACTATAAACCCAAATTCTTTGTCCGGGTTAAAAAATTTCACTTTTCCTTTCATTCTTGTACCTCCTGGTAGTTTTGCTTGAATTTTGACTGGCAATCATCACAGTAATTCTTTTTGGCTTCATCTTTATTGACAACATACCTTTTTTTGCATAATCTGCAGTGTTTGACTATTTTGTAGTTTATCATTTTTTTTAGAAAAAGCCTAGACAATTTTGTTAAGTTTAAATCCTCATTATCTTACTATAAATAAAGCTGCCTTTTTAAATGCTTCTATTTATACAACCTTTATCTTGAATGTAAGGGTCTTTCCTGCCAGTGGATGGTTGAGGTCAATGGTTATGTCATTGTCGCCTACTTCAGTTATTCTTGCAGGTATCTGCTGGCCGTCCGGTGTGCCCAATGCAAGCACCATGCCTGGTTTTGGATCCTGGCCCTGGGGAAGCTTGTCTTTTGGCACTTTCTTTACCAGTTGAGGGTTAGGATCTCCATAAGCATCTTTTGGCTCAAGCTTGATCTCTTTTTCCTGGCCTTTTTCCATGCCTATTACAGCATCGTCAAAACCTTTTATGATCTTTCCTGCGCCTACCTCAAATTCTAAGGGAGGCTTGCCTTCTGATGTGTCGAAGACTTTTCCGTCTTCTAAGGTTCCTGTGTATTCAACCTTTATTTTGTCTCCTTTCTTGATTGGCATATTAGGGTGTAGATAGACTATATTATTTAAGTGTTTGGTTTAAAGAGTAAGCTTTATAAAGGGGAGAACATTATCCTATGTAATAGCATATAAGAAATCATTTCTTTTATGTTTATTATTAGATAATAGGCATTAGGATTCTAATGCAGACGAGGAGGAAACAAGAATGGGAGAATTCGAAGAAGGCGGTTTCCAGGGCGGAGGCTTTGGAGAACGTGAGAAGCATAAAGCAACATGTTCTGAGTGCGGCAAGGAATGCGAAGTTCCGTTTAAGCCAACACCAGGCAGAGAAGTTTTCTGCACAGACTGTTGGAGGAAGAGAAAGCCTAGAAGGTTCTAGAGCTTTTTTTATTTTTTTCTTATTATTTTTTTGTATTACTTTTATAACTATTTCTTTAGTCCTGACATTTTAGGACGACAAGCTCTTTTCAAGAGCTTGGTGAATTATACTACTCAAGGATAGAAATCTATATATAGATTAAACTTAGAGATTTAGTAATTACAATATGGAGGGATAAAAATGGGCTGGTTTAAAAAAAAAGTTTCTTTGAAGACGTTCCCAAATCTAGATGATTATTTGGCGAATAATAGTGAGGCGCTTGAGCAACTTCAACGGGAAGATTCGCCTCTTTATTGGATGACTCAGGGAGTGAAATTCGACCCTGAAGACCAAAGAGCAGCAGTTGACAGGCCAGCTCCCTCAGAAGATACGACTTTTCCTTTGGATGGTTATGTTAACAAGTTTATTGGCCTAAATAGGGATAGGCTCCAGAGAGCGTTTGAGCTTGCAGCTGAGTCTGATGAAGCAGGGCAGCGAGTTAATAAGCAGCTTCATGTAGGGATGGTTAACCTTCTTGTTGGCTACTTTCGCCAAAAGAAACAAGAGGCAGATAAAACAGGCTCTTCAACTAAAAGGTATTTCCAGACCTTGAAAAGCGACATTGAAGGAACTATTGAGAAAATAGAAAAGATTGATGTTGGGAAGTATAGGAATTGATTGGAAAAGGTTTAAAGAAGCATTTTAATCAACATATTCCAGGCTTTCTACTTTACCAAGGCTAACCTCTCTCAATTCACTGATTCCTTCAGGAAGAGGCAACATTGGCACCTTTACTTTCATATCTATCACTTCACCTGCTTTAACAGCTTGTTCTACATTTGCTAGGTTAGAGTCTGTTTCTGCAATAAGAACCGCCAGGTTTTTGGTTATTCTTAGCTCCCCTTTTCCATCATAGAATAAAACATAAGGACTTTCTGTATCCGGGAGATAAAAATAAAATACTGATTTCTGGTTTCTTATAATTACCGGGTTTTTTTCAGGATCATGAGACTCGCCTAAATAAACAGAAACAGGTTTATTTTGTTCAACTCTTTCCAAAAGTTCTTCAATTGGAAAGGGTTTTCCAAATCCATTATAATCGCTCATTTTTATTATATACCTCCTGAATAAGAGAGTAAAACAGGTTTTTATTTAAAAAGGTTTTGGGGTTTATTACTTAAATAAGGTGACAGATTTAAACCATTAGCTCAGCCGCAGTCTTTAGAATTTCTAAGCGTTTTTATGTTAAGAAGTTTATGGGAATATTTATAATAAATCCTGTATTAGCGTTTACAGGATGGATAGCCTGGAAGATATTAAAGCGCTTCATAAGGTTCATAGGGATTTTGAGCTTACATTGGGGAGAGGTTATAGCCTGAGGATTCATGATTTTGAGAATGCTGAGGGTTTAGGTTCTAAAGCATTGTATGCTGCAAACCATTTTCATTACTTTGACCCTTTCTTTGTGGGTTATGCTGTTTCTAAGAATAAGGATATATGGATACATTATATTGCGAAATCTGAGCTTTTTCATATGCCTTTGATTGGGCCTTATGTAAGAAATAGCAGAGCCATTGAGATTGTGAGGCCTTATGATGTTGTAAAACATGAGGATGGAACAATTGAAAGAGTGCCTAATGATGAGAAAGAAAAGCAGTTTAAGGGAAGCATTCGTGCTACCCAGAGAGAGATTGCAGATATGCTTAAGGAAGATCATTCCATATGTTTTGCATTAAGCGGCACAAGGACAAGGAATTATGGGCTTGATGATGCAAGCAGGGAGAACGAGCTGATGTATTTGGAGGATGGTGAAATGCATGAAGAGAAAAAGAGCTTGATCTCTATGACTATATTGCCTGAAAAGAAATCTGGTTATGATATATTCATTGTTCCTGTTGCAGTTGAAACATATCAGAAGGATTCCAAGAAAGTGATTATCAAAGGAGTGCAGGCTCTGCTGAAGAAATATAATCCTTTATTAAGATTGTATGAGCCTAAGAATAAGGTTCCTGGGGATATTATGTTCGGCACTCCTGTGCATGTAGGGGAATTTCTTTCTTCAAGGAAAAGAAAAACAGGCAAGCAGGATCTGGCGGAGAAGCTTAGGGATGATATCTGGGAGATGAGGAGAAGGCTGGCAAATATTAATGAAGGTGATTCGGAACGTTCGCTTTCAAAGCATTCTGGGGCTTAGCCCAGCTGCAGTATTCGCAGTTTTTTTCTGGTTTTGGTATGGTTGCTTTAAGAATTTCTAAGGCTTCTTTGAAGATTCTTTCTGCGTTTTTTATGTTAATGTTTATTTTTATTAAGTTAGTGTTGAAAACAACATCACCGTTTGGGTTTAGTTTCTTTGGATGGTAGAATAAGAGGTATGCATAATCTTCAGTTTGATGGTTATTTTTCCTTAAGAGAAGGTTGTAAATGTCCATCTGGTCCTGGTAATGCTCATGAGTGTCTTCTTTTAATGGATAGCCTCTTGTTTTGTAGTCTAAAACAATAAGTTTGTTTCCTTTTACTAAGAGGTTGTCTATTGCTCCCCTGAATAGATTGCCTTCATCATCTTTCCATTGAATTCCTTTGAAGTTGTTTCTCCAGGTTTGTAATTGCTCTTTATCATTGAATAGTTTTAGGTCTTTGCATTCATTTAGCTCTGGAGGAAGTTCACCTTTCTCCATGAATGAGTCAAAGTGAATCTTTAGTATCTTATCCATGCCGCTTGGCAATGATGGGAAGATTCCTTGCGGCCTTTTGATTCCTTTATTGAACTGAAGCCAGAAGCATCTGGGGCAGTCTTTTAGTAAGCTTAGGCTTGATGGAGAGAATTTGTATGTCATGACTGGGGATAAGAGGATTTAGTTTAAATATGTTGCGCGGGGTTGGCCAGTGGCCAGTAGGTTAGGGGGTATTTTGGGGTTAGGGGGCTTGTGGAGGAGGAAGCACTGGTCAAAACAGAGAAAACAAAAAGTATATAAAGAAGGTGACCACAGATTTAGGCCCATTATGATTCTGTGGTCACCTTCTTAAGAGTCTTTTTGAATTGGCTTATTAGCAGCCTTAACATAGGTTTAATATCATGCAGTTTATCATACTCACGCAAAGCCTTATAGTATTCTGTCCTGTCTTCAAGTGTTATGTTTATTGGAGGATACCTTTTTTTTATTAATACATAATTAAGCAGAAGCCTCCCAATTCTTCCATTGCCATCCTGGAAAGGGTGTACATGCTCAAACTGGTTATGAACAATCGCTGCAAGCGCTAATGGCCTGAACTTATTCTTGTTTTCTTTATACCATAAGACAATATCCTGAACAGCTGGTTTTACCTCTTTTGCAGGAACACCTTGGTGGATAACTTCTCCTTTAGGGTTCCTTATCACAACCTCAACATCCCTTAATTTTCCTGCGAAATGTTTTGAGCTTTCAAAACAAAGCTTATGAAGCTTCAGGACTAGTTTGAGGGAAAGCTCCTCTTTCGTGCCCCTTATGAACTCAACAGCTTTTGCAACGCCTTTTGTTTCAGTTTCGTCTTTATTAAGGCCTTTTTCTTTTTTTAATATGCCAGGAACTTCCTCTCTGCGGACAGTTGAACCTTCTATTGCGTTTGTGTTATATACAAAGTCTTCTGTAAACCTTTGCCATTCTTTTGCATTAAGATGCGCTATTTTGATCTTATCATTGTACCTGTTAAGCTTTTCAAGCTGGGCTTTGGTTAATGAGAAAAAGAAAACCTCTGTGCTCTGCTCTCTGATAATGTTTGAGATAGCTTCTTTTGCTTTCCTCTTTGTTTCTTCTTTTGGCGGGTTTAACCCTAAGTATTTTCTTATCTTTCTTACCTTTCCATCTTCCCTGTAGGAATGTACAAGGTAATATTTCCCGTTTTTCCTTTTTTCAATGTACATATTAATATTAAAGGTTTCCTTGTTTTTAAATGTTTCTTATTTTGTGGTCACCTTTGTTTCAGTAAAGAAAGATAGTTTCATAAGAAAACAAAAACTATATAAAGAAGGTGTTCTTTAGAAAGCTTATGAAGAAACTTTTTATGGCATTGGCTATTGTGTTAATAGTTGGCGTTGTGTTTGTTTTTGCGCAGAATAAGTCCTGGTATGGTCATAAAGGTTGGAAAAAGGGCGGAGAGCATAATTTTGATAAAAGCGTTTGGTTAGAGAAGCTGGGGCTTGATCCTGATGCGAGTGAAGAGGAGATTATTGAAGCTAAGAAAGCGCTTTGGGGTAAGGAAGAATGGCAAGGCAAAGCAGGACATATATGGGGAAAAGATAAAGCAGCTTGGGGAGAAGGCAAAGAAAACCATAACTGGGAAGAAGAGAAAGCAGCCTGGTTAGAAAAGATGGGGTTACCTGCTGATGCGAGTGAAGAGGAGATTATTGCGGCGAAGAAGGAGTTATGGGGAGATAAAGAGTTCTATCATGGTGGATGTTCTGAGTGTCCTTTTAGGAAGTGTGGGAAGGATTAGTTCTTAAAAAGCGATAAGTTTATACAGATTGAGTTCTATAATCTAATTTATGGGGTGTATGCTAAAATGAGGATAGGAAAAACATTAACAATCTGTGCAATAGTAATTATTTCTGTTATCGCTGTTTTTGTTTATACATCTAGCCGTAATGGGAACTTTACAGGGTTTGCAATAACTAACCCTATAAAAACTTGTAAAGAAGTTCAAGTTCCATATCAAGATACAGAAGAATATCAGGCTCCATTAAAATATACTGTAATGGAAGCATATGATAAAGGTGACATAAGGGGGTTTGATTATAAGGTTAAAGGTATAGTTAAAATCAAGAATGTTGATTCTGAAACAGGAAAGTTTACTGTTAAGATGTCTTTCACTACACTTAATAAAGGAACAAGAACATTAAGTTCTTCCAAATATATTATGCCTGGAGAAGTAATAGAGTTTAATGAATATTATGATGTTAACCTTGGAGAAGATGTTAATTTTGATTACAGTATTGTTCCTGGAGAAAAAACACTAACAAGAACGGTAACTAAGTATAGAACTGAAGAGAAATGCTCTTAGTATGAAGCCATTCTTAAAGAAGATTGTTTAAATATTTCATTTTGTCTTTTTCTTATGTTTTTTTAATTTTGTGAATGCCTTTGAGAATCCTTTCTTACTCTTTGCCTGGCTTCTATTTAACAATCTTTTATGTAAAAAATCATATTCATATAAAATTATTTTACCTTTTAGAAGCGTAGCTCTCATTACATGGTTTGTAAATATTAATCTTGGTTTTAATTTCATATAAAGCCAGATTCTAAGAAACCTAAATAATCCCATTCTTAGAGCTATTGTAGTATGTGGTTTGAAAGGCCTGTTTATGTTTTTAATACAACAATAAGATTTTATTGTCTTTAATAGCTCTTTTCTAAATTTAAGTAATTCATCACCTGGTTTTACTTTAGCAAAAACAACAAAGAAAGGAAAAGTTCCGATTCCATCAACTGTGAATTTCATTGATTTATAATTAGAACATACCTTCTTAAAATCTGATACCAACCATTTCTGTCTTTTCGTTGTAAATGGTTGTATAAGAGTTATATGAGGAACTTTATGTCCTTTTTTGAGCCTGAATTTGTTACCAACTTCATTAATAAGACTCTTTATCCGATGTTTTGCTTTACCAAAATATCTTATCTCTATGAAATAATTTGTTCTTTTAGTCATTTTAATTCACAATAAAGAAATCATCCATTTCTTTCATAGTATCTTTAAAACTTCCTTCCATTATTTCATCTGGATCCTTCCCACATACTGTTTTAACAAAGTTCATATTTTCATCATAAATATTAGAAAATGATTTCATGATTGTATCTCCAATTGTTCCATCAGTATTAATTAAGGTTTTTTGTATTACCCCATAATCTGCATTTTCTCCCCAAGTCACATATAAGTCTCCACAATACCAATAATCAGAATTCTCTCCTTTTTCATCTCCTTTATAGCAATGTATTGTTGATAATCTATATCCCCTTACATTCCACCCCTCATGTTCTTTGACATCTAAAACATACGGTCTATATGAACCAGAGCCTACTCTTGTGATTGGATAATCCAACTGGGGACAATTATTTGGGACAGTGGTGGGCAGCATATTTTTTATTGAATCAAAGATATTTCCCATATTTACACTATTATTTTGAGAATTTGTATAAACTGTTTTATTCGCTTCGTTTAATTTATCTCCTATTTTTTTAAGAGTTCCATCATTCGGGAATCTTAAAAAGAGTAAAATTATAATCAATATAACTATTATTGTAATAAGAGTAGATTTAGTCGTTTCCTTTTTCGGTCGGTTAATCCATTTTTTATACTCCCCTTTGAATTCTTTGGTGGATTCTGTATCCCTAAATTTTTCATCCCCTGTGTAAACAAATTCCTTTGTGCCCCCTGTATTGACTCTTTCAACCATTTTTTTTATTAATAATGAAAATAGTATAAAAATATTTGCACTTTTATAGTGAGTTACCACCTCTTGTAATAAACCTATTTAAACTTCTTTTAGCTTAATTCAATTATGAACCCCTCCCTCCTCCTCTTCGAAAAGAAATGGAAGGAAAAGATCAAGACCGCCCCTTTATTCTATGCATATGAGCGTAAAGTCTTCATCGAGTCTTTGTTCAAAGACTTAGAAGCAATTCAGAACAAAAGCTTGAAGGATTACATAATCCCTTCACCTAAAACTTAGCCAAAAACATAATTTAATTATTAAAAACAAAGATTACTGTTTTCCCAACTCTTTCTTCATTTCTTCAAACTGTTTCTTTGAAATCTCACCTTTAACATATCTAGTTTTTAAGAGATCCATAGAATCAGAGCTTTTATGCGTGTCTTTATGGCTACCATGACCCATCATACCACACATACCTCCATGTTTGCCCATCATAACTACCATCATAATAATACAAATAACAATAAAAAAACCAGGAAACATCACCCATGATCCCCCCATTGGGCCCCATGCGCCGCTAGTGTTACCCCTAAAACCGAACCCTATAAAAATGAGCATTATACAAATTGGTATGAACATCCAAACTGGAAACTTTTTCATCATATTGACTATTAATAAATTCATTTAATATAAACTTTCCTGTTTACAAGTTCCTTGACCAAACATACAACCTCTTCCAAAATATTTAAATACAACCTGAATTAAAATAAAAACATGAACAAAACTAAATGCAAACAAGATTTCAGTAAAATGCGCAAAGGAAGCGGAATTTACTTCTTTGGTTTCATTGGCGCAGCAATATATTACATCTCCACCGCCACCAGCTTTTGGAACGGGGTTTTAGGCTTCTTTAAAGCTCTTGTCTGGCCAGCCTTTGTTGTTTATGAAGCATTGAAGTTCTTAGGGATGTAGGAAGCAAGAAAGCTGATTAACCCCTTTTCACATTGCAATATCTACCCTTAACTTATCACAATCAAAAACCGGCTTTATCTTATAACCTCCATTAACAGATACCTTTTTTGTGTCTATTAAGCCATATTTCTCAAGAATGTTAATATCCACAGCAACACTCTTAAAATCCCTATTAGTTAATTTTGCTAATTTATAGATAGATCCTGGTTGTTTATGCTTAATAACCTTCAATAATTCAATCCTTCTTGGAGTAAAGAATTCTCTGAAAGATTCTACACTGCCAAAGCTTAGGCCTTCTTTAGGCTTAACAGGCCTTCCTTTCTTAATCTCTTCCATAACCCCTGCAGCTTCTTTCAAAACATCTTTGAGAGGCTTTATTTCAACTATAATGTTTTTTATTTTCATTTTAATTCACCTTTTGTGATTTTCTCGGTATCCTTTTGGAAATCTTCAATAAGTTTCCATTCATCCACAAACTCATAAGGTAATTCTCTGTTTCCTCTGTGAATATGATGGCCTTTTCGTTCATGGTTATCATATCCTAATATTCTTTTTCCTTCTTTAATCAATACAAGTGAATACTGAAAGCCTTCTGGATGAGACTCATTCTTCACCACTTTGTAAATCTTAATTTCAATAGTATATTTGCCTTCTTTATGCTTATGCTCAAACACAGGCTCTATCACACCACATGGTAGAGTATACCATATATAAAAACTTTTGCTTTTGAAAAAGAAAATTCATCTGCAAAGCAGACTAAACTCCCTTCACCAAAAACTTAGCCTAAAAAATAAAGAAAAACTTCAGATTATTATTAAAAATAAAAAACTATTAAAAAACAAAAACTTCATCAATCTTTGCTTTCAAAGCCTTTGCAACATCATGCGCTAGCTGGAGAGAAGGGTTATACTTGCCTTTCTCTAAGAAAACAATGGTTTCCCTTCTGACTCCAACCTTTCTTGCTAAATCTTCCTGGGTAAGGTCATACCTTGCTCTGAACTCTTTGATGCGGGTTTTCATAGTTCCCTCTTATTATAATAAGCCCAAAACACTGCAAACAAGATAGCCATCCCGCCTACTGCAACGCTTGTTGCCTGTGAAATATCCCTAAACTTAATCAGCTTGTCAGACAATAAGCCAATAGCTATTAAAAGGTAAAGAGACACATAGAACGCTTTGGAGCTTGCCTTCTCCAGAACTTTTCTGCTTCTTTCATCCTTCAGGGGAAAGCCTTTCTTAAGATCCTCGTTTCCTCTCTTGAAGACAAACACAGCAAATATTACTATAATTATTGCAATAATAGTCCCTAAAACAGCTCCTGCAATCTTCCCTTGCATAAAGGAGTTGTATGCAAACAATGTGCCTGTTGCTATCACAAGCATGCTTATTATGGCTATGACCGCCAATCTTATTCTTTCATTTGTTACCATTTTCTCACATTTTGTTAGTTATATTTAACATTATGTTAGAAATAGATAACATAACTTATATATAAACTTTTCTGTTTAGAAAAGTTTATGCTCAGAAATCACTTTACGTGGTACAAGAAATACGTAGTATTTCTAAGTATCTATGATTTCTGTTGTATAAATGTTTCGAAAACAGAATGTTTTAGAAGCCCAAAAATCCTTTTAGGATTTTTTATGTTTCGGTTAAGGGGAGACAAGAGCAGACCATCTTTTTTGGTCGCCGGTAACAGTGTTCCCAATTTCTCTTGAGTATAGTGCAGCTAATTGCTGTTTCCCATAATCTCCCAGGATCTCTGACCTTAATCTTGCGTCTGTTAACAGCATATCAAGGTCGATAAATGGAAGCTTTCTTTCAAATTCAAAAGCTTCTATTATTTGATAAGCCTCGGCTGGCTGGTCCATCCCTCTGGATTGAAGGGTTTCTCTGGCTAAATCAGCATGGACTTCCAACACCTCAAAGAATCTCACTTCATCTTCCAAAACAGAAAGATTCGGGATTCCTGAATGCACATATATACCGGAGGAGAGCATCTTCTTAAAGACCTCATCTGCTTTTGGAGGCAGATGTTGAATTTTAGCAAGCTCTTTTCTATGCCCTACCCCTTCTATAGAGGAGTGATACACATTTTCTTCTGATCTGCGAATCCTTTCACTGTACATCTCCCTGTCAATTAAATCCTGCCCCATTACGTTGATGTTGTGTTGAGGGAAAAGAAGATAAGCAATTTGGTGTTTTCTAAATAATAAAAATGCATCTAGGATTGTATTCCTACCATAATGTTCCTCCCTCCTGGGCAATCTACCTATTTTTCCTTGGTGAATCCCATCTAAATATAGATATACATCAGCTTCCTCACCAGCACCAATTAACACTCTCTTTCCTTTAAGAGAATCTTCTATCATTACAGATTGAAGTCAGGAGAATATTATAAAATTTATGGAAATAATTGAAAGGTATATGGCTGAAACTATCTTCCAAGTGAATTCCTAACAAGCCCAAGGTAAGCAGTTAATCCAGAAGTATTATGAAGAGCATATGACCTGTCCTTTCCCTTTTCCAAAAGTCCTGCTAAGCCTGAAATATCATTTCCTTCCTCATAAGATAAGCATACTCTTGTTTTAGGGTTTTCTCCTTTAACAAGCTCAAGAAAAGTAAGCGCATCTTCAGGAGGTTTGCAGTCCAGAACAAGAACATCAATATATTCAAGGTTATAGGGCATTTCATCTAAAGCAGAATGATAAATATTGTCGTTTAGCTCTAACCTGCACCAGGGATTCTGTTAGCGATCCTTTTGATGGAAGGATGTTTGCTAAATGGATAGCTTATGATAATGCAGGGAATATGATGATTTATCCTGATATTGATAATTTCAATGGCACCAGCTATTATCTTGATGTTGATAATATTGCGCCTGGCAAGGTTCTTGATCTGGAAACTTCTATACCTTCAGCTGCTAATAAGGTTACCCTTAACTGGACTGCTGTGAGCGATAATGGTTATGATCCTGGAGGTGCAAATGAGGTTGACAGGTATATTATCAGGTATTCTGAATCGCCTATTTCGAGTGAAGAGGATTTTGAGAGCGCTAATAATGTGAGCAATACTGCAGAGGATACCTGCTATCAGCTTGTGGCTGGCAATTCAGTGTATATTATTGAGCCAGGTGAGGAGCAGGTCTGCAATGTTACCACTGGCATGGTTTTGGATAATCATTCTTATTATTTTGCTGTTAAGGCTGTTGATCATGTTGGAAATGAGGGCGAGAGGTCTGATTCCGTTGAAGGAAAGACTGGTTATTTTGATATTGAGTTGTTATGGACAAACCTTACAATGCTTAAGAATGGGAAGATGTATAATGACAGCGGTAATACTATTTATCAGTATGACCTTATTAATGTTACAGGAGAGTTCATGAATAATGGGAATAGGGAAGAGGAAGTTCTTGTTAGGTTAGGGGAAGAGGGTTATTATATCATGAACCAAACCGTTAATCTTACGCCTAATGAAGTGAAGAATGTAAGCTTTATTTATAATTCAACCCTTAATGACTATTATATCCCATTATTATTATCAGGCTTTTTACCGCAGTATGGACCAGATATGAATGCAACCAATGATTATAAGAATTGGGTTATTAGTAGTTGGAGTGTTAAGGATAATGTGAATCTTATTTGGTATATGGATGATTTTGTTCCAGCTCCTACAGGAATACTCTCTGATGAAAGGTTCCTTGTTTATTCTAATCTAACTAAAAAATATGTGGATACATTTTATGATTTAGAATTAACTGTCAACATAAATGATACCTTTACTATTAATGGAACAGATGCATCTATTTATTGTAATGGGCTTAATGAAACATGTTATGGAAACTTTACGGGTGGGCTTTATGGATTTTACTGGTGGATTAACCCATTACCAGCAGGAGATTATGAAGTATCAGTTACAGCAGGATCTTATCCAGAAGACCAATCAGTTATTTATAGGAATATTACCATTTCTCCATAATTCAAGAAAAGATTTAAATATATCACTTTTTAGATAGGATTTATCATGAAAAAAGAGCTGGTATTAGTTGTATTCTTATTGTTTTTTGTTAAAATGAGCTATGCTGATGTCTGCGGAGGTGATATTAGCTTTAATTCTTATCCTACTGAGCCATCTTGTGGTTCTTTTACATTAAGATTAAGAGATATCAGCACTCTTTGTAACCCTTTAGATGAATGTTGGGATGGCTATACATCAGCTTCTTTAGCCTTACCAGAAGGCTTATCAACTCCTAATCCTGCAGATTTAGATAAGACAATTGTCTCAAATATAAACCTCTATGAATATCCAATAACTTGCTCTATTGCTCAAGACTATGAAGTAATCCTAACCTTATCAAATGGAAGCACATGCGAAGAAAGCATTTCATTAAACTTCGCCCCAGTTGCCCCTTCCCTAGCCCTCTCAATAACCGCTCCTTCCTCTATAACCAAAGACATCCCAACTGATTTCACAGTTGAAGTCAATAATGACGGCACTGTTGATGTTGATAGCGTGGAGCTTTTATGGGAGGTCAGCCCTCCTGATTATACAGCAACTCCTCTTTCCGGAACTCTCTCTTTTGGCAAAATCACTGTTGGCCAGACCAAGTCAGACACTGTTTCAGTCACAGGCACTTCTCTCACAACAGATACCTTACCCACCTTTACTGTTGATGTAACTAACCCAACATCATTGTCCTCAGTCACTGCCTCAGAAACCTTCTCAGTCACAGACGCCCTTTCAGTCTCCTGCACTAACCCTCTTGCTTTTAGCAAAGATGATGAGATGATTCTTACCATTCCTGATGTATGCACTTCTGAGGATGGAGTAGCCTGGACAGCTACAGGTAATGCAGATATGGCAGCTGCAGTTGTTGGCACAACAGTCATATTAACAACATCCTCCGGCTGGACCGGCACAGCAGATATAAACATGACAGCTTCTAAAGAGAGTCAAGAAGCTTCTGATTCTTTCACAGTTACTGTTTTAGAGCCAGGGGATATCCCCTGCGGCCAGACTGGCTATGTTGAGAGCGTATGCGATTATGACCAGGATGGCTCGTTCAGTAAACTCAGAACCTGCGCTCCAGGCTCTGTCTGCAATGACTGCAATGATGATAACAGGTATATCCATCCCAGGATGAATGAAACCTGCGATGGCATTGACCAGAACTGCAACCTTAGGTATGATGAGGATTTTGATGAGGACGCTGACGGCTTTACAAGCTGTGGAACAAGGACAGACGGCTCTGATAAGATTAAGGGCACAGATAAAAGTGATCCCAGCTGGGACTGCAATAATACAAATGAGTTTATCTTCCCAACTAATGAAAACCCTTACTGTGATTGCGATAACACTAACAAGAGCCAAAGCAAGAGAGAGAGCATCTCTGACGGGGAGTGCGAGGATAATCTTGATAATGACTGCGATGATTTGACCGATGATGAGGATCCTGACTGCGACCCCTGCAATATCTTCGATGATTTCAACCCTTTCCCGGAAATCATCATTACAAGGCCTGAGAGAACAGAATTGTTCATAGACGACCTGATAACGTTCAAGGCAGATGTTGACAGGGAGGAGTATATTGACAAGAAGAATATTTTATGGGAGTTCGGGGATGGAGGCATGGCTTACCGATTATTGGCAAATTATTCTTATGAAGAAGCAGGAACATATACTGCTAAAGTCAGCATAAGGGATAAGAAGGATTGCCATACAAGCTTTGACACTATAGAGCTAACCATCACTGAGTGTAAAGAAGATACAGATTGCGGGAATAGCAGTTTTTGCTGCGATAACCTCTGCAAGGCGCCTGAGTGTATAATAGACCTGGATTGCGAGCAGGAAGACCCTTTGATTACAGATGAATTGTGCGAGAATAAGGGCTGCGATGCCTTTTGCTCCAGGGGTAATTGCACTATTAGCTGCACCGATGATGAGGATTGCAATGATCTGGATGATTCAACCATTGATAAGTGCGGCAACCCTGGCTCATGCGGCTCAAGATGCCTGCATAAGAAAGAAGAATTACAAATAAACATAGTTTCTCCTAAAGAGGGTGAGAGATACCCGGATAATTTTGTTATGCTTGAGTATTCCACTAACATGGATGTTGAGTGTGAATACCAGCTGAATTATGGCAATAAGCAAAAACTCTACACAAACAAGTTTGAGATATGGGCAAGGCCGGGTGATAATGTTCTGGAGCTGTTCTGCAATGGCAAGAAGGCAGCTGTTAAGTTTGCTGTTGAAGGCGAGGCTAATTTAATAGGGGATATCGCAGGAGAGAGTGATGAGGAGTCCAGCCTGTTTGATTTCCTTAAGAAGAAAGAGCCGCTGATTAAGGTTTCTGAGGAGGAAATTACAACTTTGTTGGGCAGAGTGATCAAGGATGAGGGTGTTGGCTATGAACTTAAGAGAGAACTTAGCCTTAAGGGCAACCAAAGCACTATCAAGTTAGGGTTAAAGAACATTAAAACCTTTTTGGCGCTGAAGAATGTTGAGCTTACTGTTACAATCCCAAAGTCTATTGCAGAGAATGTTGACCAGATAAGGAGCGAGCCTGCGTTCACCGTGGTTGAGGCCGACCCTGTTGTGAGGCATGCTATACCTAACATCGGTACGGGAGGCTTGGAGAGTGTTTCTTATTCTATAGATAAGGAAATCACAGAGGAGCTGCTTAACCAGATAGCTGCAGAGGTAAATATAGCAGAGGTTACTGATGAGGATATTGAGGAGGTTAAGGATAAGATTGAGGAGACCCAGGATGCAACAGAGATCACAAAGAGGATAGTGAAAGAGGCTGGTAAGACAACGGTTACTACTACTATTGTGCCTAAAGGGGTCTTGAAGGATACAAAGGTTTTCCTTGAGATCCCGAAGTGCATGGCTGAGAAGCTGAACGAGGTTGCTTTTAAGAATAAGAATTTTAAGGTTATTTCTGATGACCCTTTGATTGTATGGCATTTTACAGAGCTGTCTGATAAGCTGGATCTGAGCTATGAGGTTTCCAAGGATATCAGCGTTGAGGATTGCGAAAGGCAGTCAGTTATTTTAGCATTAGCTGAGCAGATTGAGGCTATGGAGGTGGGCTCTCCGGCAGCGTCTTATTGGAGGCTGATCCTGGCAGCCTTAGTTGTTCCTGTTGTTGGCTTTGGGGTTGTTTATTTCCATAAAACCGGCGGCAAGTCTCCGGATGATAAAAAGCTGGATGATGTTATTGATAAGACTGTAGCTTCTATCAAGGATGCTATGGCAAAGGGGTATTATAAGGAAGAGAGTTCTTTGAATAACCTTAAGCTTGAGCTTTATAAGAACGGCTGGGATGCCAAGTCTATTGAGAAGCTGTTTAAGAGGATTAAATAATCCCTACAGTACACTCTATAAGTCGCAAAGTATTTAAATGATTTTGTATCTCCTACACTGATATAAAATTAAAAGGGGTTGATTGAAAAATATTTTTTATGTATTTTGGTGATTAACATTAAGAAATTAATACTACTGATTATTTTGGTTTTATTGTATTCTTTTTCTGCGTCAGCTTCTAAGCTTTTGATTACAGACCTTGATGTTGATGTGGGTGATAAGACTGATAAGAACCTGCAGGAAGGTGATACTATCAGCGATGAGGCTGCGCCTGAGTCAGAGGTGAGCTTTGAGATAGAAGTAATGAATAATTTTACAAGAACAGAGGATATTGAGATTGAGGATATTACTGTTACTGTGTATATAAGGAATATTGATGATGATGATGACCTGGAAGAGGAGAGCGATGAGTTTAACCTGAAGGCTGATAAGGATAAGAAGGTTACAGTGGATTTTTCCCTGCCTCTGGAGGTTGAGGAGGACAGCTACACTGTTGATATAGAGATTGAGGGAAAGGATGAGAACGGCACAAGCCATACAGTTTCCTGGGCTTTGTATCTGGATTTAGATAAGGAGAGCCATCTTTTGAAGCTGATTAAGGCGGATTTGGAGGAGAGTTCGCTGGTGTGCCCTGATTCTACATATCTTAGCATAGAGATTGTCAATATTGGAGCGAATGAGGAAGAGGATGTTGAGCTGTCTGTCAGTAACAGTGATTTGGATATAAATGAAAACAGGGTGTTTACCCTCACCGAGGATCCTTATGACAGCGACAGCACATATGAAGAGAAGCTGTTTATTGATATACCTAATGATGTTGATGGGGGCAGTTATATTTTAAGGCTGAAGGCAGCTTATGGCAGCAGGGTGCTTGAGCAAAGCCTTGATTTAAACGTGTTGTGCGGGAATGAAGAAGAAGAAGAAGAGGAGGAGGAAGAGGCTGAAGCTCCTGAGCAGGAGGAGGAAGAGGAAACCGGGGGTATGGAGAGCATCACAACCACTGCAATCCAGCCAATTTCTGTGAGGCCAGATTCTTTTATAGAAAGATATAAATATGTAATTGCTGTAGTTCTTGCTTATCTTGTTGTTTTTTCAGCATTGGTTGTTTTTGCTGTTAAGATATTCAGAAAGAGAAGCTATTAAAAGAGGAATGAATGAAGAATACAATCTCAAAGGATACTCCGCTTGCTGAGATAGTTCTGAGAAGGTATGAGAAGCCGGATTCTTTTTCTGATAGAGAATTGATAAGAAAATTATGCTTGTCCATAGGATTGCTGCAGCCGGGTGATTCAAGGGATATTGTTGTTGATGTTTTTTATGTCATGCTTAAGAACAAGGGTAAAGAATTATCCTCAGAAAATATCAAAGAGTTAGTGATAAAGAACAGGAAAGAGTATAATCTTGTCCTGTTAGGCATTGCTTCTTCTAATATAAGGAGGCAGCTGAAGCGGCTGAGGGATATTTTCCTTATTGAGAAGGTTGCTAACAGCTACAGAATATCTGAGAATTCAATGCTTTCGGATATTTTTAAGGAGAAGCTGGAGAGGTTCTTGTTTCCTTCCATTGTTAACAGGGTGAGTGAGTATTTTAAGGTTGTGGATGAGAAGTTTTATGGGGAGAGTGAGTAGGCATTTCCACAATATTTAAATATCCTTTCCGTTTAAGGTATTCTTTAGTATGAATAAAACAAAGATAGCTATATCTATTGACCAGCCTTTGCTTGAGCTGATTGATTCAAAGGTGGATGGCTCTATTATCAGGAGCAGGAGCCAGGCTATTGAGTTCTTCCTGAGGAAAGGGATTGGTGAGCAGACTATCAAGGATGCTGTGTTATTAGTGCATAAGAAGGATTTTGGCATGCTGCTTGAGGAGTTCCAGGGGAGCAGGCTGATTGTGAAGCATCTGAAGTTCCTGATTGAGAACGGCATCAATAATGTTTATCTTGTTACACAGCCGAATGATAAGATCAATGAGATTAATAAGCTGATTTCCGGGCTTAAGGTAAAGGTGAACTATGTTTATGAGAAGAATCCAAGGGGAACAGCTTCTGCTTTAAATCTTGTCAGGGATTATCTGAAGGAGAGCTTTGTGGTTATTAACGGGGATACTTATAATGAGTTTAACCTAAGAAAGATGATGAATAAGCATGTTAAGTCTAATAAGGTTGCTACAATAGGGCTTATTACCAGCAAAGCGCCGCATAATTACAGCTCTGTTACGCTTGAAGGGGATAATGTGATTTTTTTCAAGGATAAGGAGAGGACAGAGTCTTTTATTATCAATGCGGGCATCTATATCTTTAAGCCTGATGTTTTTAATTATCTTAAGGATATCAGCTCATTGGAGAGAGAGGTTTTTCCAAATCTGACGCAGATTAATGAGCTGCAGGGCTATTTTACTTATGGAGTGTATAAGCATTTTAGTTAGTATTCTTATATGAAGATGAAAAAATATATCAAAATTCTGATTATAATAATAATACTAATTATTATAACATTAATAGCAATAAATGCAGAATATACGGGAAGTAAAGTAAAAAGCATAATTATTAGTTCTTCTGTTGATGATTCTCCTGGTGATGCACCTAAAAATACATTCCCATTGATATTATTCCATGGATTCAATCCAACATATAGTCCGCGACTCTCAGAATTTATATTAAGAAGTATGCAGAATAAATTATCTCAGGATCTCGATTATAGGAATAAGGGATTATTTACATCCGAAACAACATGCGCAGAGTTACGATATTCAAAGATTCCTATAATAATTCGGGCTACATACCTCAAACAATTCGAATTACTTGAGATTGAAGATTATAGTAAAAATGTTGATAAGATAATTTTAAAGGTTAAATACTGTACAGGAGCTGATAAAGTTGATGTTATTACATATTCTATGGGGGGTATTGTAGTTCGTTATTATATCAAGAATATCGATAATTCATCTATAAGAAGACTAATTCTGTTGGGAACTCCAAACCATGGAGGGCTTTATAATATTGGATGGTTTGCGAATTATCTCGTTGAAGATGGAAAATCAAGGATAAACCTAGATTTTATTGAGCTTTCAGAAAACCATGATTTTATGAAATCTTTGAATAGTGGAGATGAAACTATTGGAGATATTGAATATTATACTATTGCAGGGGAGATTGATCAGAAAGGAGATGGCCTTATTTTATCTGAATCAGTTAGCTTGGATGGTGAAAATGCTCATCTGGTTGTTCCATGCAGACATTCCCTAATGAATTTGCCCTTTATATGTCCTGATGCATACACGTTTATTAAAGAAGTGTTCAGCTCATAAGCAAGATAATTGTATTCTTATAATCCTTATTTCCCAAACTATAGTTTGCAGAACAAAAATATTTATATATAGGTCATTCTAAGAAATTACCACATATTGTGGTTTTCAATTATAATATGCACAATATGTTGTGGTTAACCTAAAGTAGTAAAAACTTATATTTTGCACAAATGATCTGCCCTTACTGCCATAATGAAGATACAAAAGTGCTGGATAAGAGAGAGACTGAGGATGAAAAGGTCACAAGGAGAAGGAGGGAATGCTTAAAGTGCGGGAAGAGGTTTACAACCTATGAAAGGATTGAAGACCTTAATTTAGTGGTTGTCAAGAAGGATGATAAAAGGGAGCAGTATGACAGGCAGAAGCTAAGGTCGGGAATCTTAAAGTCATGCGAGAAGCTTCCTATCCCAACAGAGAAGATTGATAAGCTGGTTGATGATATTGAGGCTGAGCTGAAAAGCAAGGCGACTAATGAGATTAAGAGCGTAGAGGTTGGCAATCTTGTTATAAAGAAGCTGAAAAAGCTCAATAAGGTTGCGTATATAAGGTTTGCATCTGTTTATCAGGAGTTTGCTGATTTGAAGGAGTTCGAGGAAGAGCTGCATAAGCTGCTGAAGAAAGGGAAGAGGTGAATAGTATAAATGATTAAGAATATCAGAAAACGGGATGGAAGGATTGTAGAGTTTACAGAAGAAAAAATTGTCAATGCAATCTTCAAGGCTGCTGAGTCTGTTGGCGGCCATGACAAAGAGACTGCTGAAAAGCTTGCGAATAAGGTTACAACCATCCTTGAATATAAGCATGATAATAATGATACTCCTACTGTTGAAGAGCTTCAGGATGTTGTTGAAAGAGTGCTTATTAAGAGCGGCCATGCAAAGACTGCCAAAGCTTATATCTTATATAGGAACCAGCATAAAAAGTTAAGGGAAGCAAAGTCAACCTTTATTGATGCTCAGAACACTATTAATTCTTATTTAAAGCAGGATGACTGGAGGGTTAAGGAGAACAGCAATGAAGCTTATTCCTTCTCAGGATTATTATTATACACTGCAGGCAAGGTTATGGCTCATTATAACCTTAATGAGATGTACACAGAGGATATAAAGAATGCTCATGTTAATGGATATTTCCATATCCATGATCTGTCCCATGGGGTTATTGGCTATTGCGCGGGATGGAGCCTTAAGAACCTTTTGTTGAAAGGCTTTGGAGGCATACCTAATAAGGTTGACTGCAAGCCTGCAAAGCATATGGGCACTGTTGTGCATCAGATGGTTAATTATATTGGCTGCCTGCAGATGGAGTTTGCGGGTGCGCAGGCATTCAGCTCTGTTGACACTTTATTATCTCCATTCGTGAAGACTGACAACTTAACTTATAAACAGGTAAAGCAGGCTGTGCAGCAATTGGTTTTTTCTTTGAATATCCCTTCAAGATGGGGAGCGCAGTATCCTTTTTCTAACCTTACTTTTGACTGGGTCCCGCCAAAGGATATGAAAGACCAGAAAGCCATAGTTGGCGGCAAGGAGCAGGATTTTACATATAGCGACTGCCAGGAAGAGATGAATATGATAAACAAGGCTTTCCTTGAGGTTATGATTGAAGGGGATGCAAACGGCAGGACTTTCTCATTCCCTATTCCTACTTATAATCTTACTAAAGATTTTGACTGGAATAATGAGAACGCAAAGCTGCTTTTTGAGCTTACAGCCAAATACGGCACTCCTTATTTCCAGAATTATATTGGAAGTAACCTTGACCCTAGCTCAATAAGGGCTATGTGCTGCCGCCTTAATCTTGACCAGAACGAGCTTATGAACAGGCCCGGAAGCATGTGGGGTCCTGGAGATAGTACAGGTTCTATAGGCGTTGTCACAATAAATGTCAACAGGCTTGCATATGAAGCTAAGAACCAGGAAGAGTTCTTTGCAAGAATAAAGCATTATATGATTCTTGCGAAAGAATCTCTTGAGATAAAGAGAGAGGTTGTTGAAAGAAATCTTAAGAACGGCTTGATGCCTTACACCAAGGGTTATTTAGGAACTTTTAAGAACCATTTCTCCACAATTGGATTGTGCGGCATGAACGAAGCAAGCCTTAACCTTATAGGAAAGGATATCAGCACAGAGGAAGGCAAGGAATTAACAATAAACACCTTAAAGTCCATGAGGGATACCATAAAAGAGCTCCAGGCAGAGACAGGTAACCTGTATAATCTTGAGGCAACGCCTGCAGAATCCACAGCTTACAGGCTTGCAAAGTTTGACAAGAAGTTCCATCCTGACATCATTACTGCAGGAGAGGATGCGCCCTATCTTACTAATTCCACACACCTTCCTGTTGGTCTTACAGATAACGCGATTGAAGCTATAGAGCACCAGAATGATATCCAGCCGTTGTATACTGGGGGCACAATTTTCCATACTTTCCTTGGTGAGAAGATGTGCTCAGGAGAGAGCTGTAAAAGGCTTGTTAAGAAGATAGCCCATAATACAAGGCTGCCTTATTTTTCAATAACACCTACCTTCAGTGTTTGCAAAACGCATGGCTATATTAAGGGCAAAGAACTTAACTGCCCTGAGTGCGGAGAGGAGACTGAGGTGTTCTCAAGGATAGTGGGTTATTACAGGCCTATAAAGAACTGGAATATTGGTAAGAAGGAAGAGTTCAAGGACAGAAAGGAGTATCTGGAAAAGAAGTCATTGGAACATCCCTTTAAGACAGAATTGTCAAGTTTTGCTCAAAATGATCAAAAGCTATAAGCTGTTTTTCACGCCAATGTGCCCTAACTGCCCTTCTGTTAAGGAGTTTATGAAAACTCAGGGCATGGAAGGCAAAGAGATTGATGCAACCTCTGATGAAGGCATAGAGGAGGCAAGGAAGTATGAGGTTATGAGTGTGCCGACTGTTTTGTTTTTTGATGAGAAAGGAGAATTAATAGGGAGAGCGAATAACATAGAGGAAGTAAAAAGGCTGATTGAGAATAAGAGCTTGGCAGATGTTGGAAAGGCTTAAAAGTTATTTCAGTTTCTTTGTACAAATGTTAAACATAAAAGGCTTCCAGAAGACTTCTTTAATAGATTACCCTGATAAGGTTTCTTCAATCATATTTCTCTCTGGATGCAATATGAGATGCCCTTACTGCCAGAATAGGGATTTGGTGGTTAATCATGAGAAATTGCCTGATATTGAGGAAAAGGATGTGCTTGATTATCTTAAGGCCAAGAGTAAATGGCTGGATGGGGTTGTGATTACAGGTGGTGAGCCCTCGCTTCATGATGGTTTAAAGGAGTTCATTAGGAAGGTAAAACAGCTAAACTTCCTTGTAAAGCTTGATACAAATGGCACTAATCCTGGGGTATTAAAAGAATTAGTTGATGAGAATCTGCTGGATTATGTTGCTATGGATATAAAAGCGCCTTTGGAGAGATATGATGAGGTTGCTAAGGTGAAGATAAACAAAGAAGATGTACAGAGGAGTGTGGATATTATCAGGAGTTCTGATGTTGATTATGAGTTCAGGATGACCTGCACGCCTTCCTTAATTAAGAAAGAGGATATCATTAAGATAAGAGAATGGCTTAAGGGAAGTAAAAGGTTCATTTTCCAGCAGTTTAGCAATAAGACAACGCTTGATAAGAGTTTTGAGAAGGAAAAGGCTTATTCTAAGGAAAAGCTAAACATGTTTAAAGATATGCTAAAAGCTGATATAGAACATACTGAAGTGAGAGCTTAACTCCTACTTATCTTCCCAGGCTTTCTTTTTATAATCCTCATTGCTTCATTCAATGTTAGCAGCTTGTTCTTAGTGCCATAATGTGTTATCACTGACTCTGCTTCCGCTAATCCAAGCTGGAGTGCAAATTCAATGTCATTCTTTCTTATGACCCCAGCTAAGAACCCTGCTCCAAAGCTATCACCCGCGCCGGTTGCTTCAAGAACCTTAACCCCATGCGGCTTTAGGAAATAATTATCTTTCCCATCATAAGCATAAACTCCATGCTTTCCATCAGTTATTACAACAATCTCAGGCCCTTTTTTATGCAAATCATGGAGAAGGCTGCTTATAGATTTTTTATTAATAAGCAAACCAGCCTCTTCTTTGTTTAGAACAAGTATATTGGTTCTAGTCAAGATACTCCTGATATACCCCACGCCTTTCCTTGCTAAGTAAGAGCTTGGATTAAACAATATCTTTATGCCCTTTTTCTCTGCAAAAACAGCTAATTTCTTTTGTGTTTCAAAGGATTTCCCCATCATTGATGAGAAATAGAACCATTTTGTTCTTAGCTTGCTTTTTATGATATCAGAGTATAATAGGTCATCATTAGAGCCTTTAAAAGCAAGGATTGTTCTGTCATGCCCTTTTGCATCAAGTATTACAGAGAAGCCTGTTCTTGTGTTTTCCCTTGATATTAAAGAAAGGTTAACATTCTCCTTTTTTAATAAAGCAATAATTCTCTGGCTGTTTGTTCCCATACCAATCTTCCCAATGTAACCTGTTCTAAAGCCAAGCCTTGAGAACGCAACTGCGCTGTTTGTGCCTCCCCCGCCTATGTCAAACTTCAGCTCTTTGATAAGAATCTTGCTGCCGAATGGCACATGTACCCTTTTTTTGCCTATGAAAAGCTTGTTCTCTGTATTAACAAAGGCGTCAACTGTTGCAGAGCCTACAGTGATTATATCATACATAAGACTAGATTTAGTAAACATTAGTTAAAAAGCTTTATTTTAACTTTAGGATAGTAATTTAAATTCCTCTTGGCATCCTTGGCTGGTAAGGCTTGAATATTGGCTTTTTCTTCATTTTTATCTGCGCAAGGTTAACCTTCTTTTTGCTTACCATGTTTTTGATATAATCAAGGTCCTCTTTTATTGCCTGTATCTCCCTTTCAGCTTTCCTGTTTATATGGTAATCATATTCCGCTCTTACCCTGTCCCTTTCAGTCTGCCTGTTCTGGCTCATAAGGATAACTGGAGCCTGGTAGGCTGCTAAACCTGAGAGAACGAAGTTAAGCAGTATAAAAGGATATGGATCCCATCTGTTGAGCACCATATAAACATTTAACATTACCCATATCATCAGGAAAATTGATAAGCCTATAATAAAGCCCCAGCTTCCAACCCACTTGGTAACAGAGTCAGCAGATTTCTGGCCAAATGTTGGCTTTGTCTTCAGGACTGGATGAGAGCTGTTTTTCTTGTGGAATAAGCGAGAATTATTTTTTTTATTATTCATGATGCAAACCTTAGGTTATATTATATATAAAGGTTTTTAATTTGCTAACAACAATAAACTTTATATATACATTCTTTTATTAACAGCAGTATGCTTGACATTAATAAAGAGCTTGAGTCAAACCCTGTGATTCTGTCAATCTTCTCTTCCAGTTATTATAATGAGTCTATAGGAGAGCTGATGAAGAATATACAGACAAAGAGGGTCTGTTATGTTACATTAAATAAGACAACAAATTCTTTGATGAAGAAGTTCAAGTCAGAGGGTATTAAGACTGATAAGGTCTTTTTTATTGATGCGGTTACATCGTATATAACTCCAAACCAAACGTATGATAATTCTATTATGGTTTCATCTCCCAGCGCATTGACAGAGATATCTATAGCTATCAGCGAGGCGTTGAGGTCAGAGGCGTTTGATGTTATTGTTTTTGACTCTTTGTCAACCCTTAATGTTTATAGCAGCGTGCTTAAGAGGGCTGGGAAGTTTACATTCTATATTATCAATAAGATAAAATCACAGAAGAATAAGGGGATTTTTACATGCATTGAGGAGGATGAGAAAACTGATTTAATAAAAGAATCGTTTATGTTTGTTGATAAGGTTATAAGGTTCAGGAATGAGAGCAGGGAGCACCAGAGCACCATGCTTGCTTATACCTTTGCTATATTGCTGCTGGGGCTGTCTTCTCTTCTTATCATAAAGCCTAATATAACAGGCATGGTAATCGGAGATAACATGGTTCCTGCCTCTGCAAATAGCTTTCTCCTGCCCTTTTTTGTTGGGATGTTCCTGCTGGCAGGCATAATTATCTATAAGAAGATGCGCTTTTCCAAGCAGGAGGAGGTTTTTGTCCCGGAAGGAAGCGCTTACAGGAAAAAACTCTCTAAGAAGAAGCCGTCTTTCAAGAAGGAGACAGGCTCTGTTAAGCTGAGGAAAAGCTTTAGGAATAAGATATATAACTGGTTTAAGAAAACGGAAAAACCCTTGCCTAAATCATAAAAAAAGAGGTGAATTAAAATACCGGAAGAGTACTATATATTCCTGCTGAAGATAGTTTTTGTGATAGTATTAATAATCTTTACCATGTACTATCGGCTGAAGGCTATGAGGATTCTTGAGCTTTTGATTAACGAAATAGGCAAAAAGACAAAGCTTATTAAAAAAGATGAAATAAAAAAAGGGCTTATAAGCTCCCAGTATTCATTAGGCTTTGCATTGGTTACCATTTCATGGCTGATGTATATAAGGCTGTTTAAGCTGCCTTACCTATGGGCGGATATCGTAACGCTGATTGGGTTTTTGCTTTTCTCTGTTTATGCGTTTGAGCTTTACAGGCATTTTAAGAAAGCTATTTATCTTAAAAAATATGCGGAGAACACCAAAAGCAAAAGATGATCCTTAAGTGCCCAAAATATGTTCTTAACAAGCTGGTGCTGCCGGCCAGAAGATGGCGGAAAGAGCATTTCCCTCCGGAAAGGATAGAGAAAATCAAGCTGGTTCTAAGTTTCATAGCTCTCATCATCCTTGTTATCTGTTTTGTTTATTTGGAGCTGAGGCATGCTGGGAACGTTTCCGGGGTGGCGAAGATTTTTATCATAGCTTCTGCGCTGTTAATATTCTCAACATTGGTTATTATCCCTGAATATGCCCCTTATGCCAGCCTTAGTATCTTTACATTCGGGCTGGTGGTGATAACGCTTTCGGTTATAAGGTTCCTTGTGTTTAGGGATCTTGGTGATATTGCTATAGTTAAGTTTGTGAGCGGGGCTGTTCTTGTTATTGCAAGCCAGTTCTTCAGGGTAAAGGACTGGTCTTTTTTTAAGCAGGATAAAAAGTTGCTTTATCATAGAAATCCGCCTAAATCTGGATTATCATCCAGAGTTTGATTGCTAATTTAATATTACAGGCGGATTTCTAGGGTCCCAGAAAAAGATAATGTCCCAAAAAGATAAAAAGCTTTTTATATATCCTTTTTTCTAATAGATAATTATGGCTGCAAGAGCTAAGAAAACCAATAAGAAGGATTCAGGGGATAGATTAGTTCTGGCTCTTATTCTGCTCTCGCTTGCATTTCTCTCAATTTCTATTTTTGACCCGAGCATAATAACTTTTGCTGTTGTTGAGGAGATACCTGAGATGAACCAGTACTTTCCGCTTGTTTTAACAGGGATATTTTTCCTGGCGGCAATGATAATTTATAGAAGATCGCATTACTGAGCAAAAAGCTCTGTTCAGCATGTAGAATGAATGATAGCAGCCACTTTTTTGTTCTCTTTGAGCAGCTTGTTGTATTCATCGCATGCTTCTGCAGAGGGCTTGATCACCAATTTTATGTTCTTTTGCTCAGCTAGTTTTATAACTTCATCCTCTACTTTCACCAGGCCTGAAGCGCCGGTGCCTATAACAATAACCTCAGGGTTGGAATCAGTAATCTCTGTTATGTCCTGGACTGTGACAGTATGGTGCTTTGTGTATTGCCAGCCTATTACCTTCTCACCGATTATTTTTATATCTTCATGCTTTATGCCTTTGATTAGTATTGAACCAAATGAATATGATTCTATTTCAGGCATTTTTAGAATTATAATGTGTTCCTGATACTGTCTATATTTTCAGCTATATCCGAGCCCATCTTTGTTAGTGTCAACAGTTTTAACCTTCCCTGTTTCTCAAAGTTAATAAGCCCTGATTTCTGCATCTCCTGTAGTATCTTAACAACATGAGAATAAGTGCAGTCGATAGACTTTGCCAAGGAGGAAGCATATACTTCAGACTTAGCGTTCTTTAACCCTACTAACATCATTGTTGGTTTCTCTCTAAAGAGAACATTAAACATTTTCTTATTCATAAAAACTACCCCCACATTTATATACTCTTAAATAGCTATTAGATTATTTATATTGAATATTTATCTTCTATAACAAAGAGGTTACAATAAATATTTAAACTTTACTATTATGAACCTTGTAAATGCCCTTTTATAGAGGGGTTATTGCTTCTTTTGTGTTCATGTAGAAATATATCCTGTTGTGTGCTGTGATGAGGTATATTATTATTAGCGTGATTATTGTGAATGCCCTGACGTATATAGGGAGATATCTTAAGGCATTCTGGGGGAGGGTGCTTTTTAAGAGTAATGCAAAAGGATAATAGATTATAATGTATGCAATGAAAAAGAGCAATGAGATAATGTATATTTTATAGTATGAAGATAATCTTCTGAACGTCTTTTTCAGGCTGCTTTTTAGTGTGCTCTTGATTGAGCCTGGCTTTAGCATGAAGTATGAGTGGGAGAAGTTGAGGAATGAATAGGTTATAAGCGCTAAGAGAACAAGCACTATTAAGGTGGTTATCTGAAGATACTGCTTTTTTATTGCCAGGGAGATAATGATTGTTATTGCAAGAAATATTATAAAAACAGATGCAAATATTATAAGGTTTAAGAGGAAAAACCTGCCAAATCTTCTGAAGCTGAACCCTGTTTTTTCTGTCATTGATTTGATTATGTCAAGGATGCAGTATTTGAAGAATGAATATATTAAGATAAGCAGGCAGATATATGTTATGGAGAATAAGAGCAGGGATATGATGGTTAATGACGGTAGTGTGAAGAATGTTGCTATTTGTTCTAGATTGGCTCCTATTAATGAGCTCAAAAGCTGGCTGAATAGGTATAAGCTGATAAGGAACAGTAAGTCAAAGACCAATGTTAATAGAAAGGGCTTTTTGTTTAGCTTGATTAGCTTTAAGACCCTGAAAAATAAGGAGTTCTTGAGTTTTTCTATTATTTCTTTTTTGTTCATAATCAAGAAAAGGTGTGGTTTGCAAGATAGTTATAATTGAAGATGGGCAATCACCCACCTCCTCCTTCATCTCCTTCGCATTCTCCGCATCCCATGTTTTTCACCTCGTGCTGAGTTTATGAATAAAGTGAAAGGCTTTATTTAAATAGTTTTTGAATTCCAGAATAGGCTCTGGTGAAACCCTTATATAGAAAGGGCTCTTAGCCCCTTTTATGTTCCGCAAGGACAAAAAAGAGGTGAGCCCCATGG